>JBFHWF010000016.1:0-38279 GCA_041589175.1 Gammaproteobacteria bacterium
ATCCATTCGAGCAAAAGTGCGAGGGATGCACTGTTAAATCGGCTAATTTCGGACAGATCCACATCAAGTGAACCATGATTGAAGTCGAGCCGCGGCCGGTTCAGCAGCTCAGCCACATGAGTAAAGTTGAGCTGTCCGGACAGTTTCACCTTCTCACCCTGCTGATCAAACACCAGCATGGATCAGGCCTTTTCCTCGGTGTCACGTCGGGCCAGTAGCTTCTCGATCAAGCCCTCGATACCCACGCGATTGATATCGGCGGCAAAACTATTACGGTAATTAGTCACCAGGCTAATGCCATCGATCTTGATATCGTAAACCTTCCAGATGTCGTCCTTGATGCGCAGACTGTAGTCAATAGGGATATCC
Organism: Gammaproteobacteria bacterium; assembly: GCA_041589175.1. Classification (GTDB taxonomy): domain Bacteria; phylum Pseudomonadota; class Gammaproteobacteria; order SZUA-229; family SZUA-229; genus SZUA-229. Next base: position 370 of record JBFHWF010000016.1, read on the forward strand.
GGGCCATTGCTCTGGCTGATCACCGTATTCACCTTCACTGTACGCTTGCCGTCCGCGGGGGGGCGATAGGGAAGAAACCGGATTTCCTGGCCGACATACTCGGTCAGGGATTTACTATAGGTGCGAATCAGCATGGTTCTGAAGGCTTCGACAAAACGTTCCTGCTGGTCCTCACTTGCCTTGCGCCAGTTTTTACCCAGCGCCAGTTTACTCATGGCGCGAAAATCCAGATGCGGCAGAATAATATCATTAACCAGCTTGTAGATTTCATCCGGGTTCTTGTCATATTTGGCTTTATTGGCCTCCAGCGTCGACAGCACCTTCTCGGACGTGTCCTTGATGAGCTGATCGGGTGTGGTAGCCGCCACAGCCGCCCCCATTCCCAGGCACAGCATGATCAGTGCAGCAAATCGTTTCAGCATGGGTATATCCTCTTTTTCTTTACTCTATATATTGCTTATTGCAGTCCGCGCTTGTTGCTTTGACAAGCTGAGCCCGCAGACGTTCTGTTTCGTTTATCTTGCTGCGGCTATCAGCCTGCTCCGCTCACTCCTGAGCCTTTGAGAACAGGAACTGACTGATGATACGCTCCAGCACCATGGCAGACTGCGTCATTTCGAGTTCTGCGCCGTTATCCAGAAATTCTTCATCGGCTCCAGGTTCCAGGCCAATATACTGCTCACCCAGCAGCCCGGCGGTGAGTATACTGGCCGAGGTATCCAGCGGAAACTGGTAAGCGCGATTAATTTCCAGGGTGACTCGCGCGGTATAGGCCTCGTTATCGTAGGCAATTGCCGCCACCTTGCCAACCCGTACACCACCTGCACTCACCGGTGCCCGCACCTTAAGCCCGCCGATATTTTCGAAGTTAGCCGTCAGGCTGTACACGTCACCATTATCACCGTAGCTGGCGAGGTTGCTCACCTTGAGGGACAGCATCACCATCGCCAGAATTGCCAGTACCACGAAGGCGCCGACCAGGATTTCGATTGTTCGCATACTCATCTGTCAGGATTCCCTAAACGTTAAACATCAGCGCGGTGAGGATAAAATCCAGCCCCAGCACTGCCAGTGAACCATGCACTACGGTTCGCGTGGTCGCCTGGCCCAGGCCTTCAGACGTGGGTAGGCAATCATACCCCTCAAACACCGCAATCCATACCACCACGAAACCGAATACCAGGCTCTTGATAATGCCATTGACCAGGTCCTGGTAAAAATCAACTCGCGCCTGCATCTGCGACCAGAACACACCTTCGTACTGGCCAAGCATTTCCGTCGCCACGAAGTAGCCACCCATAATAGCAATCGCCATAAAAATCAGCGTCAGCATCGGCACCGCCAGCAGGCCCGCGAGAAAACGCGGTGCCACAATATACTGCATGGGGTTAACCCCCATCATTTCCATGCCGGAGAGCTGTTCGGTACTCTTCATCAGGCCGATCTCCGCAGTTAGCGCGGAGCCAGCGCGCCCGGCAAACAACAGGCCAGTGAATACCGGCCCTAGCTCACGCAGGATACTCAGGGACACCATCAGGCTGATGGATTCCTCGGCCCCAAAGTCTGACAGCACAATATAGGCCTGCAGAGCCAGCACCATTCCCACAAACAGCCCGGCAACCAGGATTATGAGTAATGTCTGTACCCCCACGAAATACAGCTGGCGCACCAGCAGGCCCGGCTTTTTCAACAGGTAAGGCAGGCTCAGGACGGTGTAACCCAGGAACAGCGAAGCCCGGCCAATACGGCTGACCCCGCTAAGGGTCGTGTGCCCCAGCTTCTGTAACAGATCGATCATGCCTGGCGCCCCAGCAGATCATCAAACAGGGCCGCCGCCGGATAATGAAACGGTACCGGCCCATCCGCCTTACCCTTGATAAACTGATTGACCCACTCCGACGCAGAGGCACGTATCTCGCCGGGTGTACCCTGCTCAACGATACGCCCCGACGAGATCACGTAAATGTAATCGGAGATACTGGCGGTTTCTGCCACATCATGGGACACCACCAGTGACGTCATGCCCAGCGCATGATTCATGTCGTGGATCAGCTTGACCAGCACACCCATGGAGATGGGGTCCTGCCCGGTGAAAGGTTCGTCGTACATGATCATCTGTGGATCGAGTGCAATTGCACGGGCCAGCGCAACTCGTCGCGCCATGCCGCCAGACAACTCGGAAGGCATTAGCCCCCGTGCGCCACGCAGACCCACCACTTCCAGCTTCAATAGCACCAGCTGACGAATGGCCGACGCGGGCAGGCGGGTATGTTCACGCAGGGGGAAAGCGACATTATCGAAAACATTCAGGTCGGTCAGCAGTGCGCCACTCTGAAATAACATGCCCATGGTTTCCTTGCGTAACGTGTAAAGCTCGCGGTTAGACAGGCGGTGTACATTCTTTCCGGCAACAATCACCTCACCGGCATCCGGTTTTAACTGGCCGCCGATTATCTTGAGTAGCGTGGTTTTGCCGGTACCACTGGGGCCCATAATCGCGGTCACCTGCCCCTGACGGATATCCATGTCGATATTATCGAAGATCAGGCGATGCCCACGGCGAAACGTCAGCCCACGGATCTGAACTAACGGCGGGTCATCTGTAATGGAATCTGTCTGCGAGGAAGAAATAGGAATGCCCCGGGATATTTAGTGTTGCCGTACTATAACCAACTCACTGCATCTGGCAAAGCAAATGCACATGGCAGGGTTCACAATCCCAGCAATTCGACCAGATCGCGGCACTGTTCTAACTGGCCGATTGTCACCGCGCCACCCCCAAGAAATAATGCATGAATGTTCGTGCCATGCTGCTCCAGCCAGTACCGCCATTCACGCATGCTGCGATCAGGCCAGTTAATAATAGCGATACCCTGCTGCGGATACACCCCTGGCTCAAGTGAGCTTACCGGCTGCACGAACTGGCCAGGCAACAATGCCTGCAACGCAGACAGGCTTTCGTCATCCTGTGGAGACTGTGCTTCCAGGTACAGATGAAATACCTCAGGCAGATCCTGCCACTCATCTCGCTCATCTGTGGAAAGGTTCATCCAGTGCTGACGTGGCACCAGTACGGCGGTAAATGCATTGGCATAAAAACCCAGTCGCCAGTCTGCCGGTAAATCATCAGGATAAAACTGTTCAAGCAACGCAGGCTGCTCCCAGTCTACGACACCGACCCTGAGCGAGTCTGGCTGTGCTTCTGTTTCTTGCCCGGCACCATTATCGTGTATCATTGCGTTCTTTAAATATCTGAAAGTTGTAATATTTCGTGTCTATTCTAATTGATATCGTCGCCATACTCGCCGGTTTTGGCATTCTTATCTGGAGCGCCGATCTATTTGTTTCCGGTGCCTCTGCCACGGCACGTAACCTTGGGGTTTCCCCGCTGGTTATCGGCCTGACCATCGTTGGATTTGGCACCTCGGCACCGGAAATTCTGGTGGCCGCCATCGCGGCTATGGGTGGCAACCCCGGTCTGGCAGTGGGTAATGCCATCGGCTCCAATATCACGAATATTGCACTGGTACTCGGGACTACTGCCGTGGTGGTTCCACTATCCGTACACTCCGGCATTCTCAAGCGAGAATACCCCCTGCTCATCATTGCAACCATCCTCGCTATTCTACTCCTGTCCTACGACAATGCACTTGGCCGAAGCGACGGTATTATCATGCTGGTCGTACTGTTCGTGCTGATGGCCTGGATCGTACATACTGCCCTGAAACAACGTAACTGCGATCCTGAAAATGGTGCAACTGCAGACCCCCTGAGCTGTGAATTTGAACAGGAAATTCCCGAAGACATGCCCATGAACAGAGCAATGCTGTTGCTTTTCGTTGGCATCATATTACTCCTTATCAGTTCCAAGCTACTGGTCTGGGGAGCTGTCAATATTGCTACCACTCTGGGCGTTAGCGACCTGATCATTGGCCTGACCATTGTTGCCATTGGCACCAGCCTGCCCGAACTGGCAGCCTCAATCGCCAGTGCGCGCAAGGGTGAACATGATATCGCGCTGGGCAATGTTATCGGCTCTAACCTGTTTAACACACTGGGTGTGCTGGGTACGGCGGGCATCATTCACCCCAGCACCTTAACCGAGGGTGTTCTGCTACGTGATCTTCCCGTCATGGTCACCCTCACCATTCTGATGTTTATGATGGCATTTGGACGTCGGGGTGAATTTGGCACAATAACCCGGGTAGAGGGCGGCATACTGCTGGGTATATTTGCTGCCTACGAAGTAATCCTTTATTTTAGTGCAATACAATAACAGCAAAGACAATAGGCGAGCTTAAGTGAATTCTGATAACTCCGATCAGGGCGTGCAGCCCGATCAGCTTCGCCAGCTAGGGCTGGCCGTGATCGACACCGAATTACAGGCTATTGAAAACCTGAGGGCACGTATCGACGAGCGTTTTGTCAAAGCCTGTCAGCTAATGCTGGGCTGTAAGGGCCGCGTGGTCGTAACCGGCATGGGTAAATCTGGTCATATTGGTAATAAAATTGCCGCCACACTGGCCAGTACAGGCACTCCCGCTTTCTTTGTCCACCCAGGTGAAGCCAGCCATGGCGATCTGGGCATGATCACCCCACAGGATGTCGTCATAGCCCTTTCTAACTCGGGCGAAACCGGTGAGATACTGACTATCGTTCCCATAATCAAGCGACTATCCGTACCACTTATCAGCATGACGGGGAATGACAATTCGACCCTCGCACGGGAAGCGGATGTCAACCTGGATGCGGGCGTAGAAAAAGAAGCCTGTCCCCTCGGTCTGGCACCCACTGCCAGTACCACCGTAGCACTGGTACTGGGTGATGCACTGGCTGTCGCGCTGCTAGATGCCAGGGGCTTCACCGAGCAGGACTTTGCACTATCCCACCCGGGTGGAAGCCTCGGCCGTCGCCTGTTATTGCATGTCAGTGACATTATGCACACCGATGCACAGATACCTCGAGTCACTGAAACCGCGAGCCTGCGTGACGCTCTGTTTGAAATCACCCAGAAAGGCCTGGGCATGACGGCGATTGTTGATGATAACAACCGGGTACTGGGTATCTATACCGATGGCGACCTGCGCCGCACCCTGGATAAAAATATCGACCTGCATAGTGCAGCTATCAGGGATGTCATGACGGCAAACTGCAAAACCATACAGCCACATCTGCTAGCGGCTGAAGCGCTGGCGCAGATGCAGCTACATAAGATCAATGCCATGCTGGTGGTAGATCAGGACAACAACCTGGTTGGCGCCATCAACATGCACGACCTGCTAAAGGCAGGCGTCGTATAACTATATGCGTTAACTGATACGCGCTGGGAGCTAACATGCAAGATATTCTGGATAAAGCTGCAAAAATTAAACTGGTCATTTTTGATATCGATGGGGTGCTGACGACCGGCGCGCTTTTCCTTGGTGATGATGGCCAGGAATACAAGGCCTTTAACTCCAAAGATGGCCATGGCCTGCGCATGTTGCAGGATGGTGGTGTTGATGTTGCCATACTCACCGGCAGAAGCTCCAACGTGGTATCTCACCGCGCACGCGACCTTGGCATCACCCGGGTGTATCAGGGCAAGCGCCAGAAACTACCCGCATTTGAGGAACTGGTTGCCGAAACCGGGCTCAAATATGAAGAAATTGCCTATGTGGGGGACGATGTCGTCGACCTTCCGGTAATGACACTGGTTGGTCTGGCCATTTGCGTACAGGACGGACACCCGTTTGTAAAAAAACACGCACACTGGATTACTGAACATAACGGTGGTTGTGGAGCAGGTCGGGATGTTTGCGAATTAATACTGGAAGCCCAGGGCAAGCTACAGCCGATGCTGGAATCCTATCTTTCCAGCAACGAGTAAATACCGAACGGACATATAGGGCCCGATAAAACGCCATGCGTAACTACCTGATACTCTTCATTCTAATACTGGTCGCGGTATTTGCCTTGTGGCTACAGGAAGATATCAAACACAAACCGGGAATTGATCCACAGACTAGCCAGCGTTTTCCCGACTATTTTATGGAAGACTTCCGCAGCACCCAGCTCGATGCCAGTGGGCTACCGCAATACACCCTGAAAGCGACCCGCATGCAACACTATGCCGATGATGACAGTGCAGAACTGAGCAATCCTGAGCTGATATTTGCGGAGGGTAATCATCAGTTTCAGTTAAACGCCGGGCGCGCCGTATTCCTGCAGAAAGACAACCTGATTCATCTCTATGATAATGTAAAAATCAAACGCAGCCGTGCGGACGACAGCCCAACAGGCACCCTGTCGATTCATACCGAGTACCTTAAAATTAACACGCTCACGCGTATTGCCGAGACCGATGCACAGGCAACGGTAATAACACCCCAGCTGACACTTAACAGCCGGGGGCTGATCTACAACAATCCCGAAGGGCGATTATTGCTGACTTCACAGGTCAGGGGGACGTATGAAACACAGCCTTAGGTTATTGCTAAGTTGCCTGCTATGCCTGCTTCCTGCCAGTTCACTCCATGCTGCAGATCCAGCAGTAGAAATTGAAGCCGACCAGGTCGAAATGCGAGAACAGGACAATATCAGTATCTACCGCGGAAATGTAAAAATCACCCGCGGCAGCACAAAGATTAGTGGTGATGAAATCACGATACGCAGTGAAGCCGGGAAGCTGGATCGCATTCGGATAAGCGGCCAGCCAGCGACCTACAGGCAGGTAAATACCAGCGGTGAAGAAATTACTGCTGAGAGCATGCAGATGGAGTACATGGCCGACAGCGGCATACTCGAACTACGGGAACAGGCCGTGCTCATAAAAAATAACAATCGTTTTAGCAGCCCTCGTATTGTGTATGACACACAGAATGATATTGTTCGCGCTGGGCATACGCAGACCGATAACACCGAACAACCACGTGTACAGATCACCATCCAGCCAGATAAGACGATAACCAAGCCATGAATATTCTTCGTGCCGAGCACATGATCAAACGCTTTCGCAAGCGCACCGTGGTGAACGATGTCTCAATCCACGTCAACAGCGGAGAAGTTGTCGGCCTGCTCGGCCCTAATGGTGCAGGCAAAACAACCAGCTTTTATATGATGGTCGGCCTGATACCCGTGGATGAAGGCAGCATCCATCTAAATCAGCAGGATATCAGCCGTCTACCCCTGCACCAGCGTGCTCGACTGGGCATAGGCTACCTGCCCCAGGAGGCTTCGGTATTTCGTAAGCTGACGGTTGCCGAAAATATCCTCTCCATACTGCAGACTCGCCCCGGGCTCAAGCGCAAGGACATGGAACTGCGCCTGCAAATGCTACTGGACGAATTACAGATCGACCATATTCGGGACAACACCGGCATCAGCCTGTCCGGGGGGGAGCGCCGCCGGGTAGAGATTGCCCGCGCGCTGGCCGCCGAGCCCAGCTTCATCCTGCTGGATGAGCCATTTGCCGGGGTTGATCCTATTTCCGTGCTTGAGATACAGCGCATTATCAAGCAGCTCACCGAGCGGGATATTGGTGTATTGATCACCGACCATAATGTGCGAGAAACACTCGGCATCTGCGAACGGGCTTATATTCTGAGCGCTGGCCAGGTAATCGCTGAAGGCAGCCCACAGATGGTGCTGGATGACCAGAAAGTGAAAGATGTTTATCTAGGTCAAAATTTTAGTCTATAAATATTGGTATATTTCTTGATATGATACGCAACATGGCACAACATGTGCTTGAACGCGCATTTTTTTAACTCAGCAACCCCAGAAGAATTTCCAGTCCATCGAATGAAGCAGTCATTACAGTTACGCATTGGACAGTCACTCACCATGACCCCCCAGTTGCAACAGGCCATCCGTCTGCTGCAACTATCAACGCTGGAATTACAGGCAGAAATCCAGGAGGCCCTGGACTCAAATCCCATGCTGGAGGTCGAAGACGACAACAACAGCAACGATTCTCACGACAACAATGAGCCACAGGGCGAGGCCGCTAGCAACGCTCAGGATGACAATGATCTGCAAGGCGACAGCTCAGCCCAGGACATGGACCTCAACAATACCCAGGACATGCCCGATGAGCTACCGGTCGACTCACAATGGGATGACATCTACGAGCCTCCTATGCCAACAGCTTCTGTTGCCTCAGGCGACGATGACAAAGCACGGGAATTCCTCGAGAACCAGAGCAGCGATGAAGGTGCCCTCATCGACCACCTGCTGGACCAGTTGCTGGTCACCAACCTGTCACCCACAGACCGCGCGATTGCTATTGCCATTATCGACGGCATCGACGATGACGGTTATCTGCAGGAATCTATCGAAGACATACATGCGGGGCTGGTAGACGAACTTGAGATAGAACTGGATGAGGTCGAAGCCGTACTTCACCTGATACAGCATTTCGATCCACTGGGTGTTGCGTCCCGTGACCTGCGCGAATGCCTGCTAATTCAGATGGCGCAATTTAATGAAGAAGGTTTTAGCTCGATCAAGAAAGCACGAGAAATCGTAAAAAATCACCTGGATTTGCTCGGTAATCATGATTACGCCAAGTTAAAGCGCTATAATCGAGTTAACGATGAAGAGCTGGCTTCGATCATTCGTTTTATCCAGACACTGAATCCAAAGCCCGGTAGCCTGCTCAGCAAGTCTACGGCTCAGTATGTGGTACCTGACGTGTTTGTAGCCAAGAAAAATGGGCGCTGGTGCGTCAGCCTGAATGCCGATGTCGCACCCAAACTGCGCATCAACCCAACTTATGCATCCTACATACAGCGGGGTAAACAGAGTGATGATAATACCTTCCTTAAGAACAACATGCAGGAAGCTCGCTGGTTTCTAAAGAGCCTGCAAAGCCGAAATGAAACACTTATGCGTGTAGCGACCTCGATTGTTGAACATCAGCGTACCTTCCTCGACTACGGGGAAGAAGGCATGAAGCCACTGGTACTCCGGGAAATAGCTGAAGAACTTGATTTACATGAGTCCACCATTTCCAGGGTAACAACCCAGAAATATATGCACACACCCCGTGGCGTATTCGAATTCAAATACTTTTTCTCCAGCCACGTCGGCACATCCGATGGCGGGGAATGTTCAGCTACGGCCATTCGAGCCATGATCAAAAAGCTGATCGAAAGTGAAGAACCCAGAAAACCAATGAGCGACAACAAAATTGCCAGCTTACTGGTTGACCAGGGCATAAACGTGGCGCGTAGAACCGTGGCTAAGTACCGAGAAGCCATGATGATACCTCCGTCAAATGAACGCAAACGCCTTGCTTAAAGGCAGAACCAAGGAGTCCTTATGCAACTCAATTTAACCGGACACCACATCGACATCACTGATTCACTACGTAACTACGTTGAAGAAAAAATGGAACGCATTGAACGTCACTTCGATAAGGTGACGAACACCCACGTGATCCTGACTGTTGAAAGCGTACGCCATAAAGCGGAAGCTACCATCAACATGCGTGGTAACAACATCTTCGCTGAGAGCACCGAAGACAATATGTACGCAGCGATCGATGGCCTGGTGGATAAGCTCGATCGACAGGTGAAAAAACACAAGGAAAAAATTACTGATCATCACCAGAAGGACGCGCACCCTCCGGTCGACGTTGAGTAAGTTATGGAAATCAGCCAGTTAATCACACCCGAGCGTGTAAAATGCCTGAGCGGTATTGGCAGTAAGAAACGTGCGCTCGAATCCCTGGGAGAGTTACTGGGCACGGGTGCAACTGGTGTCGATCCGATGGATATCTTCAATCGCCTGATTGAACGAGAACGCCTCGGATCGACCGGCCTGGGGCATGGTGTAGCCATTCCCCATGGTCGCGTACCTTCAGAAGATTCACCCGTCATCACACTCGGTTGTTTCATCAAGCTTGATGAAGGTGTTGACTTCGACAGCCCCGACCAGCAACCAGCGGATCTGCTATTTGGCCTACTGGTGCCTGAAAACTGCACTGAAGAACACCTGCAAATCCTCGCGTCGCTTGCCGGCATGTTCAGTGACAATGAGTTCTGTGCCGAACTACGTAACTGCGAAAATGACGAAGCCCTCTTCAATCAACTCAAAAACTGGAGCCCTGGGCACCAGGCAGCATCCTGAGGGCACAGGCGTCGATGCTAGAGCAACTGACACCCCAGGATCTATTTGAACATCTACAGCAAAACATCGATCTACACTGGGTAGCTGGCAATGCCCATGCTCGCCGCCCGATCAAGAAAGGTCTGCATCTCAACCAGCTGTCTACACTTATCGGGCACCTTAACCTGATTCATGCCAACCGCATACAGGTCATTGGAAAGAAAGAATGGGCATACCTGAAGAAGCTCCGACAACAATCTGACAATGCTTTTATCGATATTTTTTCCCGACGTACCGCAGCAATTGTATTTAGTGACGAACAGCAACCACCCGATGAAATTATCCAGCTAGCAGACAGCAGACATACGCCCCTGCTACAAACCAGCATGTCCAGCGGTGACCTTATCGATGCTGTACGCTTCTACATTTCGGATCTGCTGGCAGAAAAAATCACGCTGCACGGCGTCTATATGGAAGTTATGGGTACCGGTGTACTCATAACCGGCGAAAGCAGTATTGGTAAAAGCGAACTGGCACTCGAACTGATCACACGTGGCCATCGACTGGTAGCAGATGATGCCCCTGTATTTACACGTATTGGCCCTAACCTGCTGGATGGACGCTGCCCGGAAATTCTTCGCGACTTTATGGAGGTTAGGGGGCTGGGCGTACTGAATATCCGTGCGATGTACGGCGACAACGCGATAAAGCCGAAAAAAAATCTTCGGCTTGTACTACATCTTGAGCGCATGACATATGATGATCAACAGCAGCTGGACCGACTGTATGGCACTCGCAGTATCAAGACCATACTGGGTGTTGAAATCACGGAAATTAAAATTCCTGTTGCCTCTGGCCGCAACCTCGCAGTCATGGTAGAAGCCGCTGTACGGAATCACATCCTGATGGAAAATGGGCATTCAGCCAGCGATGAATTTATCGCACGACAACGTCAGCATTTAGTGGATAATACCGAACAATAACAATTAACACGTTTTATTATGAAACTCATCATTATCAGTGGGCTCTCTGGATCAGGTAAATCTGTTGCTCTTCATACCCTGGAGGATGAGGGCTTTTACTGTGTGGATAATCTTCCCCTGGGGCTGCTCTCGGGCCTGACGGAACAGCTAACCAGTCAACAAATGCAGATCTATAATGAGGTTGCCGTCGGTATCGATGCGCGGAGTGGTGCTAATGACCTACGACGATTCAATGACATTATCGCCGAGCTGGATAAGGAATCGATAGAAACCGAAATCATCTTCTTTCGTGCAGACATCGATGAGTTAATAAAACGTTTCAGTGATACTCGGCGTAAGCATCCCCTGACCCGTAAAAACATTCATCTGTCTGAAGCGATCGATATTGAACGCAACCTGCTGTCCCCAATTGCCAATGCGGCCGATCTGTGTATCGATACGACGCATACCAATGTTCACCAGCTGCGTGCGCTCATTAAGGAACGTGTAATCACCCGACCTGCCGAGCAGCTTTCCATCCTGTTTCAATCGTTTGGTTTCAAACATAGTGTGCCAAGCGATTCCGATTTTGTGTTTGATGTCCGCTGCCTGCCTAACCCACACTGGGAACAGGAGCTTCGGCCACTCACCGGTAAAGATGCAGGTGTTATCGAGTTTCTGCAGCAGCAGGATGATGTTAATGATATGTTTGATTACATCTCCGGTTTTCTCGAAACCTGGATACCTAAATTCGCCGACCAGAACCGTTACTATCTCACGGTATCAGTTGGATGTACCGGCGGCCAGCACCGCTCGGTATACATGGCCGAGAAATTGTACAGTCACTTCCACGACCGATATACTAATGTTTCCGTTCGCCACCGAGAAATGAGCTAACGACATGAATGTTGGACTGCTGCTAATTACCCATCACAATGTAGCAACCAGTTTACTCGAGACTGCTCAACAGATGCTCGAGACTCAGCCTCTGACAACCCGGGTACTCGAAGTACCACTGGATCACCCCGTTGAAGATATTATTCAGCAGGGTGAAAAGTATCTTCAGTCGCTAGATAGTGGAAGTGGTGTACTTATTCTTACCGACATGTATGGAAGCACACCAAGCAATATCGCAAAACAGCTTTGCGACAGTAGCAACTGCCGACTGGTAAGTGGCCTGAACCTGCCCATGCTGGTTCGCGTATTAAATTATCCGCAACTTGATCTTGAGAGTCTGTCTCTCAAAGCACACAGCGGCGGGGTTGATGGCATCATAATCTGTGAGTGTAATAACAACATATGAGTTTAATTAGTCAGCAGGTAGACATCATAAACAAGTTAGGACTGCATGCACGTGCCGCAGCAAAGTTTGTCAATGTTGCCTCATCATTCAACAGCCATGTCGACTTAGAGAAGAATGGCCACCGTGTAAATGGTAAAAGTATTATGGGTGTTATGATGCTAGCGGCCAGTCAGGGCAGTAGCATCATTATTCATGCAGAAGGCGATGATGCCGAGTCCTGCATCAAAAGTCTGGTTGACCTTGTTAACAATCGATTCGAAGAAGATGAGTAAAAGGCATTAACTGTAACTGCAAGATGGAATGAGAAATTTTCAATGACTTCACAACTTAACGGCATTGGTGTTTCAAAGGGGATATGCATAGGCCACGCCTATATATTTCACCGTGAATTGCCAGAAGTTCTGGAGTATTCCATAACCAGGAAACAGGTCGAAAAGGAAATCCGTCGCTTTGAAAGCGCTCGCAAGCAGGCACAGAAACAGCTAAACGATATCAGGGATTCTATTTCCAGTGACACACCCCATGATATAACCCAGTTCATCGACACCCATCTTCTCATGCTCGATGACCCGGTACTTTATGAAGGCACCGTCAGTCATATTCGTGCTCGACTATGCAATGCCGAGTGGGCTTTACAGGCACAGGTTGAACGCATTGTAAAAATCTTCGATGACATGGATGACCCTTACCTGAAAACCCGTAAGGACGACATCATTCATGTTACCGAACGTATCCAGCGTTGCCTTATGGGTGAACCCGAAATTAATCATGCGGATGAAAAACTGGGCGACCATCTGAAAGATCGAATTATTGTTGCGGATGATCTCACACCTGCGGACACCATCCTCATGCAGCATCAGAAAATCGCAGGTTTCATTACGGAATATGGCGGCCCTCTTTCCCACACAGCAATTCTTGCACGTAACCTTGGCATACCGGCAATCGTCGGTGTTAGTAATGCAAAATATTACATACAGGCTAATGACGCCCTGATCGTCGATAGTAATACCGGCGAAATTATAATTAACCCTGAGCGAAAGGTACTTAGCCACTTCAAGAGTCTGATTCGGGATGAGCGTCAGCGGCGTAAGAACCTGTTTGACCTTAAAAACAAACCCGCAAAAACACTCGATGGTTATCGAATTAGTCTGCAGGGTAACATTGACCGCCCGGCCGATGTGCGTGTGCTACGCCAGTTTGATCATACGGGTGTTGGCCTGTATCGAACAGAAATGCTGTTTATCGAAAAAGACAGCATGCCCGACGAAGAGGCGCAATACGAAACCTATCGTCGCGCTTTGCGTTCTCTGCAGGGTCACCCACTCACCATACGCACCATGGATCTGGGTGCTGACAAGGAACTCAGTGATAGCGCCCAGCATGGGCCGCTGATACACAATCCGGCTCTTGGACTTCGTGCAATTCGGCGCTGCCTTAAGGACCCGGAACCTTTTCTCAGCCAGATACGTGCAATACTGCGCACCGCAGGTTATGGCCCGGTATGCATGATGATTCCAATGATCACCTGCATCTCCGAAATGCAGCAGGTTTTTAATCTGGTTGAACAGGCCAAACAGCAACTACGTGAACGCAAGGTTCGTTTCGATGAGCATATAAAAATCGGCGCTATGATTGAAGTTCCAGCGGCCGCACTGGCCGCCGACAGCCTGGCAAGCAGGCTCGATTTCCTCTCCATTGGCACGAATGACCTGATTCAGTACACACTTGCCTTCGACCGTATTGATGATGAAGTGAGTTATCTTTATAACCCTTTACACCCTGCTGTACTCAAACTGATAAAAATGACACTAGATGCTGGCAGATCACAGGGCATCAGAGTATCCATGTGCGGCGAGATGGCCTCTGATACAGCCTATACCCGACTATTACTCGGCATGGGACTAAAATGTTTCAGTGTGCAGGCGAATAGCCTGCTGGATGTTAAACATATTATTAACAACAGCCATATCAAAACACTCGAAACGGAAAGCGATCATATTCTTTCCCTGTCTGACCCTGACGAAATTACACAGGCGGTTGACAAACTAAACCAGAAATATACCTGAGCCCTTCTCCACTCATTGAATTGCAAAGCTTCATGCGATTAGACAATGAAGTGCACATTAGATCAGGCTACAATCTGCGTGATTAAATCTGAGCCTGAATCAATCACGTTTACCGGTCCTGACATGCCAGAAACATCCGATATCGCAGAAAAAACCGAACAGCAGCTACTCGCATTAAGAGAGGCGCTGGAATCAGGTACATTGCAGCACGCTGATAGCATGCTCAATGCCCTGCATCCTGCAGAAATCGCTCACCTGCTGGAATCATTACCACCACGCGAGCGCTTCGTTATCTGGTCTCTGGTATCCAGTGAAATCGAAGCGGAAGTCCTGATCAGCCTGGGTGAAGAAGTCAGACAGACCCTGATCAAGGATATGTCAGCAGAACAACTGGTGCAGCTGGCAGAAGACCTGGAAGTCGATGACTCCGCCGACTTTGTACAGTCACTACCCAAGGCTGTTATCGATCAGGTACTGCACTCGCTGGATAGCCAGCACCGACATTTGCTGGAGTCAGTATTATCCTTCCCGGAAGATAGTGCCGGTGGCATCATGAACACCGACACGGTGACGGTTCGGCCCGAAGTAACGCTGGATGTGGTACTGCGATATCTGCGTCTACTTGGCAAAATTCCAGAGCAGACGGATCGAATTTTCGTAGTCGATCGAAACGACCGCTATCTTGCCAGCCTGCCAGTATCTCGCCTGCTCATCAATTCGCCCGACAGCACCGTCGAAGAAATCATGGATGATACGATCAAAGCGATACCCTCGGATATGGATACCCGTGAAGTTGCCAAAACTTTCGAAGACCTGAACCTGGTATCGGCCCCTGTCATTGACGGCAATAACTGCCTGCTTGGCCGTATCACCGTTGACGATGTTGTCGACATTATTCGAGATGAAGCCGATCACTCCATGCTCAGTATGGCCGGCCTGAATGACGAAGAAGACCTGTTCGCCGCGGTACTACCCAGCTCAAAACGGCGAGCGATCTGGCTTGGTATCAACCTGATTACAGCCTTCCTCGCCTCCTGGGTGGTCAGCCACTTTGAAACGACACTGGAAAAAGTCGTGACGGTTGCCATCCTGATGAATGTCGTCGCCAGCATGGGCGGTATCGCCGGTAGCCAGACGATTACCCTGGTCATTCGCAGCATGGCCCTCGGTCAGCTCAGCCGTAGTAACCGCCGCTGGGTGTTCAATAAGGAGGTAATCGTAGGCCTGTTTAACGGCATCATCTGGGCCGTCGTTGTCGCTCTTATCGCAACCCTCTGGTTCAACGACATGTCAGTCGGACTCGTAATAGCAGCGGCCCTGGTAATAAACCTGATGTGCGCCGCCGCTTCGGGTGTGGCCATACCGATTCTGCTGAAACGCCTCAATATCGATCCGGCCATTGCCGGCAGCGTTATCCTCACCACGGTTACCGACATCGTCGGCCTGCTGGCGTTTCTGGGACTGGCAACGGTATTTCTGTTATAACTCCAAATCGATGCCCACTAACTGAAGCCGGTGAAATCAGCCGCCAGTTTCGCTATAATTTGCGCCTTTCGGCAAACATGATTCAGGCACAGGAGCGACATGAAATTTATCGAGACTCGCGGCAATGACGGGCAACGTCCCACGCATATCACCTTCTCAGAGGCGATCCTCAGCCCGATTTCGTCATTTGGCGGCATCTACTCCCCTGAATCCTTGCCCAGCCTGGGTGATGACTTCCTGCAGCAGCACCTGAAGGCTGACTATAAAACGCTCGCCAGAGACATCCTGAGCGCTTTTGATGTCGATATTGACGCCGATGTGATCGAGCAGGCCCTGTCTCTCTATGATGCCTTTGATGACCCCAAAAATCCGGTACCGCTGGTAAAGGTTTACGACGATCTGTTCGTCAGTGAGCTTTACCACGGGCCAACCCGTGCATTCAAGGATATGGCCCTGCAACCTTTTGGTGTGGTGCTGTCATCCCTGGCTCAGGCGCGTAATGAAAATTACCTGATTCTGGCGGCAACATCAGGTGACACCGGCCCGGCAGCGCTGGAAACCTTCAAAAACCGTGAGAATGTACAGGTCGCCTGCATGTATCCTGACGGCGGGACCTCCGATGTCCAACGCCTGCAGATGGTCACGGAAGATGCCAGTAACCTCAAAGTCATCGGCATTCACGGTGACTTCGATGATGCACAGAGCGCCCTCAAGCAACTACTGGGGTCTGATAACTTCAAGCAGAAGCTGAAAGAAAAAAATATTCATCTGTCCGCTGCAAACTCTGTTAACTTCGGCAGAATTATTTTTCAGATTATTTACCACATCCACGCCTATCTCGAGCTGGTTAGACAAAATGCGATTCAACTGGGTGATAAGGTATATCTGAACGTACCGAGCGGAAACTTTGGAAATGCACTGGGCGGCTATTATGCTCGTCAGCTGGGCTTACCCGTAGAAAAAATCCTGATTGCCTCTAACAATAACAATATCCTCACCCAGTTCATTAACACCGGTGCTTATGACCTACGCGAACGCTCAGTTATCGCCACAACCTCACCGGCGATGGACATTCTGAAATCATCTAATATCGAGCGTATTCTGTTCGACCTGTTCGGTGAATCTCGCACTAAAGAGCTGATGCTACAGCTGGATGAACAGAAATATTACCAGCTGAATGATGATGAACTGTCACAGATCCAGTCGATTTTTGCCGCAGACTTCTGTAATGACGATGAAGGCAAAGCCTATATCAAACAGGCATTTAGTAAGGGCTACCTGATGGACCCTCACACCGCGACCTGCTTCAAGGCTTATGACAAATGCCGTGAAAAACCACTCAAAACCATCGTCTACTCAACAGCAGAGTGGACCAAGTTTTCACCGGTCATTGCTGAAGCACTAACTGGTGAAAGCGGCACGAGAGATATCGATGCCCTCAATGCCATTGCAGAAAAAGCTGGAATCAGCATACCTGCGGTTATTAGCGAGCTCTTCGAAAAGCCTGTTACCCAGGCAACGATTATTGATAAGCAGAATATTGAAAGCGAAATTCTGAATTTCCTCTAATCCGCAACACGCCAGCCTCTATATGGCCATGCACAGCATGGCCAGGCCATCGCCTTAACAACCAGCTAAGACAGATTTTCCCGCCGACATTAACTAAACTCTGGTACTAATACATAAACGACCACATTAGTTAGAGGTGTCTAGTGAAATCCTGGGTACTTTCCCTGCCTATCCGCTGGAAACTACAGCTAAGTTTCCTGTTAGTGACCTTATTCACCATTATCATTATCCGCTGGGATGCCTATTACGAAATTAGCCTGATGATAGACATCAGCCACCAACAGGGGGCGACTTCCGAGCTTGTTAATCAACTGAGGCAGGCACAGCAGGATTTCCTGATACGCAGTATCTGGGTATCTGCCGTGGTACTGCTAGTATTGTTAATGATTATCTCGATTGCCTCGCGACTGCTGGTCACCCCCATAATGAAATTATGCAAGGCACTGGATGGCGTTGAACATGGCGATCTGACCGTTCATGTCGACATAGACACCAATGACGAAATCGGCATCCTTGAAAAACAGTTTAATGCCATGGTCAGTCATCTTAATGAAATCATGCAAAGCCTGGATTCCAGTAGTAAGCAAATGACAAATTCTGCATTTCAAGTATCCGCTATTTCACATGAGATATCGGACGCAGAAGCCAGTGAACAGCAACGAAGAACCGCTGTGATTGAGGCGACTGATGACTTACAGCAATCCATGAGCCGGGTACACGAAATTGCCGAGCATATTGGACAAGGCGCCACCCAGATGGAGGGAGTTGCGCGCGACAGCAAGCACTATGTCATCGAAAACATCAGCACCATGGAGCATATGACCCAGGATGTAGATCGAGCAGTCGCACAGATTCAGGAGCTAAATGAATCAGCCAGCACTATCGTCAGCATGGTGGATAGTATTCGAGACATCGCAGAGCAGACAAACCTGCTGGCACTCAATGCCGCCATCGAAGCTGCGCGCGCAGGCGAACAGGGAAGAGGTTTTGCTGTCGTTGCTGATGAAGTCAGAAGCCTCGCTTCTCGCACGACGCTATCAACAGGTGAAATAGCCAGCATTATCGAACAGCTCACCGCTAATGTTAACCAGGTTACTGACACCATGAACCAGGTCGTCGACAGTGTGCGTAATACACAGGCCAACGCATCACAGATTGGCCAGTCGATGGATAACATGGCGAATGAAATCTCACAGACAGCAAACAGCAATAAGGATATTGCCGAAGTGAGCCAGCAGCAAATCAATAACCTCGACACTCTCAAGAGCAGCCTGCAAAACCTGTTTGATATGAACAAACAAAATCACAGCAAAGTGGAAACCACGGCAAGCATTGCAGATGACATATACCATATTGCAGGAAAACTACAGACCATCTTATCCGAGTTTTCCTTTACCCATAGTGAGCCTGCACATCATATGTTTGCTGGCATGGAGAAGCGCAATTCACCGCGAGCAGACTGTCGCCTGAGGGTCGTTATCAACCAGCTGGAAAAAGAGCTGGGTGGCAGCTGCCTCGACTTTAGTATGACTGGAATAAAACTAAAACTGGGTGAGTCGATCGATCCGGCATTACCCATCGGTCTTGAAATATATATACCCTATGACGAGTATAAAGATTATCAGTCACAGGAACCCGTGCACCTGTCAGGGCAGGTTATGTGGGATCGCATCGAAGGTGGTTATTATCTTTATGGTATTCAGTTTACGAATACAGATGCTAAAGCTGAATCAGGATTGAAACAGTGCTTTGAATATTTCTGCAGTAATTGTGATAGAGAGAATACCGGCTACTCGATGTAACCGGTATTCCACTTATTATGCCTTACGGTTGGCCGCGATTCTCAGACGTAATGCATTCAGCTTAATAAAACCTTCCGCATCTTTCTGATCATAAGCGCCCTCATCGTCTTCGAAAGTAGCAATCTTTTCATCGAATAACGAATCGGTTTCCGAACGTCGGCCCACAGCGGTTACCGCACCCTTGTAAAGTTTAACGCGAACGTCTCCATTCACATTGTGCTGAGATTCGTCGATCATCTTCTGCATCATTTCACGCTCTGGACTCCACCAGTAGCCGTTATAAATCAGCTCGGCATACTTGGGCATCAGCGAGTCTTTCAGGTGGGCCACTTCACGATCCAGCGTTAAGGACTCTATTGCACGATGCGCCTTAAGCATAATGGTGCCACCGGGTGTTTCATAGCAACCGCGGGATTTCATACCCACATAGCGGTTCTCCACGATATCCAGTCGTCCAATACCATTCTCACCACCCAGTTTGTTCAGATGCGTCAACACCTCGGCTGGTGACATCTTCTTACCATCAATGGCAACAATATCGCCTTTTTCATAAGTCAGTTCTATATAAGTTGGCTTATCGGGTGCTGCCTCTGGCGAAACCGACCAGCGCCACATGTCTTCCTCGGCTTCTGCCCATGGATCTTCCAGGATGCCGCCTTCATAGGAAATATGTAACAGGTTGGCGTCCATTGAGTAAGGTGATTTTTTCTTATTCTTGGCAAAGTCGATATCAATGCCGTGATCTTCCGCATAGGCCATCAGTTTTTCTCGGGAGTTAAGGTCCCACTCGCGCCACGGCGCGATCACCTGAATACCTGGCTGCAGCGCGTAAGCACCCAGCTCAAAACGCACCTGATCATTACCCTTGCCGGTCGCGCCGTGAGAAATGGCATCAGCACCGGTTTCTCGAGCAATCTCCACCAGTCGCCTGGCAATCAGCGGACGTGCAATGGAAGTCCCTAGCAGGTATTCACCCTCATAGATGGCATTCGCACGGAACATCGGGAACACATAATCACGCACGAATTCCTCACGCAGATCTTCGATATAGATTTCCTTGATCCCCATTGACTGGGCCTTGGCACGTGCCGGCTCAACTTCTTCACCCTGACCAATATCAGCGGTAAAGGTAACGACTTCGCAGTCATAGGTATCTTCGAGCCATTTAAGGATAATGGATGTATCCAGGCCGCCAGAATAGGCTAGAACAACTTTTTTCACCTTGGACATGGGTGCTCCGCGAGTAGATAAGACAAAGGCGGCATTATACCGGAGCTTGGGGGTGCTGTCCTGTAAGAACTGCTGCTCTAGTGCTGGATTACGATATCGACCCGACGGTTATTCTTGCGCCCGCTCAGGGTGCGATTACTGGCAACGGGACGTGACTCTCCCACTGCCTTGTCACTGATCTGCTGAGGCTGCAAACCACTGGCTAACAGATAATCTTTAACCGCCTGCACGCGCTTCTTAGACAGGCGCAAATTGTATCGACGCGTACCCCAGCCATCCGCATGACCAATCAGCTTCACCTTAAGATTTCGATCAAACTGGGCAAACAGAATAATTTCGTCCAGCCGTTTGCGTTCCGCTGCCGTCAACATGTGTCGATTCTTGCCAAAATAGACGGCGGTATCTTTTAATGCATCCGATCCATAGGGAAGCGCATCGGCCATACAGCGTTGAAAATCAGCCAGATTTTCACGAAAATTCACTGAAGAAACAGATACATAGACATCATCCTGATAATCGGCCCAGTCCTTGTAGTGAAAGGTTGGATGGCGCCCCTGCTCCAGCTCATACATGAGTCTCAGGGCAAGAGTACCTCCAATGTAAACCGGCATACTTCCCTGATTAATGGTCAGCTGGGCAAGCTCCTTCTCATAGGGCTGACGCCAGAAAGGGGCGATAGAATGCAGGCTGGCGACACTATCCCGGGGTGCTCCCTGCACCACATGAAGCTGAAAGGCCAGCTCACCACCAGAGGAAAATACAAAACGCCCATCACCATAACGATTAATGGGATGGATGAGCTCACAGTGTATCGGGCTGGTCTTTACCGACCATTGACTCTGGTCATAGGCAGACTGATAGCGCTGTACGGCGTACAGGCTGCTCGAGGACATCAGAAAACACAGAATAATCAGGCCGAGACGATACATATCGATCCACTGTTTCAGGGGCTATACCCTCTATAACGGCAGCCTGCGGAGAATCTTTAGGCCCGTCAGAACGGCTGATACTGCACTCGGCTGATATAATAAAGGATCTTACCCGCCGGTGTTGTAACCTCGACCTCTTCCCCCTGCTCTCGTTTGAGCAATGCCTGAGCCACCGGGGAATCCATTGAGATATATCCCCGACTGGCGTCAAATTCATCCGGGCCAACTATTCGATACGTCATCAGGACACCATTTTCATCCTCCAGCTCGACCCAGGCACCAAAAAATATTTGCCGGGTATTTTTCGGAGAATCGCTTACAACCTTTAGCTCGTCCACTCGTTTTGACAGGAAGCGCACACGACGGTCGATTTCGCCCAGTTCTTTCTTGCGGTAAATATATTCGGCATTTTCCGAGCGATCACCTTCGGCTGCGGCAGCGGACAATGCCTGCACAACTTTTGGACGTCGTTCGTTCCACAGGTAATCCAGCTCCTGATCCAGTGCGGCTTTACCCTCTGGGGTGATATAGGGTGAGCCTTTTTTAACGGGTGGTCGATATCGCCCCATAGTTATTCCTGAAAAGACATAGCGAGAAAAGCAAAAGGGCGCAATGCGCCCTTTAAACAAGTGAGTATCGTTATTATTGTTATTCGTTAAGCAAAAGAAAACTAGCTAGTGTTCATAACACTGGATAATGTCTTTCACCAGTCCACTGCGCACAATATCATGATGCTCAAACTCGTGCACGTATACTGAATTAAGGTGTGCCAGTCTGTCAACTGCATCCTGCAAACCGGATTTATGTCCAATATCCGACTGGCGAATATCCCCATTCACGACAACACGACAGTTTTCACCAATACGCGTCAAAAACATTTTTAACTGAGTTGCTGTGCAGTTCTGTGCTTCATCAAGAATGACAAACGCATCATTAAAGGTTTTGCCACGTAAATAAGCCAGTGGTGAAACCACTATACGATCATTTTTCATACCGCACTCTACAACACCTTTACCCAGCCTTTCATTCAAGCAGTCACGAAATGCGTCGAAATATGGATCAAATTTTTCATGCATATCACCTGGAAGAAACCCCATATTCTCACCCGCCTCAACAGCTGGCCGGGTAACGACTATTTTCTCGATGCGCCGACTTTCCAGTTCTTCTGCAGCAATTGCACCTGCACAATAACTCTTACCGGTACCTGCTGGACCAATACCAAACGTTAACTTGTGAGATTTGATTGCTGTGATGTACTGGCCTTGAGCGGCCGTTTTAGCCTGCAGCGGAGGTGCTGCCTTTTGTGAAAGAGACTTTGTTTCCAGGAAGGAATTGCGAGAGTTAATATCAACAACGACTGATTGTTCAGGCCCCCGTTTTCTTGACTGTCTTGTGGACCTTTTTTGTGCGCCAGATCTTCTAGCCATAAACCACCCTTTTAGAATTAGTTAAACAATTAAACCTATGCTCATTGTTTATCAGGACTGGCAGAAATCACCTCCTCTTAAATACTGACTGTTTTAAAAAGTTATAGAGGATGCCGATATTCGGGTCAAGGAAAAACCACTTTAAAATCATTAATTTATTTTTTTTCAGCCATACTGCGGAATTTTCTTTACATCACATATTCAGAGTGTTAATTTGAAAATTCACCCCTCATGAAAATCATCTCTTTCCGCCACGCCTCGCCACGCCTCACTGAATAACTAATCATTTACTCACACTGATTATTCATACCTTAATATCAGGTTGCTCGGAATCATGATTCAACATAAACACGATCGACGTGATTCCATAGTGAGTCATTATAAATCTTTTATTCACTGTGCCTTTATCCGGCTCATCATCGTAGTATACGGTTCGCCGAGATACAGTGATTCATGTTTTGTTGCGAGAACTTGCGTTGTTTCAGGCAAGCTATTTATACAGATGAGAATTAGATCTAACGAGGTTTTTTACGACGATCTTCGAACAGTTCGACTTTAAAGTACCAGGCCAGGTAACCAAAGGCAGCCAGCAGTGTTCCAATAACAAGAAACAGAAGAGAGACCAGAAAAAGAATTCGTACTTCATTCATGACATGTTTTTTCTGGTCATCATGAGTTGAAAGATCCAGCTGCTTTTCCTGCTCAAAGAGCTCAAGACTTTCCTGCTCTTTACGCAGTCGTTCAACTTCATACTGCGAATAGCTGACGTCATCAACGACAATCTCACCGTCATCGTTTGGCGCGACTATCAGTACGCGATTAATATGCTCCAGCTCTTCCACAATCCCATCCATTTCCATTTGCACGCGAATAATCGATTCGAATACCTCGGTTACCGAGCTTTCAAACGCCTGTATTCGAAACCAGGCAAGAGTAACGTCAGCGATGATTATCAGTGTCCCAATAAAGGCACAAATCTTGTAAAAACGCATTTGGGAAGGCATTTATGAAAATCGTCCGTTTTGTAATTTTTTGTTTTTCTAATCAGTGAATCATACTTACCTGCTGCCGAAAACAGGTATTACTTTTTCAGTGCATAATGGTACGCCAGGTTGCACCAGTGCTGCATCTCGGCAATATCGAATGTTTCAGATTTATCTTCGGGCATTTCTTCTTCCGGCCAGAATGGGTTGAAGCTGACCCAGGGCTCTCCAATTTCCTGCAAAATTTCCCCACCCTTGGTCAATGATGCCGAAATAGACTGCCTTGGCAAACGGTACATCAATGCACTCATGCCCATTGCCGCAGCAAAGATAACCCCATCTGACGTATGCGCCAGGTAATATGCATGATTATCAGTATCAGGACAGTAAAAATGCACATCTGGCAGCTGTTCAGCAGATTTTACCAGAATCTGCACAATATCATTATGCGCAGAAGGTTGAAACTGCTTTAGAAACTGGATGATCTGCTCATTTTCGGGCCGATTCAGCTCCTGCTCAAACTCTTTGACTGGCTCAGACAAACTCATAAAACACCCATTTCCCCATAGCTATAAGGACGTTTTTTTATTGTGTTTTTTCATTATGGCAGAGCATTCAGAAACATCAAACAATGCATTCTGACGAGAGGCATAAAAACCTTTAAAGTGCGATCCAGTTCAAACTGACAGCTTACTAAACACCTGATTTGCCTTGGAAATCGCGGAATCCAGCCGCTTATCCAGCAAATTATAATGTCCCATTTTTCTTCCTGGGCGCGCTTCCAGCTTACCATATAGATGAAGCTTGAGACCGGGCTCTCTGAAACAATGCGCCCAGTCAATCGGCCATAGATCACCCAGCAGGTTCACCATCGCGACCGGGCTAACCAGGCGACTGTCACCCGGTGTCAGCCCACACATCATCCGTACCTGCTGCTCATACTGCGAAGTCACGGCCGCATCCATCGTATAGTGCCCACTATTATGGGGGCGTGGCGCCATCTCATTGAATACCAGCTGCCCATCACAGGTAATGAAGAACTCTACTGCCAGCACCCCCACATAGTCCAGCTGCTCAGCCAGCTGGCTTGCCTGCTCACAGGCGAGTTTTGCAATCGAGTCATCTACACGCGCAGGCACTACACTCATATGAAGAATACCGTTGCGGTGCTCATTTTCTGCGGGCGGATAACTAACCTGTTGACCGCTTTCATTTCGCGCAAGCAACACAGAAATCTCGATCGATAGATCCAGCTTTTTCTCCAGCACACATTCAACGCCCCCCAGGGACTGAAAAGCCTGCTTAAGTGCTTCCTCAGAATCTACGACAACCTGCCCTTTACCATCATAACCGAGCGTCGTGGTTTTCAGGATCGCCGGGAGGCCGGTGATTGCTATAGCGGAGGGTATATCCCCAGATGCGGCAATACGGGCATAGGGCGCTGGCGACAGCCCGGCGCGCGTCGCGTAATCTTTTTCACGAATTCGATGCAGCGCAATTGCCACTGCATCAGCCGATGGGTGTACCGGACATCGGGAAGAAAGAAATGCCAGGCACTCAGCGGGAACGTTTTCAAATTCGGTGGTAATGGCATCACACTGCTCAGCCATCTCAGACAGTGCCTGTTGATCTGTATAATCTGCCTGTATATGCACATCGGCAATTTGCCCGGCCGGGCTATTAACATCCGGATCAAGCACAACCGTGCGGTAACCCATATTGCGTGCCGCGACACAGAACATCCGACCTAACTGTCCTCCGCCGAGTACGCCGAGTGTCGCGCCCGGTAATATCATCAGGCCTCGCCTTCGGGAGGCAGCTGCATCGCCAGAACGGCATCCTGCTGATCAGCACGGAAGTCTGCCAGTTTCTCCGCCAGTGCCTCATCGTAAGTCGCCAGAATAGATACCGCATACAGGCCAGCATTTGCGGCCCCTGCCTCACCAATCGCAAAGGTAGCCACCGGCACCCCTTTTGGCATCTGCACAATAGATAGCAAAGAGTCCATACCCTTCAGATAACGTGAATTAACGGGCACACCCAGTATGGGTAAAGTGGTTTTGGAGGCCAGCATACCAGGCAGGTGTGCAGCGCCTCCCGCACCCGCTATGATACATGCCAGACCACGGTCACGCGCTGTTGCAGCATATTCAAACAGCAAATCAGGCGTGCGATGCGCGGAAACCACACGTGCTTCATATTCAATACCAAATGCCTCAAGCTGCTCTACCGCATGCCGCATAACAGGCCAGTCGCTATTGCTGCCCATGACGACGCCAACTTTTATACTCATACATCACCTTCGGAGAGTCCGAATTGAAGAAAACCGTTAATTTTATATAAGTTACTTAACTTTGTCGAAACCCATATACATCATTTGACATGCCGCTTGATCATCATGACATTAAATGCCCGCTACCCCTGTTAAAACCCCAGCATTTGACAGACAAAACATTGTAAAAGACTGATTAAATTCATAACATTATTATTTTTCCAAAAACGAAAACTTAATTAATATAATCACATTTATATCAACAACTTAAACAATAAAATAAATAACTTATATTAGAATAATCTTAGAAATTACATCCGTCCGTCAGATCTAATTTCACTTTTTAAAATGTTTCTGCTATTTTTCTGAGTCCACGCTGAAAAAAACATCAGCCAGCCTGTACCCCCCAGGCAAAGGGAATGAAAATATATGAACAAACTTGGCAATCACACCATCTACCCTTCTGCTGGCATGTACAACCCGGCGGAAATCAATGAACATGCCCCCGCATACGCACCATCTGACGATAAAGGTGGTCTATCGGAGCTGCAGCGCAACACCCGTAAATTGCTAAAAGATGCTGGAAACTGGACCCTTGCGGATTCCGAGTTTACCGTCAGGCGACACAAACTGGACGACAACACCTGGCAGCTAACGGTCATCAACCCAAAAACCCGTAAAGTCGTACTCCAGGCACAGGGGCATGGTGACACGGTACTGGCACACGAAGAAAACCTGGCCCGCATGGCAGAAACCTTAACCGCCCAGGGGCTGACAATTCGCACCAGCTTCGACGAATAGCTCATACAGCAGACTTCTATTTCACCTGTAGGAAAAGTCTGACATCAGATTCAGGCAAAATCGCCATCCTGATGTATAGCTTCATTCTAAACTAGCCTGAAATAGCATAAGGGCGTAAAAAGTGGAACTAACCGAACACCTGCGACTACTTTCCAGCGAGACCTTACAGTTTGCCCAGTTGGTAAAAGAAACTCCCGCAGACGATGCAGACCTGCTACACGCCTGCACATTATTTGGTAGCTACCTTCATCACGAGCTCGATCATATTAATACCTGTCTGGACACCGAAAAAAACTATGGCCAGATCTATGATGCCGCTTCTCAGCTCTATCGTATCAGCGACCTCGTTACACCCCACCCTGACAGTAACAGCCTGAACACCCACAACTGGATAAGGCAATGGGCCCTGTTTCAACAGGAAGCTCATCGACTGGAACTTCAGCAGACAGCTACATAAGCTGTCGAATGCGATAGCGTAAACGACATGACTTGCGCCGCGTATCCAGCTGCGGCTGAGCCTGTAACGTCTGCCGCAACATAGCACTATTCGCCTCTTGCCTTAAAAAGGCACCTACGAAATTCTCATTGTAGAAACTGGTTAACTGGAAAGCACTTTTGAAGCGTCGGCGTATTGAAGTCAGGCTTAATGGCGCACTCTGCAGCAACGCCTGTCGATCGATAAAATTACGGACCACCATGCCGCTGGGTGACAGATGACGGAGCATCAGATTAAACCAGCTGTAACCCGCCTCAGTTACGGCTACTGGTTCACCTGCCTCCTCCGCAAACAGGTCATCAATAATCATATCGAATGCTGGCCCCTGATAATGTTCCAGCCAGCTGACGGCATCCGCCTGAATTAAATCAAGATTAGAGTAATTGAGAGAAAAAAAGCGTCGCCCTACCGAAATATGCAATGGATTGAGTTCGACACCCACAACTTCGCAGGGGCTGATAAAGTGCTGCAACTGATGAATAACCGCACCACCGCCGACCCCCAGCACCAGGATCCGCTGTAACTGCCCTGCAGGATAAAAGTGCGCGGGCAGCATCAGCAGATCCCAGACATGTCCAGTCAGCAGCTGACGTGGATTATACTGGCTATGAAAAACCCCGTCGGTATACAGGCGACGGGTATTTCCAGCGGCACGAACTTCATACAGCACACCTGCCTGCTGCTTGCGCCAGATAACCGCCATTAAAACTTACTGAACTTTCGACACCATGTAATCAACCGCAGCATTCAGCTCTTCATCACTACAAGCACCGCAGGTGCCCTTTGCCATCATTGCGGTACCCGGGATACCGTTTTTCGCTGATGCATAAAGCGTATCCATACCTTTATCGATACGAGGTTGCCACGCGGCCGTATCACCCAGCTTAGGCGCATTCGCAGCACCGGTTCCATGACAGCCTACACAGGACTTCTGATAAATTGCCTGACCATCTGACACACCTGCTGCCTGTTTGGCAACAGCTACGACTTCAGCGGTTTCTTCAACCACAACAGCCACTTTTTCTTCTGCTGCGCTGGCAACTTCTCTGGCCTCAGCTACTACTTCCTGAGCCTTGGATACAACCGTTTCAAGCTCACCACTCTCTACCATTTGCTGGGCACTTTCTACCAGTTTTTTAACCTGAGAAGCATCAGATGAGTCAGCAGATTTGTCTGCATCACAGCCACTCAGTAACAGACCTAAGGTTAATACCAGGGGAAGGGAATATTTCATAATATTTTGCTCTCGTTTTTTATCGTTTAATCGACAAGCTTGTTTATCTGTCCACATATGGACATGGTCAGGCAGTATATCACGCTGATTTCTGTATTACCGTCTTATGTCGGTTTCCTGCTACAGGTTTAACATTTTTTTTAGATTCGCTTTCAGTCGTGCAAGCACCTCGCCTCGACCGGAAAGTTGAGTTTCTGCAACAATGGCCTTCCACTGATTTTTCCAGTGCAAACAACTTCGGATTAGTTCTTGCTGGTCTTTATTCAGTGCGTAGAGTTCATCTCTGTGTTTACCAAGCCAACGACTCACCGCTGGTAAGCAGGCATCATAGTTACGATGGTAAAGCGCCATTGACACGACATCTGCATAATCTCGGGACAAATCATCAGGCACTGCTTGCTGACATTCCGCATCCAGCAGTTTCACCAGTTGAACATCTAAATCACGAAGCGGCCCATCTCGCCAGAAAGCATAATTGCGTATGAAAGCTGCATTTAATTCAGCAACCAGTGACTTACCCTCTTCACTTATTCCCACAGCCAGAACAGCCGCATGGGATGCCGACACGTGGTCCCGGGTAAACCCCATACGTAACAGTCGCATTTCTACTCGTTGCCAGAAACGCATCAGTTCGGTGCTTGCCGCGAAACTGGTACCAATAACATCGATGCCGGGCCTTTGCTGTTCCATAGCCACCACCCGTTGCAATAGAAACTGCCCAAGTCCTCTAGCCTGCAGTTTGGGATGTACCGCTATACGCATGATTCGTGCATAGTTTAATGTAGCGGCGAATTCATCTCCCGCATGAAAACACAGGGTCTGTGCCAGCAGATGCCCACGGGGACGTCGCTCGCCTCGGTATATGGCGGTGGAGAGTTCACTGTCGAAACCACCTTCCTGATTTATCATTAACACCCCCAGTACCTGCCCATGAAATATCAGGCAGTACAGGCGCACATCAGGACTATCAAATAAATACTGAAAATCCGATGGCTGGGTTCGATAATGAGCAGATACCAGCAATGACAATACTGAATTGCATAACTTAGCATCCTGCACAAGCTGTTCACGCGCAATACACTCCACTGTACAGTCTTCTGCGGCCAGAGGTACATTCGTGATTTCAGGCAACGGCAAGTTAAGGAAAAGCAGTTGTTCTACCCACGCCTCAAACGGATCATGCTGCGCCCAGCGCACAGGCTGCTGCAGATGAACTGGATTCCAGCCAGGTCGTTTTTTATCTAACAACTGATAAAACTTGATAACAAACCCCCTGCCCGTACCTTCATAACCATGGGTTGTTGTAGAAAATATTAGCCGTGGATAGTGATGCAACATTTTCTCAAGCATAGACACAGGAATCGCTGCCGCTTCATCAACCAGTAACACATCAGCATTCGGTAATTGATCCAGCAGCGCATCTGGTGCTATGAAGACAGCGGCCACTCTGTTTATCTCATCCGACTCAGTATGCTTAAAATTCTCCAGCTGCTGAAAAAGCGGCTCTACCTGTTTACGCGAAGGCGCGGTTATAAGCACATCAGTATGCGCTTGCTCTGAAAGGCGAGCAGCCAGAATACCCAGCGCAGAGGTCTTACCTCGACCTCGCCCAGACTGCAACACACAACAACATGTCTTCGCCAGACAGTTTTCGTACATCTGCTGCACAGCCTGTTGCTGTTCATCTGTAAGATAAGGAGACCGGTCAACTGATTCAACACAATCGACTACGCCTGATTCTATATTTCCGCAATCAGCATCTGGCTGAAAATAATAAATACCCGGTACGGTTTTAAGGAAACGCCGCATATGTTCGCTATATAAACTGCTACTGAACGACATCTCCTGACAGGAGGGCATCAACAACACAAAAATGCCACCACCGACTACCAGCCCAGATAAACCACCCAGTGCATCGGCATTGACTCCCGTACTGGCATCAAGGCAGACTGCTCCGCACTCCTTACCAAGAAAGTACGGATAGCTTTTCACCGGTTCAGCCGTATCGATAACATCCGAGAACATCAGCAAATCGTCATACTCCCGTTGCACATAATGCAACAAGTGATCTACCCTCACATCATCGCTGTGCAGGATAACAGCATGGCGATGACGACTTGCCCTGGCAGCCTGTATAATTTTTTCGATTTGAGAAAGAAACTGGTGTTTTTGATTCACATTAAAATTCACTGCCACCACGAAGATTAACCATACACTCACTAGTTAGCAAAGACATCATCTGCTAAGGTCTTCTAAACGCACATAGCAACCGGAGCTATTCATGAAACATCTTATTATACCTGTTGTTCTACTGTTTTTCGGCATGAGCCAGGCCATGGCCTCTGACATTGACAAGGAAAAGCGCTGGGCGGAACAGATTGTCGATGCCCTGCTGGATGGTGATGCACACTGGCTCAAAAGCGGTAACCATTCATTTCTAAGCATTTACACAACAACCGAAGACACGGCGAAAGGTGCTGTCATTCTGATGCATGGCACAGGGGTTCACCCTGACTGGCCACAGGTGATACAACCACTGCGCGTATCCCTCATTGAATCCGGCTGGAATACCCTGTCGATTCAACTTCCAGTACTGGCAAATGAAGCAGAGTACCCTGAGTATGCAGCCCTGTACAACGAAGTTCCCACACGTATTAAAGCGGCCATCGATTTCCTCAGGGCAGAGAACATTAAACGTATCGTACTGCTTGGACACAGCCAGGGGTCCGCGATGGCTGCTTATGCCCTGAGCGAAAGCCTGCAGGGCATTGATGGATTTGTCGCGATTAGCATGCCGAACTTCAAAGGCGACCCACGCATGGAGACCCTGGGCACCATTAAAGGCATCAAGGTACCCATACTGGATATTTTTGGTCAGTCTGATCATGAGGAAATCATCAAAGCGGCACCGTTACGCAAGCAGGCCGTTTTATCATCTGGTAATGCTAACTACCAGCAGCAGCAAATTGAAGGCGACCATTTCTTTGAAGGCAAAGAAAAACTGCTACATGAAACCGTATCACAGTGGCTCAATCGCCTGTAGCCGGTTCTCCCTGTGATGAACGATATGCTCCCGCAACGGTGACAACAACAGAGAGCAGCGAAATGACAATGCCCGGCCACGACAGCTGGGCATTCTGAGTAGCCAGAAGTAACAGCATAACGCTTATCAGCCCACCAACGACTGCAGCATGAACCAGAGGTGAATGCATAGCAAATAAGCCGGTAATATACCCCCCCATAAACATCACCGCCAGATAGGCACTTCCCCATACCACATAACTCAGTGGCTGACGCCACCCGGCATCCTGAGGCGCCCCATAACCAGCCCAGTTGAGACCAACTTCTACAAACAGATATAACAGTTGCAACAGGAGCAGGCTAATCACTATAAAACTGAAACCGATAAAAATACTCTTAAGACTACGCATGTTATCTCCATATGATTTTACGTATTAAACCATGAAAACAGTCTGATAAAATGCCTAAGATCAATTACCACCAACACTGTGGCAGCTGACCCTTTGTCTAATATCAACATAAACGACGCGGGATTGGTTACACTAAATATATATACCTGTGGAGCGCAAAAATGAGTGACAACAAACCCGTAAGATTCCCAACCGAAGGTCTGGGTGAGGCCTACGAAAAACTGTTACTACTCGCAATGAAGGAAGCCCGTGAACTACAGGAAAAAACTGGCCCTGCACTGCATGAGTTAATAGAAGATCTCAGTGAAAAGCTTTCTGAGGCAGAACAACTCACCCGAGAAGAGGCACGTGAAGTCGCCGAATTTCTAAAGCGCGACCTGCGAGAAGCCGCAAGCTATATGACCGACAGTGGCGACGACTTCAAAACATGGCTAGCCATGGATACCGAACTGGTTGAAGACTTCCTGCTGGACCATTTGATGCAGGCAGCTGACCAGACCACCGTACAACTCAACCAGCTAAGACAGATTGCCGAAACCGCAGAGTACCGAACCGGTGAACTGACCGGACCTGGGGTACTTGTCTGTGATGACTGCGGCGAGCAGATTCACTTTAGCAAGGCAGGTCATATTCCGCCTTGCCCAAAATGCACACACACTCATTTTCACAGAATGATCTGTCGTTAACACAGCACATAAGCAGAGGCCTGCCTGGCAGGCCCTGTGGTCCGTTGTTATTACACTTCACTTTCAACAATAAAACCCAGCACCATCAAACCTGCACGATATTGAACTCGCTTTATCGTCGATACCCAAGCGCACAAAACCTTCATATTCCGCCAGACGGGCATCATTTTACAATCTTAACATTTGCTTTTTTCATCAATATAAATCAGCCACTTACACAACATTTTTAGTACTCCACATGCAGACCTATCATTCGAATATGTGATTCGAAAAAGACCCCTGTTTGCTAGAATTCACTGCATCAACGTTACACAGAACGCAGAGGTCCTCACAAATGAAAAAGCACATGATACTGGATTTTTTCAAGCTGCTATTTGTCTTTTTTGTGATTGGACTTAGCTTGAATACCAACCCGGTAAAAGCATCCATCCTGTTCGAGAATTTTACCGACGAAGTCAAATCTGCTAGCGTCACGACAGATATCGATTGCTAGTCACAGATACGCGAATCAAAAAAAAGCCCATCAATAGATGGGCTTTTTTTGTGATTGAAAAGATAGCGCTTTCAACAGGCGCACTTTACTGGATAAAACTCACAACAAACAGCAAAGCCGCCCTCATAGATAATTATCAGGCCGCCTGCTCGGTTTCCTTCAACAGGTTTTCCTGGAATATTGCCTTATGCACATCACCAATACTGATAATACCAACCAGATGATTCTGGTTATCTGTTACAGGTATACGACGAATCTGCTTCAGACACATCAGTGATGCTGCTTTTAACAGTGGCATCTCCGGCGTTACCGATGCAACCGTCTGCGACATCAGGTCACCGACCTGCTTATGTAGAACACCTTTATAGTCCGCTTCAATAGACTCAAAATCAGGCTTACCACCCTCCTGCATGATCTGCGCTACATCAGGGAACATTGCACGTAAAATATCTTTTTCTGACAAGACACCAACGAGCTTGTTATTTTTATCTACCACTGGCACACCAGATATTTTGTTGAAACACATGGTAGCAGCGATGTCTTTTATTTGTGTATGCGTCTCGGCCGTCTTAACCGATGTATTCATAATGTCTTGTACAATCATTTACTTTCCTCCAGAAGTCCTGACGAAAAACCCGTGTCGTCAAGTTAATGATTTTATAGCTAAGTTAGCTTTATAACGTCCAACAAAGAATTTTGATAGATACAGCACTGTTTTTTATATAAGTAAATAAGCAGATTCACTAATTATCTATTTTATATGAAGAAAAATTAACGAATTGATCTTTATCAAATTCGATAAAACAGAATTTTAATCGTTATTTTTTCACCTTATCGCAACCAGTAATTCATCAATTAAAGAGCATATTAACAAGCATTAATATTAATAAGCCTCATAAACCACATTTCTCGGGCGTATAAGATATGATGATTAGGCAATTGCTCATTGATCGTCTTTAATATAATCATGTGTTGATAAATGACCTTTAACCTGAAGCAAGGAGGTGACTCATGGACATCTCTCAAACACTCGCCAGCCAGTTACAGGAATACGAAATTCCCTACGACACTGTGCATCATCGATTTTCAATTACCAGCCTGAATAGTGCACATACTGCGCACATCCCCGAAACACAGATGGTGAAACCCGTCATTCTGCATGATAAACAGGGCTACCTGATGGCACTGGTACCCTCTAACAGATACGTCTATATCAGCGAACTGAACAATATGCTGGGCCGCAATGTTGAGCTTGTCAGCGAAGCCGAAGTGAGCGAGCTATTCAGTGACTGTGAATCGGGTGCTATTCCACCCGTAGGTGATGCCTATGGCATGGAAATGGTTGTCGACTTCAGTCTTGATAACTGTGACGATATTTATATCGAAGCAGGCAATCATCAGGATCTGATTCACATGAGCGGGCAATCATTCCAGAAACTCACATCCAACTCAAAACATGCCGATATAACCGTGCATTGATTCATCTCAAATACTGATGTCTGGCAGCCGCCTGTATGCGGCTGTCTTACTTCGCTACATCTATAGCAACACTTAATAATAAACATCTCCAGCTAAACTGCGTATAATAACAGTCTCAGATTCTTCAATACCCCACCGCTGTATGTCAGATTCAATCCAGGATAACGAAGCGCAGTTCTATCACGAGTTGCAACGCGCGTTTTTTGATAGCACCAACGATGCTATTTTTGTTCTGTGCGATGAAATGAAATTTATAGTCTGTAATCTGCAGATGCAGTTATGGCTTGGTCAGAGTGAAAAAAACCTCACACAGCATAATCAGAGAATCCCAATAACAGAACTACTTGGCACACAACATGCCATCGACAGGTTTACACAGGCATTCCAGGATGTCATTCAGCAGCGTAAGGCAGCCCTCTTCGAAACACATATCCACCCGGAGAATGGGCAGGCTCGCTGGATTGAGCTGAGTATGAGACGTGTTGATATAGATGTTGGCGATATGGTCATTGCCGTTGCACGAGACATCACTGAACGCAAACAGGCCGAAGAAGAAAAGCAGGCACTGCAGAATGAATTACTCCAGGCACATAAAATGGACGCGCTCGGCCAGTTAACCGGCGGTATCGCTCACGATTTCAATAATATTCTTGGCATTATCAGTGGCTATACCGAGCTGGCACAAGAACAGAACAACCATGAATTACAACCACATGTCACTCAGTATCTTAGAACAATCTTCGAATCAACCGAGCGTGCCCGTGATCTGATTCGACAGCTGATGGTATTTAGCCGTAATGACCAGGGAAATAACCGCCCCTTGAATATAGCACCGCTAATTGAAGAGCATGTGAACACATTACGTGCAACACTACCCAGCACAATCAGTATTGATGTTTCCATTGCAGGCACTCCACCTGATGTCGTTCTCGAACCGGTGAAATTACAGCAAATACTGCTTAATACCTGCATAAATGCCAGGGACGCCATCAATGGGCAGGGGCATATTCAGATAGACCTGCTTTATACGACTCCACCTGCACTCGACTGTCGCATCTGTGGCAGAAAACTACAAAGCAAATGGGTGCAGCTTGTCATTAGTGACAATGGGAAGGGTATGGAAAAAGACATCGCGAATGAAATATTCAAACCCTTCTACACAACCAAGTCGGCAGGTGAAGGCTCAGGTATGGGATTAACCATGGTTGCCAGGATTCTGGAAAGCATTGGCGGGCACATCCTTGTGGACAGCCAGCCAGGTATCGGCACAAGGCTATTTCTTCTGTTTCCCGTCGCCGATAAGCCACAACCACAGCACAGCGACAGAATATGGCAGACAGATAGAAACATTACGGGGCAGAAAACAGTTCTTATCGTTGATGACGAGATCGAACTGGTTAATTTCCTGACAGAGTTTCTCAACCGCAAGGGTTATCGCTGCCGACCATGCGCCTCAAGCTCAGACGCACTGCGCACCTATCGTGCCTCACCGTCTAAATATGAGCTGGTCATCACCGACCAGACTATGCCAGAACTGACCGGCATTCAGCTCATCCAGAAAATCCGCCAAATCAGACCGACACAGAAAATCATTCTGGCGACCGGATATAGCGATGAAATTGATCAACAACGAGCAGATGATATGGGTATCGAGTTTATGCAAAAACCGATTAGCACCGCTTCTCTGCTCGAAGTCATCTCCCGAGTACTTAATTAGACTGATATCTGACAACCTTATCTACAGTGACTCAATGTCAGGAGAATTTACAGTTAACTTTCAATACCCGGATCCAGAAACTTATGCCTTTCTGTAAACGCCTGAAATCTTTTGATTTTGAGCTAAATGGAATGTAATTTGCTGTTTTATTTTTTAGATAGTTAAATGCATCCGATCACTATCAATCATTTCTTCAAAGCAGCACAACATAAACCTTATATGGACAATAGCAATGGGAAAGTCGACTAACCTACTCGCAGCTGTATCAATTTTTACTGTTTCCAGCCTTCATGCCGCATCCGTACAGACACATTTCTCCAGCAACTTTGATAACGCCGTTGATAATGGTTCTACCATCATTGACAACGGCTATCAAATGTTGACAACTTTTGGCGATCCTGGCCTGCATAATGGCGCACTTCTATTTAATACGGGCGGTAGCAGCACTTATGAGCAAACGAAAATCAATCTGGCAACACCACCAGATCACAGGCAATATCACGTGGAGTTTGACCTGCTAACTCAGAATCTTGCGAATTCCCAGTGGGGCTTCGGCGTATATTTTGATACCCCAACCGTACAATCGGTTAATTTCAATAACTGCTGCTCTAATAGTGTGTATACGTTCAACCCAAACACATTTACTAACACCAACCCAATTGGCCTGCTCACCGACGACCAGCTAATGCATGTCACAATAGACATCAACCTGACTTCGAACTTGTGGGTAGTCGATATATCAGGTGTTGGTCAGCATATGGGGAGTTTTTACTCCGAGTCTGGCGACATATTATCCATGCGTTTTGGTTTAGCCCCGGCTCATGGCAGCATCATCTCGCCAGACCCTTCTATCAATGTCTATGTAGATAATCTGGTAGTCACGAGCACAGTACCTGTACCCGCAGCCATCTGGCTCATGATGAGTGGTCTTCTTGGGCTGGTTAACCTTGCAAGACGGAAGAAATAATTTTTTCAACGGCAAGAATTATATTTTTTAAAATAATACCTATCACCCAGCTCTTGCATATTATCAGGCACCACTTCTGATG
Organism: Gammaproteobacteria bacterium; assembly: GCA_041589175.1. Classification (GTDB taxonomy): domain Bacteria; phylum Pseudomonadota; class Gammaproteobacteria; order SZUA-229; family SZUA-229; genus SZUA-229. The sequence goes on from JBFHWF010000016.1 coordinate 37,876, forward strand.
CCTGATAATATGCAATAACACATCACAGCTATTACAATTCAGGCTGATTATTCATCTTATTGCCAATACCCACTACGCCTGGCCAGGGCTACAACTCTGCCATTGAGAACCTCAGGCATACACAATATCAGTCATCGCACCCGGTAATTTCTGAGAGCACATAAGATTCCTTTGACTCGCTTCAGGATCGGTCGGCTGATCATCATCAAAACAGATTATGACCTATCGATTCATAAACTTCTGCTGCTCAGATATTTATCAAATAAAATAATAACTAACCCAGTCACCGATAGTATGTGTTGCGACAATTACGATGACAGTAATAGTCAGGTGCTCACCGACGACATACACCGGGTTATTATTATCTCGTCTGGCAATAATGAAACTTAACAAGGCAATAACCA
>JBFHWF010000017.1:0-37873 GCA_041589175.1 Gammaproteobacteria bacterium
GTGAACTGGGCATTCTTATTGGTGACACAGCCAATCTTCACATCGGTCGACCTGAGAAAATCCAGCGCCTCACGCACTCCGTCATATAGACAACTACGCTCACAGACATTTTTGTCATACAGATCAAGAAATATCGGGTACGCCTTTTCGAACAATACATTATCTGGCTCGCCGTCCAGCTGACCGATCAATGCCCGTCGAGTCAGGCGCTCAACACCATTACCAACCCAGTTACGCACTTTTTCTTCACCATGGGTTGGCATATCCAGCTGCTTCATCATCTCGTCGACGCAATAGGCCAGGTCTGGCACGCTGTCGACCAGGGTGCCATCCACATCGATCAGCACCATTTTCGGTTTACTTAACATGATTTTTAAACTTGGGGAGTAGCAGGCGGGGATGCCTGAATAACATCCCCCTCGCTTCCCTGTATGTTATACCTTGGCCTTGGCCAGTTCCTCGCGCATCTTGCCAACGACCGTGTCGTAAACATTGGCATCTGCTTCGTTCTTCGCGCCGAAGATTGCTGAGCCCGCTACGAATGTATCCGCACCCGCTTCGGCGATTTCACGGATATTGTCGACCTTAACACCACCATCGATTTCCAGGCGAATATCGTAACCAGATTCGTCAATCAGCTTGCGTGCTTCACGCAGCTTGTCGAGCGTAGCAGGAATGAAAGACTGACCACCGAAACCGGGGTTAACCGACATCAGCAGAATCATATCCACCTTGTCCATAACGTACTTCAGGCAGTCCAGTGGTGTCGCAGGATTGAAAACCAGGCCCGACTTACAACCCAGCTCACGAACCATCTGCAAGCTGCGATCGATGTGCTCAGATGCTTCAGGGTGAAAGGTAATATAGCTGGCGCCCGCCTCGGCAAAGTCAGGGATAATACGATCAACCGGCTTAACCATCAGGTGCACGTCAATCTCGGCAGTTACACCGTGCTTACGCAGGGCATCACACACCAGTGGACCAATCGTCAGGTTTGGCACGTAATGGTTATCCATCACATCGAAGTGCACGATATCCGCACCCGATTTAATGACGTTATCCACCTCCTCACCCAGCTTGGCGAAGTCAGCAGACAGAATGGAGGGTGCGATTTTAAAATCAGCCATTTTTATATCCTCAGGGATTAACGGGGTTCAACCTCCAGACCGGCCCTACACCGGGCCATCTGGACGCTGCGCCTTAAAATTCAACAGGTCGCACACTTTACCTGATACGGCGACTTTTTTCAGCCCTGTCAACGGCTTTCTCGCGCCCGAGACCTGACATTTTTTAACAATCCTCACCTGAACTCGGCGTATACTGATACTGTCTATATCATTAACCAGCGCGGAACGGCGTGATAAGCCGTTGATTTTTATGCCGCTTTTCTCTGAAAACCCCAATCAGAGGCGTGTTTCACAAAAATCAAGATTTACATCATGCCCCCGCTCTGCCAAAATCCCGATGCTAATTTAACAATCGTGTAATAAACGCGACCAGGAGAAATCTCAATGAAAAAGCAAGTACTCTCTCTGCTAGCTGCTTCTGTACTGGCAGTTGCTGCCCCCTCTGCAATGGCTGGCGACGCTGCTGCAGGTAAAGCAAAAGCGGCTAGCTGTGCAGCTTGTCACGGTGCTGACGGTATCAGCAAGGTACCAACTTACCCTAACCTGAAAGGCCAGAAAGCCGCTTACGTTACTAAGCAGCTGAAAGCATTCAAAGATGGCTCTCGCAAGGACCCAACTATGAACGCGATGGCTAAGCCTCTGTCTGATGCAGACATGGCTAACCTGGGCGCATACTACGAAAGCCTGTAATTACAGGGCTTGAATAAGCGCACGATAAAACCCGCTGGTGTCTCCATCAGTGGGTTTTTTTTATGCCTGCTTTTCTGTCAGCTCGCACTGGCATCACCAGCGCCAGTTGGTAGCCGTAATCATGGGCTGTTCTCAACGATACATGGCATTCCCACCGCGACTCCTGCAGACCTGATTCCAGCAGGAACCTATCAGCTGGACACCCGCCTGAACCTTAGTAATACCCTGCTGATTCAACGCACCGACCTTGAGTACCTGAAAGTCGACGTTGAGCTATGGCGATTTGAACTGGCTTACCACTATGCGCCTGCTGATGACTGGATGATCGGTATTCTGTTACCACTCCAGTTTTATACCAGTGGTATTCTTGACCCGTTTATCGACAGCTTCCATGAAGCCTTCAACCTCGATGAAGACATTCGCCCATTTTTTGCAAACCAGCAGATTGATGTGTTTTATAGCACCCTTGGCCAGTCACGTAGCATGAACGAACAGTCCATGTCGCTCGGTGACAGCCTGTTTAGCATTGGCTGGCAATCTTACCATCTGGCAGATCGATCACTCAGTTACTGGCTTGGCATTAAGCTACCCACTGGGCGAACGGAAGATTTGAGCGGCAGTGGACACCTGGATATTTCTACCTGGCTAAGTGCAAATCGCTCTTATGGAAATAACTGGCTTTACGGTCAGCTCGGGTTGCTATATATCAGTGACAGTGATGCACTGCCTGTCAGGCATCGCAGCAGCGTGCTGTTTGCCAGCCTGGGGTATGCATACACCCTGCATAATCAGACCCGGATACTGGTCCAGCTGGATACCCATAGTGAACTCTATCGATCTGAGCTCGATTATCTTGGTCCGGCTGTGCAACTGAATCTTGGATTTCAGTGGCACTTGTCCGTTGCAAAAACGTTTACACTTTCACTGAATGAGGACCTGATAGCCGGTTCGGCGCCAGACTTTGGCATCATCCTCGAATTACAGTTACGCTATTAATTCAAAATAATTCAAGCTGTTCACACTGCACATAATCTTCGACAGCCACCAGGTTAGAAAAACTGATACCCAGTAAGCGCACAGCTTCATCTCCCGCAGATGTTTTATCCAGCAATACGGGAATCACCCGCGCCAGCCGCTGCAAACTGACAAGATTAACTTCATCCGTGGAACTTCGGGTGACCTGTCTGAAGTCAGCGTACTTGATCTTGATCGTAACCGTGTAGGCATAGAGCTCACGCAGCGCCATCTCATGACAAACTTCTTGCGCCAGCTGCAGCAGATAGTGCTGTATCTGTTTTCTGTCAGTTATATCCTGCTGGAAAGTGGTTTCCGATCCCAGTGACTTTCGTATTCGACGATTAGACACAGGTCGGTGATCAATACCTCTGCAAATATCGTGATAATACTCTGCGGAGTGGCCAAAAATATTCTGTAACTCGACTAGTGATTTACGACGCAGATCTGCACCCGTAAAAATTCCCAGCGCATTCATTCGTCCTTCGGTAACTTTACCAACCCCATAAAAGCGACCAATGGGAAGTTCATCAAGAAAACTGATCGCCTCGCCCGGCACAATCACAAACTGACCATCAGGTTTATTCTGATCAGACGCCAGCTTTGCGAGAAATTTATTATAGGAAACACCTGCCGAAGCAGTTAAAGACAACCGGTCATAAATTTTCTTCCGAATCTGCTGCGCCATGAGAGTGGCCGAGCCTTCACATAAACTCTGCCCTGTAACATCCAGATAAGCCTCATCCAGAGATAAGGGCTCAATCAGGTCGGTATATTCATGAAATATTTTCTGTATCGCTACTGATGCGTCTTTATAGGCCTGAAACCGAGGCCTCACAAACACCGCATGCGGACATAGCCTGTAGGCATGCGATGTAGGCATTGCTGAGTGAATACCATAACGTCGAGCCTCATAACTACAGGTCGCCACCACACCACGGCTTTGCGGATCGCCTCCAACAACAACAGGGCGTCCACGTAACTCAGGAAAATCTCTCTGCTCAACTGCAGCGAAAAATGCATCCATGTCGATATGAATAATTTTCCGCATGAATTTGCTCCATCAAACCTGCCGCAAGCTGCCGCCTTTACTCTGCACCACACACATGTTCGAGTGCGCGCTTTATCACTTCGGCATCTGCACCTGGTCGCGTTGCATTTTCAGAGATATGACGACGCCACTTACGCGCACCTGGCAGTCCATTAAATAGCCCAAGTATATGTCGTGTCATGGCATGCAGATGTGCACCCTGGGAAAGTTGCGTCTCTACATAAGGCAAAAAGTTTTCAATCACCTGAGCACGACTTAACACCTCGTGATCATCCGCATAAAATATCCGATCCACCTCGGCAAGGATATAGGGATTATGATAAATCTCGCGCCCCAGCATGACACCATCAACATGTTCAAGCTGATCCTGAGCAGAGCCTAGGTCACGTATGCCTCCATTTATTATAATCTCGAGCTGCGGCATATCGCGCTTTAGATCATGTACCATCTCGTATCGCAAGGGTGGTATGTCACGGTTTTCTTTTGGACTAAGGCCTTTTAACCAGGCTTTTCTGGCATGCACAATAAATGTTTTACATCCTGCTGCAGCAACCTGCTCAACAAATGCATATAACTGCTCGACACTTTCATCCTCATCGATACCAATTCGATGTTTAACCGTAACAGGTATACTTATCGCATCCTGCATTGCAGCAACACAATCGGCGACCAGGGCTGGCTGTGCCATCAGGCAGGCACCGAACATACCTGACTGCACACGATCACTGGGACAACCGACATTCAGATTCACCTCGTCATAACCCACTGATTCAGCCATTCTTGCGCACTCTGCCAACTGTCTGGGATCACTACCACCGAGCTGCACGGCCACCGGATGTTCCTGCTGACTATACGCAAGAAACCGCTCACGTTCGCCATGCAAAAGCGCACCCGTCGTAATCATCTCGGTATAGAGCACCGCATGATGAGAAATGAGTCTGAGAAAATAGCGCTCATGCCGGTCTGTCCAGTCGAGCATAGGCGCTATACTAAATTTTCGATTCATGTCGAGTTTATAAAACTGAAAAGACTCTATTATAACAGTCGGCGAGGAATTAACTGTTTATTTTCTTCAGCCAGGACGGGCTGCCGTAATATGAAGTGGCAGCAGGGGCGGCAGCGGACAATGAAGTGATTCCGCTATCATTCGAATCAGCTCCGCTTCCATTGAAGTGATTTTACCATCCAGTATTGCCAGATCCGCACATGCCTGCAAAATCCCTTTCTTCAGCAATGGATTAAGTTCTGCAAGCCGGGAAAGTGATTTGCGTATCCATACGGGTGACAGGGTTTCAGACTCCGAATACTTATCGGCGGGAATAGAAAACCCCTTTAGTGCAGCGTAAATCTTATTATGTTTATCTTCCTGATCTAGCTCTGAAACCCGTGCCATTAGTTCAAGTAACAGGCAGATATCCTCTTCCACATCACGGTAGGAATGGTATCTAATCGGCCTGGCCTCACCTTCACGCTCGTACAGGTACAGTTCAAGAAGACTCAGCATAACAAATTCATGCAGCGTATATCGATTATCACTTTTTATAATTCGCCTGCAATGATTTAAAAACTCGCGCTTTTCATTCTCTCCGAACTGTTTCAGTGTCGGGATCATAATATCAAGTAACGGAAGACGCGCGTCATCCGGCTGTTTCTTTATTGACTGGACCAGTGTGCGCAATAACTGCATTTGATTATCAGTGAGATGAGTCTTCATATCTTCATAAGCAGAGATATCATCCATCTTGCTAATTAACAACGCATAGACCAGCAGACACACCTGCTCAGCATCATGCGCAGCCGCCAATAGATCATCACTCAAACTATTATGTAACATCTCTGCATAGCTGATATGAGCCTGATTCACATGCCCGGGCATGGCAACAAGCTCTGCCGCTGCAAGAGGCACAAATGCACCAGCAAACTCAGCTGCAGAATGTTGAGGTGCAGCTGATTCCGCCTGTTCTCTTGCCTGCAACTTTTCACTGAGGCCTCGTGCTTTTAATAAAGCAGAAAATGAAGGATCTATACGCTGTATACGCACATCAAGCGGGGGGTGAGTCGCCATCCAGCTGGTGAGCCGATGTTGTAATGCCTGAGAAAAACACATATGACTCATATCTTCTGCATGTGAGTCTTCAATGATTGAGCCGGGTGCATGCAAACGAATAGCATTTAGCGCAGATGCTATACCCTGAGGATTACGAGTAAATTGTACTGCGGCCGCATCCGCCAGATATTCTCGCTGCCTGGAAACGGCCGCACGAATTACACGCCCGGCAAATACACCAATGTAACCCAGCACAATCAACATTAACGCCAGCACTATCAGACCGCCAGCCGAACGACCGCGTGAACTGCGGGAGCCACCCCTTAAAAGAAAGCGCCCGCTCACACTAATCATCACGATACCATTCAACAGGGCCATCAAACGAATATTAATGCGCATATCGCCGTTAAGAATATGGCTATACTCATGGGCAACGACACCCTGCAACTCTGCACGATTCAGATGACGTATAGCACCTTCAGTGACAACCATTACTGCCTCATCTGGCTCATATCCTGCAACGAAGGCATTGATACCATTTTCGTTACGCATCACATAAAGCGCAGGCAGAACCACCCCTGAGGCAATCGACATCTCTTCCACCACATTAATCAGCTGCCGCTCTTTTATATCTGTTGTGCTCAGATTAACGGGCTCAGCTCCTACCATACGTGCAACGGCTGCACCGCCCGACCTGAGCGTGTACCAGCGATACAGACTACCCGACGATATCAGCAGCAACGAGCCGAGAGTGACATAATATACTGCGCCACCAGAAAACCAGTCGGCAGGGGTATAGGGATAAAATTCGAGAAAGATAAATGCGTAATAGATAATGACATTGAGCGCCACAACGATGAGCACTATCGCAATAAAAAAATAGAACAGCAACCAGCCGGTATATCGTCTTGCCCTGTTTTGCTGACCGTAAAAATCCATACGCTGGTGGTAAGGAAGCTATTCTGTTATTTATTTGTCGAAACTGACACGCACCGGCTGGCGATATTCTTCATTTTCAATTTCAAACAATGCAGCTTCTTTAAAGCCGGTATTATTTGCCACTAGAAAATTCGGAAACTGCTCACGATACGTATTGTATTGCATGACATCATCATTATAACGCTGCCTTGCAAAAGCAACCTTGTTTTCGGTGGTTGACAGTTCTTCCATGAGTTTTTCCATGGTCTGATTTGCCTTCAGGTCCGGATAACTTTCGGTAAGCGCAAAGAACTGCAACATCGAACCGGAAAGCGCGGTTTCCGCTGCCACCAGTTTTTTCATCGCAGCCGCATCTTCCGGATGCAATGCCGCCTGTTTAGATACCGATTCTGCCTTGTTGCGTGCTTCGATCACCCGAGTCAGGGTGTCTTTTTCGTGCTCCATATAAGAGCGCGCCGTTTCCACCAGGTTAGGAATCAGGTCATAGCGAAGCTGCAGCTGATTATCGATATTGGCAAAACCATTCTTGAACTTGTTGCGATAGGCCACCAGATTGTTGTAAATAACAATCAGGTACAGAACCAGAGCTACAATTATGCCCAGTGTTATCAGTGTTCCTGTAGACATGGTTTTTCCCTTTCCTGGTAATAGCCAGGCTGTAATGCAGGTTTGCGCTTATAGCAGACGATTGATTTCAGCCATCAGGTCATCTTCTGATGCCGGTTTGATAAGATAACCACTCGCTCCCTGACGCTCGGCCCAGACCTTGTCTGTTTCCTGGTCCTTACTGCTCAGCATAATCACTGGAATGTGCTGAGTACCTTCGGTTTTAGTGATATGGCGTGTTGCCTGGAAACCATTAAGCCCAGGCATAACAACATCCATCAGAATCAGATCTGGCAACTCCGCCCTTGCTACAGATACGGCTGCGTCACCATCTTCAGCCGTAATGGTCTCGTGACCATGTTTCTTCAAAATTTTAATGATGCCCTGCACTTGCGTCTGTGAGTCATCAACGACGAGTATCTTTGCCATGTAACTATCCAGCTTCTTTTAATCGTGTATATATGTTTGCTGGGCTCTTGCGGCCCATTCCCTGTAAGACTAGCCTAATTTCAGAAAAAATAAACCCAAAATTAACAACTTAGCCAGTAAATTTAAAATTAATCAAATGACCAGTCCTGCAGGACATCAATCTTAAAGCGCTGCCCGCGCTGATTGAAAACGACGCCAGTCGCTGTAATCTGCTCCACCACCAGCCCAGGGGCAAGTGTATCGCCTTCCGACACTGCTGCGCCATTGATTATGACTGAACGGCTATAAGCCGTCGACGAATAGACATGCCCGGCAAACTGCATGTCTGGAATTTTGCGCTGCTGTTGAATATCCAGCTCATGCAGATAGGGCAGTGATTCAGGAGGCGCTACTGGGTCAATCGATTCGAGGCGCCCACTATCTGATATCGTGCCAGCTTCATAATGAACCTGTTGCCTCTTAATCACTGGAGCTGGCTCAGCAGCCATCTCTAACACCGGTGATTGCGTAGCATCCTCTGTCATAAGCGGCGCTGCGACTCGACCGATCGAGTCAGGAACAGCTTCACTACCGGGTACACTATTTAGCTGTGCGTTATCAGTATGCGACAATTGACGCTGTTTGACCTGCTTTACCATACTCGCCATTTCAGCCACTTCTGATTGATTGACCAGCAGCAGCCCCATCACGATTATCAGGCAAAACATCAAACCTGCAATCACAACATATAATCCACGGTGCGACTTCTGTTCAACATCCAGCGGTATATGCACCGTTTGCAATCCGGGCACATCTCCCTGCTTACGCACCTGATCCGATTTTTTCAGCGCCTCAAGAATATATGACATCAGCTGTTGTTCCCATGATCGCCCGCTTCGAGATGATTCCTCAGATGATTTCCGAGACGAGGGGCTGGCTGCCCGATCACCTCATTTATATGTATCAGTGTTTTTACACCGACAACCCCATCAGCCATCAACCCTCTACGCTGCTGGAAAGCCCTCACCCGTTGCTCTAGTTCTGCGTTGTAATATGCGCTCACTGTAAGCTGCGGTGTATTATCGATACGATTCATCATCTGCCCTAACCAGACGACCAGGCCACCCTGACTTCCGGGGCGGATAAGGTCATCATAACCTGGCGGATTACGCCACAGCATTGAAAATTCACCCTGCCAGTAATAGCTCAACATTTCGAGCGGCATTAACTGTTTCTGCCCGTCGAGAATCACATGGGCTGCCTGTTCATCCAGTGCCATCAGAGTGGCATAGTGGCGCTGATTCAGGTCGTCATGTAAAACCAGAATGGCAGGACGATTCAGCAGGCGTAAGCCTTCAATGTCGGTACTTTCATGCAAACATGAAAGCCCATGGCTACGCGCATAAAAACAGGGCGTTGCCAGTGTGGCTGCCAGTGTGGCTGCCTGTGTGACTGCCTGTGTCTCTACCTGTGTTGCCACCTGTGTCTGTGGCTCGAATTTCAGTTGCCACACCTGAAACAACTGCCGATAGGCCTGTACCAGCGCACTCTCGTCAGAAGCCGTTGTCACCGGCCAGTTAAACCCTGTCACTGTCCGAGTTTCTTCCCGTAATTCTTTTTTTACTTGCCTGTCTGCCAGATACGCATTCAACTGCGGCCATTGCCAGATTATCAGACCACAGGCCAGCAAAACTAAAGCCACCCCTGCCAGCCTGCGGACACTGAAAAAACGCTGCGCTGGTCTGGAACGTGTTTTATCAGCACGCGCCTCACCCAGCACCTCTCTGGCTGCACGATGCACCGTCGCCAGATTCACCTGCTGCCGCTCCTGTACATAGCAACCCAGCAATGCCCTGTCGCATATGACATTAATTAGCCGAGGCACACCACCACTGTAACGATATATCTGGCGAACCGCACCATCCGCAAAGAGTGGCCGCCTACAGCCTGCAACCGCCAGACGGTGCCCAATATACTCAGCAACTTCTGATTTATCGAGTGGAGACAGATGGAAACGCGCAGTAATTCGCTGGGCAAGCTGAGTAAGTTCAGGGCGATCAAGGATATCCAGTAACTCCGGCTGGCCCAGTAATATCACCTGCAAAAGCTTTCGCTCACTGGTTTCCAGGTTGGTTAGCAGTCGTAACTGCTCCAGCACATCGACAGCCAGATTCTGCGCCTCTTCAACCATTACCACTGTTTTACGCCCTTCGGCATGCACACTGAGAAGATGCTGGTTTATCTGATCTACCAGATACTTGGCCGAGCCAGGGCTGGCACTATAGTCGATTGCCAGCTCGTCACAGATCACCTGCAACAACTCCAGCGCACTCAGCTTGGGATTTAACACGAGAGCCAGTTCAGTATGTTCCGGCACCTGCTCAAGAAGACAGCGACTCACCGTGGTTTTTCCTGTACCCACATCGCCCGTTAGCAGAATAAATGCGCCATCTGTTTCAAGCCCATAGAGAAGATGAGCGAGCGCCTCACGATGGCGCTCGCTCATATAAAGGTAACCAGGGTCAGGCGCAATGGAGAAAGGCGCCTCGAGTAATCCGAAGTGTTCGAGATACATGTCTGGCATTATAATCAAGCACAGACCGGCTGCCTACAGCCGGGTGTATAATCAAGCTCAAAACAATAGCAATAATACGCTGGAGTTCACCATGTCAGCCCGGTTACAACGGTTCACCTACCTGATTCTCTTTATTCCACTACTGGCATTATTATCTAGCTGCAGTGACGACACCCCACCTCAGCCCAGCAGCTCGACACTAGACAGAATCTATACGGAAACCGGTGATTTCAAACAAGTCAGTCGCCATGGGAAATTACGAATACTCAGCATTCATCAGGATCAGATATGGCTACCCAGGCAAGGCCACAGCTTCGATAATGAGCGTGAACTCGCCATTCTTTTTGCACAACAGCACAAGCTAGAACCCGTGTTTATTTATGTGGATCGGTTTGAACAATTACTGCCTGCGCTTAAAACAGGCAAGGGCGACATAGCCATTGCCAACCTTGCAGTCACGAAAGAGCGCAAACAGCAGGTTGAGTTTAGCGTACCCATTACTCACACGCGCGAATACATCGTCACACGTCGTGGAGAAGTAATAAAAAATGCATCCCAGCTTAACAACCGAAGCCTGGCCGTTCGCGCAACGACCACGCATGAAAATTCGGCACGCGAGCTACAACAACGCACAAAAACCATAAAGATTAAAATCCTCGACGGACATCTTAAAGAAGATGACATTCTCGACCAGTTAAATAATAAAAAATTTGATGCCACCATCATGGACGACAATCGATTACAGATTATTTCCAGTTATCGCAATGATTTTTCCAGGGGTATGACTGCCAGCAAAGAACGTGCTATTGCCTGGGCGATAAGACCTGACACACCGGAGCTCGCAGATCGTATTAACCTGTTTCTTACAAACCATCATCTCACACAGAAAAGCCAGACGTTTCACACCGACGACCTGGATAAAATCAGGCAGCGCAAAACACTGCGGATGCTCACTCGCAATAACGCCGCGAATTATTTTTTATGGCGCGGCGAATTACTGGGCTTTGAATATGAGCTGGCGAAAAAATTTGCACAGGAAAACGGCTTACGACTCGAAGTAATTACCGCCCCTGGACACGATGCTCTTATTCCGATGCTACTGGAAGGAAAAGGTGATTTTATCGCCAGCTTTATGAGTATCAGTGAATCACGAAAGCAACAGGGCGTTCAATTCACCCGTGCACACCATAGATCCCAGCACATCATCATTAGTCGAAGCAATGGCAAAATCATCAGCACACTCGACGACCTGAAAGGCCGAACCTTTTATGTACGACGCTCAAGCGCTTACTGGGAAACACTACAGAACCTGAAGAACCAGGGCTACCAGTTTTCTATCAAGGCTGCCGAAGAGACCATGGAAACCGAAGAGATTATTGACAATGTTGCCCGTGGGCGATTTGATCTGACGGTTGCCGATAGCCATATACTGGATATAGAACTCACCTGGCGAGACGATATTCGTGGCGACATGATGATAGGAAAAGAACAACAAAATGCCTGGGTCATGCGCAGCGACAATACCCAGCTAATTAATGCCGCAAATAAATTCCTCAAGAAAAATCATCGGTCACTCTTCTACAACGTGCTCTACAACAAATATTTTGTAGATTCCCACAAGATCAACGAAATGCGCTCTGAACGCATTGGTAAATCCAAAAACGGTGCTTTTTCCCCCTATGACAACATCGTCAAAAAATACGCACAACAGTACCATTTCGACTGGCGACTGATTATTGCCCAGATGTACCAGGAAAGTCGCTTTGAGCCTGACGCAAAATCCTGGGCTGGCGCAAAGGGACTTATGCAGGTAATGCCGCGCACCGCAAAAGAACTCGGCATCAAGGACCTGAAAAAACCTGAAAACGGAATACGCGCAGGCGTAATGTACCTTGACTGGGTCAGGGATCGATTCGAACCTGAACTCAATGTCAAAGACCGAACCTGGTTTGCACTTGCTGCCTACAATGCAGGCCATGGCCATGTGCGAGATGCACGTCGGCTAGCAAGAAAGCTGGGGCACAATCCAAACAAATGGTTCGATAATGTTGAAAAAGCCATGCTTCTATTATCCAGGAAGAAGTATGCAAAAGATGCAAGACATGGGTATGTGCGCGGTAGCGAACCCGTGGAATATGTCCGCAACATTCGTAAACGATACTATGCGTATCTCGCAATTGATGATTAACTATTAACTCCGAGCATTATTTATTTTTCTACTGAGCATTTCGCTTCACACCAGAGCGCTTCAAGCTCGTCGAGCTCACAGTCTTCCAGCTTCCTGCCGGATTGATGAATATTCTTCTCTATATAAGAAAACCTTTTTTCAAATTTTTTATTACACGCTCTCAACGCCTCTTCTGCATCCACCTTCAGATGTCGCGAAAGATTAACGCAACTAAATAGCAGGTCGCCTGTTTCTTCATGACAGGCTTCGACATCCTGCTCATTGATCGCCTCACGCAGCTCCTGAATTTCTTCTTCAATCTTATCCAGTACAGGCATGACTTGCGGCCAGTCAAAGCCGACACGTGCTGCACGCTTCTGTAACTTCTGCGCACGTTTCAAGGCCGGTAGCGCGAGTGCCACACCTTCCAGCACAGATGCGCTTTCTGCTTCAGCGCGTTGATCACGTTCTTGCGCCTTGGCATTCTCCCACGCAGTATGCAGACTGGCTTCATCTCGGTAGTCTGCATTATCGAACACATGGGGATGACGCGACACCAGTTTGTCACATACCGCCTCAATCACATCGTCTATATTAAACAGCTTCTGCTCATCCGCCATCTGCGCATAAAAAACAACCTGGAACAATAGATCGCCGAGCTCACTCTTCAGCTCCTGCATATCACCCTGCTCGATGGCATCTGCCACCTCATAGGCTTCTTCAAGCGTATAGGGCACAATCGTTTTAAAGGTCTGCCTGATATCCCACGGACACCCTGTTTGCGGATCACGTAGTGCTTGCATAATGTCGACAAGGCGTTGCATTCTGCTTCTCCTGAATTTTATTTTCCCTATCTTAACATCCTTACCTGCCCCTTCAGCTGGTTAGCTTGAATGCAGGCAGCACCCAGACGCTTGATGACCACTTCCCCTGCACGCTAAACTGCATTCATCTGAATTTCTGTTTCTGTAAAGGATTGACATAGTCATGAATGAACCGCTTAACACCTTTGGTATGGCCCTTGCCATTATTGTGTTCTTCTTTGTCATCAGCTACCTGCTTGACCTGGTGCTAAAACACATAAGCAAACGTTTCGATACCAGCGCCTCTGAAATTTTCGTCCTGCTGTCAAACTCTCAGAAGGCTCTGCTTATCAGCATCGGTATCATTCTCGCTATCGACAAGGTAGGTTATGATATTTCAACCCTGGTGGCCGGGCTTGGCCTGTCAGGTTTTGCCCTGGGCTTCGCCCTGAAGGACGCCATTTCCAATCTGGTCGCCGGCATCATGATCGTTCTCTACAAACCGTTTGGTATTGGCGACCAGATACAGATTGCCAGCAACCAGGGGCAAGTGGTCGACATCAACCTCCGTTATATCACCCTGTCGACAGAATCCGGTAATTGCCTGGTGCCTAATTCACTCTTTCTGACCAGCGTACTCAACCTCAAATCCACACAAAAAGAATAACCTCGCGTCGGCTCTCCCCTTGCGCTGGGGCGGCTTTAGCGGGTATTATTTGCGCCTCCCGCAGAGCCGACAAAGAGCGGCCTGTCAGATAAATGCTATATTAAACATTGGCATATTCAGTTTTTTGCAAGGTATTGACGCCTGAACAAGGGCTTCAACGCAACCATCATCAGCCTGTTTGCTGGGGTAACTGAGGAAACATGATGGAAATTACCACAACAATTTTGTTGATTTCATTCGCTATCGCCGCCGTAATGGGTGCGGTCGCCAACAAAACCAACTTCTGTACTATGGGCGCCGTCTCTGACTGGGTCAATATGGGCGACAAGGGCCGTATGCGATCCTGGATGCTGGCTGTCACGGTCGCCATGATCGGCGTTGTCGCGCTCGAAGCTATGGGCATGGCCAGCGCAGACTCCAGCCTGCCTCCTTACCGTAGCGAAGGCTTCTCCTGGTTGCGCTATATCGTTGGCGGCATCCTGTTTGGCATCGGCATGACCCTGGCGTCGGGCTGCGGTAACAAAACGCTGATCCGTATTGGTGGCGGTAATATCAAGTCTATTTTCGTTCTCATTATTGCCGGCTTCTTTGCCTATCTGATGACCAAGACAGCCTTCTACGAGCAGCTATTCCATCCCTGGGTTAGCGCCACGACTATCAGCCTGTCGAATAGCGATATTCCTGGTCAGGATCTGGGTTCAATTATTGGCGCCATGACGGGCTCTGATGCGGTTACAAGTCGTACCTATATCGGCGGCCTGCTAGGTCTCATCCTGCTATTCCTGATCTTTAAATCCGCGGAGTTCCGTAGTCAGTTCGACAACATCCTGGGGGGCACCGTGATCGGAGTTGCCGTCATCGCGGGCTGGTACTTCACCGGCGGCCCAATGGGTGATCAATGGAAGGAGGCCGCAGACTTCATGGATGTGGTACCTGTTGGTGTCGCCTCTCAGTCCTATACCTTTATTAACCCGATGGGTGAAACATTCTTCTATGCAATGACCCCAACAGACACGTCTCTGATCAGCTTTGGTGTCGCGGCGCTGGCTGGTGTGATTGCGGGCTCATTTATCTACTCGATTATCAGCGGTAACTTCCGTATCGAATGGTTCTCCTCCATACAGGACGCCACTCAGCATGGTATTGGTGCCGTACTCATGGGTATTGGCGGCGTGCTATCGATGGGCTGCACCATCGGCCAGGGTGTAACGGGCGTATCCACACTGGCAGTTGGCTCGGTGATGGTACTCGTATCTATCATCTTTGGTAGCGCCCTGACCATGAAGATTCAATACTACAAGATGATTCATGAAGATGATGCCACCTTTGTTAAAGCCCTGCTAAGTTCACTGGTTGATTTCAAACTACTGCCGGCCAGTATGCGCAAGCTGGAAAATTACTAAGCAGGCATTTACAGCTAGCGGCAAAAAGCCCCGCTCTTGAGCGGGGCTTTTTTATGGTCTGAACCTTGCCATACCTATAAAAGGAGCCAGCAAAAACGAAAAATGACTCCACAAATTTACACAGATACCTTAGTTCTCTGAAAATATTCCACTCTTTTCCATGTTAATGCGAATGAACTCTCAGGTTTATAACACCGGCTACAGAAACATTTAACCAATACAGATCCTTGTTACTATCTGCAACTTGATTTCTGACAACTTATCTGGCGTCGAAACCCGCACTGTAATTGTTCTGCATTTTCATTACCTAAAAACGCTCACAAAAAAGCTTACGTTAACAACGTATGAAAACACTAATTCAGAAAGCACATGGATGCGCATGATCTGTCATTTGCGACGTCTCCTGCAATTATCTTTCCGCACCAGGCTTATAATCCAGCTCTTTTCACCTGATTTTTTCAGCGTCAATGATACAATCCACCCATGGATTTATTTATTCTGTTTTCCCTGATAGCAGCAACCCTGACCGGCGCAACTGTTGGCAGCTTTCTGATGGTTAGCCTGCTTTACCCAGTGCTATTAAAAAATATCAGCAACCTGAATAACACATTGTATATTTATCGCCGTCTGTATCGCCTGAACTCGGTACTTTGTTTGCTGGCAGGTGTCTGTGCAGCACTGGTAAACAACCGTCCAGCAGCACTCATGCTAGCCATTCTTGCCGTGAGTTATATCTTTAATCTTGCACATATTCTTAAAGGCATGCAGAAAACCTGTAATGAACAGCTGCGACCCGTCGACAGCAATACCTACAACATGCTCAAACGTCTACAAAACCTGATGCACCTTGGGCAAATCACCGGTGCTGGTTATGGCATTTATCTGTTGTCTCTGCTCGAATAACCCGCCGCTATTTGCATACTACCGCTCGTCAGAATTTTAACTGGCTCACATTTTTACTGTTCAATCATTAGCCAGTATCCAACCCCTGTCAGGGCAGGCTTTTACTATTTTATCCACAGGCTACGCATTTTCTTTGCACAGGTTTATCCACACACATCCGTTATTGACCGTGCAAAAACCACAATATATAGTGCCTGAAGAATAAAAATTAGTGGCCGATACGACTGCGGAGGCAGTTACCCACAGGCCGAGCGTTTGATCTTCATGGCAGAAAACACTGCCTGCAAATGACAACAAACGGCTACTAAGTCGATAACACATACAATAACGACATTTAAAACATACGGCTCAAGGGAACACATTTGCTATGGCCAAGTCGATTGCATCGATCAACTCTATGCTCGTCGGAC
Source organism: Gammaproteobacteria bacterium (assembly GCA_041589175.1). Classification (GTDB taxonomy): domain Bacteria; phylum Pseudomonadota; class Gammaproteobacteria; order SZUA-229; family SZUA-229; genus SZUA-229. The sequence continues at coordinate 16,811 of JBFHWF010000017.1, forward strand.
TGAAGACGGTCAGCAACGCTTTACTCATCAAGTTACAGCAACTGGGGTTCAACACAAACCTGACGCTTGGTGAGGAAGATGAATACACCGTTAAAACGCTAATTTATTCTGTCGACAGCCTGGCCGTTCAGTTTCTAACGATTACCGCCAACCGCACGCAATTCATTCAACGCACCAGCTTCAATGAACGCAAGGAAATAGAGTCCTTCCTGAGTAGCCTGTTAAGCTGTATGCAACAGACACAGGAAAAGCTGGATGAGCTCGCACACAGCTCTTTTCTATGTGATCCGGCAACCGCACTACACTATACGCTGGACAACAACCGTTACTACAGCCTCAAACTGGTTGATGCTGTACTCTATCTTGACCTGATAAAACCTTATACGCGAATGCTGGAAATGGTAACAGCACAGGAACGAATTCATGCGCTGTCTGCAGTTCTCGAAAGCCTGCTAAATCGCGAACACAACCATGCCGCTGACCAGCATGGTGATGCCGAACTCACCGAAGAACAAACCAGCGCACTCGAGCTTTCCCAGTACCTCATCCGTCAGGCACTCTAGCCTTTCAGGCAGCATCAGGGATTGCTTTTCCGGCGGCAACCAGCCCAGAAATTAACTAGAAGGATTTATCACAAAGCCTGGCGCGAGTCTCATACATCTGCTCGCAACGGTAAGCATCACGACCTTCTCGATAACAACGATTGCGCTTGTGCAATGCGTAGTCACGACAGTCTCCCCAGCTCGCACTGCTAGCGGTTGTCTGGCTACCCTTCTGCTTTTTCTTTTCCCAGGGATTATTGGTTGAATAATGAGCGCCAGCGCTGGTCTGACCAAATTTGAGCTGATGCTCTGCCTTGATGCGATTTAACTCACTGCCTGTGATCGCATGAGCCGCCTTGCTTTTTTTCAGAAACACGCCCTCAGCTACTGCTGGCTGTGAGACTATCATGATAAACAGAACGCCAAGCAATCCAGCTAAGGGCGCGATTTTTAAGGGTTTTGTATTGTTATAGTGACTCATATATACCTCTACTTATTGTAGTGATACTTATACCAGTAAAACCGCACAAGTAAAGGCAATATCGTGTGCCGAGCTCATAAATTGATAGAAAATACGTGAATCTTGAAAAAAACAGCGAAAAACCAATTTAGACAGACACGAAGCCAGCCGAGGCAGATTGCCGCCACTTAAGGCATCATATCAATAAATTCACCCATTCTTATCAGTGTAACCCCGGCACATAATTGAGGTAAAATAGTCGCCCCTCAGACCAGGCAGTACTGAACCGACATGAAACAGACCGAATTGCTATCCCCCGCGGGCACCCTGAAAAACATGCGCTATGCCTTTGCCTATGGCGCCGACGCAGTCTATGCCGGCCAGCCACGCTACAGCCTGCGCGTACGTAACAACGATTTTCTCAACGAAAACCTGGCTATCGGCATCAAAGAGGCCCATGACCTCGGTAAGAAGTTCTATCTCACCTCAAACCTGATGCCCCATAACAGCAAGATCAAAACCTATATCGAGGATATGCGCCCGGTCATCGAAATGGGCCCCGACGCCCTGATCATGGCCGACCCTGGCCTGATTATGATGGTGCGCGAGACCTGGCCCGACATGCCGGTACACCTCTCGGTACAGGCCAACACGGTGAATTATGCCGCCGTGAAATTCTGGCAATCTGTTGGTATCGAGAGAATAATCCTGTCCCGTGAACTGTCACTGGATGAAATCAGCGAAATTCGCCAGCAGTGCCCCGATATGGAGCTGGAAGTTTTCGTTCACGGCGCCCTGTGTATTGCCTACTCAGGTCGCTGCCTGCTGTCCGGTTACTTTAATCATCGCGACCCGAACCAGGGCACCTGCACCAATGCCTGTCGCTGGGATTACAAGAGCACACCATCTGAACAGAATGCCGAAGGCGTTTACAAGCCGGTCGAGCTGGATCCGCAAACCATAAAAGTCTCTGACATGGGCGACACCCGCCACCCCAAGGCAGACGAAGTCATGTTTCTGGAAGAAGGTAATCGCCCCGGCGAACAGATGCCCGTGGAAGAAGATGAGCACGGCACCTACATCATGAATTCGAAGGACCTGCGTGCAGTAGAACACGTTAAGCGACTGGTAGAAATTGGCGTCGACAGCCTGAAAATCGAAGGCCGCACCAAATCACACTACTATGTTGCGCGTACCGCACAGAGCTATAAGCAGGCTATCCTCGACGCACAGTCAGGCCGCGACTTCGATCCAGCACTACTAGGCACCCTCGAAAACCTCGCAAACCGCGGTTATACCGATGGTTTTTACAAGCGCCATCACACCCAGGAATACCAGAACTACATCCAGGGTAACTCGGTCAGTCGTCAGCAGCAGTTTGTCGGCGAAGTGGTTGCTTACGATAGTGCCACCGGGCTCGCTGAAATCGATGTTAAGAACAAGATTACCGTTGGCGATAAACTGGAACTCATCAAGCCATCCGGCAACGAAGATATCGTACTCGAATCGATGCAGGACCTGAAAGGCAACCCGATGGATGAAGCCAAGGGCGGCGGTTACAAGATTCGCGTACCACTAAGCGCAGAAATGGCGGAGCGCGGACTGATCGCCCGCTACATCGACAAACCAATTTACACCTAAAATAAAGAACTGACACATGAAACTTGCTGTACTGGATTTTGACTCCACGGTCATGGACGGGGAAACTATTGACTTCCTGGCGCGGGAAACCGGCCAGGAAGAAGCCGTTGCCAGGCTAACTGAAGCCGCCATGCGCGGTGAAATGGATTTTTTTGGCGCACTACAACAACGCGTTAAGTTACTGACCGGCATGAAGGAATCACGCCTCAATGAAATCTGTCACAATCTACCACTGATGCCTGGCGCACAGGAACTGGTCAGTGCGCTGAAAGAAAAAGACTACATGGTTGCGATTTTCAGCGGCGGATTTCGCAATGCCACAAGGCATTTCAAAGACATCGTTGGCTATGACGCCGAATTCAGCAACACACTGCACTGCAAAGATGGTGTTTTAACAGGCCTCGTTGGCGGCGAGATGATGTTCGATACGTCTAAAGGTGAAATGTTAACTCGCCTGCAGAACCTGATGGGGATAGATCGTGGTCACACTCTGGTGTGTGGAGACGGGGCCAACGACCTGAGCATGTTTAAACATGCGGACACACGCATCGCATTCTGTGCAAAACCTGTGTTACGCGAGCAGGCCACTATTGTGATTGAAGACAAGGACCTGAGAAATATTATCCCCCTCATTTAGGAACACATATGCAAGGACGCGTATTTGAAATATTCATAGCAAAAACAGCCTGCGAAAAACCCACCAGAACCGAGCGTGCAGTACTGGAGGCTGGCAAGGGCATTGTTGGAGATCGATATCATTCTGGTAACGGCACATTCTCGGAAATGCTTGCTGGAAAACCACTGATGGAAGTGACGCTTATCGAAAAAGAAAAAATAGATGCGTTTAATCTGAAATATGGAACTCAACTCGGCTACGCCGAACTACGCAGAAACATTGTAACCCTGGATATTGATCTAAATGCGCTGGCGGACAAAACATTCACGATAGGCAATGCGATCCTCAGGGGAATAAAGTTATGCGAACCCTGTCCTCACCTGGCTGACGTGCTTTTGACCGAGATACTTCCCGGCATGAAAAACAGGGGTGGTTTACGCGCCCAGATCCTTCAGGGTGGTACAATTCACCACAATGACTTCATAAAAGAGACCATAGAGAAACATGAATTTAGCTGATTTTTTAAACCACCTTTCAAACTCACCAGAAACCATCAGTTTTGATGAAACCATGAGCACAATCGAAAGCCATTATGACTTTACTCCCTGCAAATTTACTAACGGCGACACAATCAATGACGCCGGGGAAAATAACGGATCCTGTAAAATATTTGCATTTGCTCAGCTCAACAAACTGGATAAAGCATCAACACTGCACTGCTTCGGTAACTACTATCGCAAAGATGTACTAGAAAACCCTGACGGGGATGATCACCAGAATATTCGAAACTTTATACGCAATGGCTGGGATGGCATTGAATTTCACGGCACCGCATTAATTGAAAAATAAATCTAGCCGCGCAACTAGAAAGCATGGCGTGTACCGAAGGTAAAATGAAAGTCCTCATCGGACACGCCATAACCAACATCCGCCCGCAGATCCAGCTTTACAAAGGCACGTATTTTCCAGCGCACACCTGCACCAATACCCACATGTAATTGATTGTGAAGTATTTCACTGAAACCAGTGTATACATTACCAAGATCCAGAAAGTAGACGTATCGAACGGTTGGATAATTCGGCTGTGGAAACATATATTCGATATTCATAAGCAGCATGGTATTATCGTTAAAACGGTCATTATCATAACCACGAAGATCATCACTACTACCAAGACTGAAAGCCGTTTTACCAAGAACGCGGTTATTTGAATGTCCCAGCCTGGCCTGTACATTCAAATTAGACAACGGGTTCCCGTCGACCCGGTAATAACTTCGATAGGTCAACAGATGCCGTGTATATTCGGTATCACTACCAATACGGTCATCTGCTAACTGAAGATTATAAATATACTGCCGCCCACCACGGTTATACTCATACTCACTAATAGTATTATATGAAAGATCAAATCCAAGAATTATGGCATCAGTTGTATTCGAGGTAATTAGACCTTGCCAGACCTCATTAAAACGCTCCTGATATTTGATGCTACCGCCAATCAACCAGCCACGATTACGTCCCTTCTGGTTTAACCAGCGTGACACAGAAAACAGATATTCCTCATCCTGCCGATCAATAACACCTTCAGTCTCATCGACCTCATTCAAGGTTTGCGCTTCCAGGTTAATGTTATAGGTAGTGCCATTAACATTAGGATAATAATAACTTAGCGAATTACGCTTTTCATCGATACCGCGGGTCGACCCCCTGTCTTCATAAAGCAGACGCATATTATGATTTAAGCCAAGTACATTATCCCACCGCACCTGTATTCCATAATAAAACTCATTGTCATCGGAACGCGCACGAGGCAACACCAGAAGGTAGTACTTCTCTTCCACTTCAAAAATCACATCGACATAGCGCCCACCCATATGTTCAGCGGATGTCTGATTATCTTGCAGGCGATAATGCACTGACTTGAACAATCCGAGATCCATAATAGCCTGTTTTGACTGTTCAACTTTTTCGATATCAAGCACGTCACCGGAAGCTATATAGATCTCCCGGTTCATCACCACAGGCTGAGTCGTCTGGTTACCCTCATAACGTACCTGCGCTATGCGCGGCTCGGCACAGGCGACAAAACTGAATAACGACAGAATCAACCCATATAATACTTTCGCCTTTTCAAAACTCTTACTAACAGCAAATCTCCCCATTGATGCAGCCCCAGACCAAGCAACACAAATGATGCACCCAGTAACAGGCTTCTGGATATTACCTCGTTATTAAAAAGATAGCCCAAAAATAGCGCAATGACAGGTGTTATCAGGGTTATCAGGGCTACTGTAGACGTATGCAGGCGCTTTAATAAAAAGTAATAGCATACAAAGCCTACAATCGAGCCGATAACCGAAAGATAAAGAATCGACGCGATAGCCTTTAGCGGTATCATTACAGGCCATTCTGGCATAACAATAATATAGGTCACCAGAAATAATGGTAGTGTGAAGAGCAGGCCACCCGCAACCAGCATCAGCGCCGGCACGTCCACACGTACACTTTTGATCCACACGGCACTGATCGCATGCAGCACAACCGCTAGCAACACAGCTATAACACCCTGAAAATAGTCGCTATGCAGGGAAAACTCCTTCGAAAAAATCACAATCAGCCCCAGCATACCGGCCAGTGCACCGACTATCTTTACAGGCGTCATACTTCTCTCCTGAATAAATCGCCATGCCAGATAACCCGTCACCATGGGAGAAAGACCAAAGATGACTGATATTAGCCCCGATGAAATATGCTGCGCCCCCCAGTAAACAGGCATCATCCCTCCATACATGGCCATAGCAGAGGCGGCATATACGATGACCGTGTCTCTGCGAAAGGAAATTTTCCCATACACCAGCAGCGCAAGCAGGATTGCTATTATGGCAGCGACGAACATACGCAGCATCAGACCCAGCACAACACCGACACCTTCGCTGCTCCACTTTATTGTCAGCGGTGTTGTTGACCATATAAGAACAACCATAAGATATGCGACAACAATCACCCACCTGTTCTCTTTAAACTGTTCAATCAGCTGCATTATCCTGTCCTTTCAACTCATGCATAAAAAAAGCCACAAACTTGCGGGTTTGTGGCTTTACCTGTTCCTGAATCGCTTTAAGCTGGATATCAAATAAGCACACAAACACAAGCCGACCACCACTTGACTCGGCGGCAGAGTATGACTGTATTTGCGCATAGTGATCTAATATCCATAATCAGAGATTGAGTTAAAACTTTAACTATGTCAAGGTATAATCCTGATCCCGATATTTCAGCATTTAGCCACATGATACGTACCAGCTTATAACTATGAAAAATAAAACCGTTTGCATACTGGGTGGCAGCGGCTTTGTAGGTCGCCATATCTGCAGTCAGCTCGCTCAGCAGGACTATCACATACGCGTACTCAGCCGTCGCCGTGACCATTGCCAGCCACTGGCTGTTCTACCTGATATTGAAATTATCGAATGTGATACTCATAATCAGAACGAACTGGATAAACATTTTGAACAGGTGGATACTGTCATCAACCTGGTCGGTATACTCAATGAAAGACAACATAATGGTGATGGCTTTCGACGCGCACATGTTGAACTAACCCGCAAGGTGCTCAATGCCTGCCACCACAATAAGGTCAGGCGTTTACTTCATATGAGTGCGCTTAATGCCGATGCCTCACAGGGAAGCAGCCACTACCTGCGCACCAAAGGTGAAGCCGAGAATCTGGTGCATTCATTCGCGGGTGAAATCCAGGTCACCAGCTTCAGACCATCGGTTATCTTCGGCGAAGATGACAGCTTCTTTAATCGTTTCGCTGCTCTACTTAAACTAAGCCCTTTTATTTTTCCACTGGCCTGCCCCCAGGCTCGGTTCTCTCCAGTTTACGTGAAAGATGTAGCACACTGTTTTGTTGCCTCCATCAATGATCCATCCACCTATGACCAGCGATATGATCTTTGTGGCCCAGAAACTTATACTCTGAAACAACTGGTACAATACACCAGTCAGCAACTTGGCATGCATCACTGGGTAATATCATTACCTGACTTTATTGCACAACTGCAGGCTATCGCACTGGAATATTTTCCAGGCAAACCATTTTCTATCGACAATTATCACTCACTTGAAGTTGATAGTGTATGCAAGGACGCTAACAAGCCGCCCTGGCCATTAACACATGCTCCAAGCTCAATTATTCCCTGGTATCTCGGCAAACAGGGAAAGTTACAAACCGATGACGTTTATCGTAAAAAAGCAAGGCGTTAACTGTGTCTCTGAGACATATTGATAAAAAGAGGGGATGTACTAGCTATGGAAAAGCTTAAAAATGTCGAACTTATACAGTCAATAATACGCCTGAGTATTGGATTACTCACCTACCTTTATATTTCTTCTGGCATAGAAAGCAACTACTTCAATACAAGCTATGATGTCCTGCATGATTTTACCATTGTATTTTTTGCCTACAGCTTTCTAAATATACTTAGCATATTATGGATACCTGCATCTACACCGAGGCGCTATCTGGCACTAGCCTTTGATATTGGCAGCACCACTTTTTCTTCCTACTTAACCGGTGGCATTAACAGCGTTTATGTTCTCGTATACCTCTGGATCTATATTGGTTATGGCACACGTTACGGGCTTCGCTTCCTGGCAACTGCAGTTGCCTTTACCCTCATTGGTTATAACCTGCTGCTGCTAACCGAAGATGCCTGGCACCTGCTGACCCTTGAAGCCATTGCATTTCTATTACTCATTATTGCATTACCCATGTATCTGTACTCTTTACAGAAAAAACTAATGCTAAATGCTGAAAAAGCAGAGGCTGCGAGTAACGCCAAAACTGAATTTCTGTCTAACATGACGCACCAGATCCGCACCCCCATTGGTGGCATCGTTGGCATGATAGATCTGCTTAGTAAAACTCATCTCGACGTTCAACAAAAGCAGTATTTACAATCCCTGAGCCAGTCAAGTAACTCGCTACAGGAAATTATCGAAGACATTGTCGATTTTTCAAAAATTGAAAAAGGCAATATTTCTCTCAGCCAGAACAATGCCAACCCTCGCTCACTGATCGACAGCCTGATTCATAGCCTCGCCCCTCTTGCGCATGAAAAAGACATAGAACTACTCTGTTATATCGACACCACCTTCCCTCAGGAGGCCAGTATTGATGCTCAGCGTTTTCGGCAACTACTATCCAACCTGATCCGTTATGCGATTGAACACAGTAACGAGCAGGGTATTTATATCAATGCCTATGCGAGCAGCCTTAGCACTAATCGGCAGATGAATGCCTGTATCGAAATCGAATTTCACCAGAAGGTCGACATTCCACATCTGAGTTCGAATACAATTCCGGAGACCAATGAGGCATTACCACTTCGCATTGGCTATCAACTGACACGCCTCATGAACGGGCTTTTCGAAGTTCATTACAACACGGACAATCGAATCACTTTCAGCCTGCATTTCAACTGGCAACAGATGGAACACCCCCAGGCAACCGTGCCTGCAGAACTCAGTGGAAAACGCATACTTATTTACGATACGGACAAATTAAGCCGCCAGGTACTCGAGCAGTACTGCGAACAGCTTGAACTCCAGGTTTATACGACTTCTGGCAGCGACAACCTGATCGCACACCTGATCTGGAGTCAGGAAAAAAATAATCCTTTCGATGCCATAATACTCAGCGAAGACCGAAAACAACGTAATTGCAACGAACTCATATTGCGCATTCGTGGAGAAGCCCGCTGCACACTGCCAATTATCTATGCCACATATATGCATGGCATTGAATACGTAGAAGCAGATAACTACAAGGATATCCAGGCAACAACCATCAAGCCTGTATCCATCGAGATACTGAAAGCTGCATTGCAGAAAATATTTAACCCCGCAAAACAGGAAGGCGACCACGAAACGCCTAAGAGCCACACAAGACAGCTCAGCATACTGCTGGCAGAAGATAACGAAATTAATGCCAGCGTCGTATATGGTCACCTGGCAGACCTGGGCCACAATGTGGATATCGCCACAGATGGCACTACAGCGCTTTATGCCATGAACAAACATCACTACGACATCGTACTGATGGACCTGAACATGCCCAATATGGATGGCTTTGAGGCCACACGACAGTGGCGCCGACTGGAAAAAGGTAGCAGCCGCCTGCCCATTATCGCACTCACTGCCAAGGCAACCTCCGATGACCGAGATCGCAGCCTCGAAGCGGGCATGGACGACTTCATCACCAAACCGATCAACGAAGAACACCTGATGTCTGTACTGGAGCGCCATGTAAGGTAACCACCTGCATTACAGGGGTTTTTCTTGCCAACTTGTGGCAATATCTGCACTCTGAATTACTGAGCGGCCAACTGGCCTGAAACCCTGGGAAAGACACTATGACGATTTCATCATTCATGCCTCCGGTTCGTACATTAATGGGCCCAGGCCCTTCTGACGTCCACCCGCGCATTCTTAGCGCCATGGCACGCCCCACCATTGGCCATCTTGACCCTGTATTTGTGGAAATGATGGACCAGGTTAAAAGCCTGCTGCAATATGCCTTCAAAACCGAGAACCAGCTAACTATCCCGGTGTCCGCACCAGGCTCGGCCGGCATGGAAACCTGTTTTGTTAACCTGGTAGAACCCGGTGACAAGGTCATCATTTGCCAGAACGGCGTTTTCGGCGGCCGCATGAAGGAGAATGTCGAGCGCTGCGGTGGTACCGCGATCATGGTTGAAGACGACTGGGGCAAGGCTATCGACTGCAATAAGGCAGAAGACGCACTCAAGGCTAACCCGGATGCAAAAATTCTCGCCTTCGTGCACGCGGAAACCTCTACCGGCGCCCAGTCCGATGCAAAAACCCTGTGTGAACTGGCGCGTAAATATGACTGCCTGACCATCGTCGATGCAGTAACCTCCCTCGGCGGCAGCGAACTGCGTGTCGATGAGTGGGGCATAGACGCAATTTATTCCGGCACCCAGAAATGCCTGTCCTGCACACCGGGCATCTCACCTGTGAGCTTTAGTGAGCGTGCGACAAAGGTGATCCAGGCGCGCAAGAGCAAGGTACAGAGCTGGTTCCTGGATATGAACCTGGTAATGGGCTACTGGGGCGGCAGCACCAAACGTGCCTACCACCACACCGCACCGATCAACGCGCTTTACGCGTTCCACGAGTCACTGGTCATGCTGCAGGATGAAGGCCTTGAGAATGCCTGGAAGCGCCACATGGATAACCACCTGGCACTTCGCGCCGGGCTGGAAGCCATGGGCCTTGAATTCGTGGTCGCCGAAGCCGATCGCCTGCCCCAGCTTAACTCTGTGACCATCCCCAGCGGGGTCGACGATGCCCAGGTACGCAACCAGCTACTGAATGAATTCAACCTGGAAATTGGTGCCGGTCTGGGCGCACTAGCAGGCAAGGTCTGGCGCATTGGTCTGATGGGGCACAGTAGCCGCGCCGAAAACGTTATGCTATGCCTGAGCGCACTTGAGGCCGTGCTTGGTGACAAGGCGAAACAGGGCGTTGCCCTGGCAGCGGCACAGCAGGTACTCACGCGCTAAATATTTTTCTTTACGCGATAATAACAGGGGCTGCGTTGCAGCCCCTGTTTGTTTGTATAGCGTTTTTAGCGGGCCGTTTTGTCATGGCCGCGGGCTGATTTATACTTAAAATTTCGATAACCACTTCTGAATCCCATGCAGACATACCTCGTTGGCGGCGCCGTCCGTGATCAGCTGATTAATTATCCGGTAAAAGAAAAAGACTGGGTTGTCGTCGGCACCACGGCGGAGCAGATGATCGAACTCGGCTACCAGCAGGTTGGCAAGGACTTCCCTGTCTTCCTGCACCCGGACACCCGTGAAGAACATGCGCTTGCACGCACCGAGCGCAACACGGCAAAGGGATATAAAGGATTCGAAGTGCATGCATCACCGGATGTTACCCTGGAGCAGGACCTGCTACGTCGCGACCTCACCATCAATGCCATGGCACGGGATGAAAACGGCGCGATTATCGACCCCTACCATGGGCAGCGTGACATTGAGCTGCGCCTGCTAAGGCATGTTTCCCCTGCCTTCTGTGAAGACCCGGTGCGTATCTTACGAGTGGCCCGCTTTGCTGCCCGCTACCATCATCTGGGCTTTACGGTTGCCGAGGAAACCCTGCAGCTGATGCAGCAGATGGTTGCCAACGGAGAAACTGATGCACTGGTGGCCGAACGTGTCTGGCAGGAGTTTCATAAGGCACTGGGCGAACGCAGCCCGTGGATTTTTCTACAGGTGCTGCGTGACTGCAACGCACTACAACGAATCTTCCCGGAAATCGATGCACTGTTTGGCGTTCCACAGCCGATTCAGCATCACCCGGAAATCGACACCGGCATCCACACCATGATGGTACTGGAACAGGCCTGCAAACTGAGTGATGAACCCGTGACCCGCTTTGCTGCCCTGTGTCACGACCTCGGCAAGGCACTGACACCAGAATCCGAATGGCCGAAACACCATGGCCATGAAGCCAAAGGCCTGAAGCCGGTCAAACAATTGTGCGCTCGCCTGAAGATTCCTAACCAGTTCCGCGAACTGGCCAGCATCACTGCGGAATACCATCTGCATGTACACCGCGCATTCGAGCTGCGCACTGAAACCCTGCTTAAAACCATCGAGCGGGTTGACGGCATGCGAAAGGCGGAACGGTTTGAGCAATTCCTGCTAGCCTGCACCGCCGACAGCCGTGGCCGCACCGGTTACGAAGACACTGCTTATCCACAGGCGGATCATTTCAGGAACGCGCTCGACATTATTCAGCAGCTGGATATACAGCCACTAAAAGATGCGGGTTTACAGGGAAAGGATTTCGCTAGCGCCCTGCATACCGCTCGACTGAGCGCACTGAAACAGAAACTACCCACGGAAGAAAGTTATAGCAAAAGCTAGTAGCTTCTCCTCGGCCCCGAATAGCTGTCACCCTCAAGCCCAAATGGAGGTGTTCGCCCAACCAGTTCCTCAACCAGCGCCAGCTCAAGGTCGTTATGATTAATCATTGGAGCCGGCACAATCAGGCGCCCCTTATTATCTGGGCGTGATAGCAGATAACGGGGGTCATCATGGTGCTCAGATGTAATATGCTGCACCTGGTTTTTATCGATGGATGAACGAATCTCGGTTGAGCCGTAACAGGTACAGAAATAGGTCTGCTCTGGATCGGCCTCCATATAGATACCCGTACCACGAATGCCAATCGTTGCTGTACCACTTCGTAGCAACAGCGATTCACCACGATTACGACGTCCGAAGACAGACAGCACCTTTCCGGAAAACAGACGTAAGCCCTGAATAATCGCTCCGCCCTCGATCTGCATTTCACTCTGGCTACGTAGAATAAATGCATCTCGACCAACCACAAACACCGCGTGACTCCCAGCGCCGGTAGCGACCACATCTCTGGTTTTTATCACCGTATCCAGGTTTGCCAGCTGCCCATTAACGCGAACTTCGCCATCGATCTCAAAGAACGATTTGCCAGGTGGAATCACCCGGGGCACTTTACCCATCGCAACAAGCCGTGGTGCAAAGCCCACTCCAGCGGCAAAGACACCCGCGCTTAGCATAGAAATCAGCAACTGCCTTCGAGGGTCATCCACTTGATTTGCCATTTATCCATCCTTTTTGAGAATAGCCTGATCGAAATGACGCAGAGCCAGTATTAACGAATCACAGATAAAGCCATAATTTTCAATGATTATAGGCCAACTTATAAGCCCTTAATGCAACTTACCCTCGTTTCCCTACCTGTCAAAACAGCTTTTTCTTAACGTTTTATCCGACAAAAAAGCAATTTTTCAACTAGTTTAATAAAATACAATAAAAAGCGTTATTATTTATCAATATGAACAAGGAATAGCGACGACGATGCCTCTCCCCAGGATTCGTTATCACCCGGCGTGGCTCCTTTTACTGTGCTTTCTGCACAGTCCCACCTCTGCGGATGTCACTTTTCTGGGTAGCGAAGGGGTTTTCGCCAATATCTTCAATAGCAATCCGGTTGACACCTGCACTAACTGCCACCATAGCAGCCTGCCTGCAGACGGGTCCCGCTCTGGCGCACCCGCCGGGGTAGACTTCGACACCTATAGCAACGCCATTGCCGCCAATATCAATCATGGTACCAATGCTGAGGGCGCGTTTAACCGCATTACCGCTGGCACCATGCCAGCTGCTGGGCCACTGTCGACTCAGCTGCAGACACTCATCACCCAATGGAAGGCTGATGGATATGCAAACAGCAAGTCACCTGGCGTCACAACTCAGGCGGCCAGCGCAATTACCAGCAGTTCCGCAACACTTAATGCAGATGTCGAACAGAATGGACTGGCGACAACCGTGTTCTTCAAGAATGCCACCAGCACTCCGCTAGGCCCCAGCCCTCAGATTCCCGCAGCATCACCACCCGGCACTGGCGGCGGTATCGGCTCACAGGCTGTCAGCGTTACCGTAAACAGCCTTAGCTGTAACACGACCTATTATTTCAGGGGTTTTGCCAAACACGCTGGTCCTGGTGCGGTACAGGGCGGCCTGCTCAACTACACCACTTCCGCCTGCGCTGCGCCGGTGATTACCGAAGGCAGCAGTGTGACTCGCTCGATTTCCGTCAATGAAACACCTGTAGCATTTTCGCTCACCCTGAATGCGACAGACGCCGATAGCGGCAGCCTGAGCTGGAGCATTTCAAGCTCCCCGGTAAATGGTGGCAGCGCAAGTGTTAGCGATGGCAGCGGCAATTCAGAAGTCATCAATTACAACCCGCCAAATAGTAGCTACAGCGGAACCGACCAGTTTGTCGTGACGGTCACTGATACCAGCGACACGCCCAACCTCAGTGATAGTATTACCGTCAACGTGAATATCGGCATGCAAGCGCCGGTGATCAGTGGCCCCTCAAGCGTTAGCATGGACGAGGACAGCACACCCATCGCCTTTAGCCTGACCTTAAATGCCAGCGACCCAGACAGTGATGACAGCAGTCTTAGCTGGTCAATCTCCAGCCCGGCATCACAGGGCACGGCAAGCGCCAGTGGTACAGGTGCCAGTAAGGCCATTAACTACACACCCAACGCCGATGTTAGCGGTACAGCTGCCGATAATTTTACCGTACGCGCAGATGACCCTCAGGGAAATTTTGATACCTGGGCGGTAACGGTGGATATCACGGCATACAATGATCCACCGGCAGCCATTGCCGATAACTACTCCGTTCATGCAAACAGCACCAACAACACGCTCAATGTCTTACTCAACGATCAGGATGTTGATAGCGGTGACACAAAGCGCATTATTTCTGTCACCACGCCTTCCGCAGGCGGGAGTGTATCCATCAACTCTCCACTGTCGATTAACAACAGCCTTAATTATTCTCCATTAGCGGGGTCTCAAGCCGCAGAAAGCTTCAGCTATACCATGCGCGATACCGCAGGACTAATGTCTTCTGCTACGGTCAATATCAGCTTCATCGACACTGATAGCGATGGACTCAGTGATGCACTGGATAACTGTCCGGGCGCAGCCAATCCCGGACAGCAGGATACAGATAACGATGGCCTGGGAGATGACTGCGATAACGATCCACTCGGCGCAGGCCAGCTCAATACATATATCGTCTTTAGCGTTATCCAGAACAGTCGTCCGGGTCAGATTGTGTTTAAAGACGAAGGCAACGTGAGCATCAGTGCAGATCTGAGTAGCAGCAGTGCAGGTAGTATTTCCCATGACTGGTCACAAACAGATAATCGCTTACAGGCATCACTGGTCAGCATGCTGGGCAATACACTCGTGATAGATCCGACAGGCCTGTTTCCAGCAAGCTATCTCATAGATGTCAGCATCGATAACAATGGCAGCCGTAGTCGTAACACCATGCTACTCAATGTATTTGCTGACAGCATACCGACCCTGCAACCCACAGATGACACTGATGGTGATGGCGACAATGATGTAAGCGAAGGTTTTTCTGACAGCGATAACGATGGTATTCCAGATTATCTCGACAACAACACATTGCCAGGCAACCAGCTAAGCAGACATACCCAGCTTGCTGGGTCACCCGTTCTTACAACGCATAGCAACTATCAATTACGCGCTGGACACACTGCGATTGCCTCTGCCAGGTTTGCCCCGGCCATCACTGAAAACGATTTGTTACAGTATGGCAATAACGGTAACCCTGTCACCAGCGCATACGACAACAACTACACTGCCATCAGCCCTGTTTTTGACATTAGTGTGAGCACCCCTACAGAATCAGGAAAGACAACACAGGTCGTCATCCCGCTTGCATCAGGTGTACGTAACAACAGTACACTTCGCGTTTTTTCTATCACAGATGGCTGGCAGGACTTCACGCTCGACACAGACAATAGCATCGCCAGTACCAGCAGCATTAGTGGAAATTGCCCAGACAGCAATAGCAACCTGTATATAGATGGCCTGACCCCATACAGCGACTGCCTGCTCATCACTGTCAATGATGGCGGCGCCAACGATAGCGACAGGCAGGTAAATGGTGTAACACGCCAGACATTCAAACTTGCAGTCGATGCCAATGCCATACCTCCCGCGGCAGACCCCTGTGATCAACAACAATTTGATAACTGTGCCGAAAAATCCGGAAGCATAGGCACACTAACTTATCACTGGATTATCATATTCACCTGCCTGGTACTTCTTTTGCGTGGTATTAACCCTGAATATAAAAAATGAAAAAAATAACACTTATTCTTCTACTGTTTAATATCCAGCAAAATGTACTGGCTGACAGTGATAGCCAAATCAACCTGGATATCGGCATAAGTCACGACAACAACATCAATCGCAGCCATAGCAAACAGAGCACACTCGACAGCACTGCATACCATCTACTCACCAGCTTCAGCAGAGTAGACAAGATTGCACTCAAACAGCTCCTCGAATATCGGGCATCACTTGGTTACCAGGATTTGCAGGACTATGATGGGACCGATCATATACGTGGCAGCATGGGCATATCACTGCGATACAAACCTGGAAGTAGTTTCACGAGCCCGACCTACATAATCGAAGCCGAAACCGGACTTGCTGATTTTCAGGCTGACCTCAGGGACCGCACACACTATCTACTACGCTTTATCATCAGCAGCTGGCTAACCAGCCAGTTACAATTCAATAGCGGTATTGCATCACAATTACAGGATTCTGACAGCCGTGCATTCGATCTTGTCACGCATAAGCTGTTCTTTAGTGCCGACCTTCGCCTTGATCAGTTCAGTACCTTATATGCAACTGCCACCTATCAGGCAGGGGACATTACTTCAAGCATCCCACTAAGTGATAGCTCAACGGAAATTCTGGATATTATTCGGCAGGCAGAAGATATCGAATTTGACCCCAGTTTCGGCAATAACATACTGGCCTATCGGATAGACTCTCGCGCCATTATTAGTACACTGGGTTACAACCTGGCTTTTGCCCCTGGGCAGTCAATTGACCTGTCAGCACAATATGTTTCTGCCCGCGCAAAATACGGTATCGACTACGATGCTTTATCTTTTAACCTTAGCTATCTGATTTCTTTCGGGCTCTAGGCATGTTCAGCTTACGCACATTCCTGCTATTTTTTACCTGCATACATCTATTGGCCTGCAGCAGAGACGACACACCTGTCGAACTGGATATTGTCACTGCATCGACACCTGATCAGTTTCTTCAATACCCAAACATGCAGGCGAGCTTACCCGCTGGAGAATACACCGTTGTTGTCGCGTCCAGCCTGGCCGGTAAACAGGGAGACTATCACCTGGAAATCATTCAAGCACACAGTGAAAATACAGAACACAATGGTCGCTGGACTGCATCAGGCGGCATGAATGCTAACTCGCCTGACAACCCGCGTCACACATTTACACTCCATCGTGCAGGAGGTGTACGCATCATTCTTCGCTCATCTATCGACAACTATCTTTATCTACTCGACAGGGCCGGTAATATTCTTTATGAAGACGATAACAGCGGCTCTGGTAATAATGCCTATCTTGATATACCCGAGTCGCGCATAAACAACGCCACATGGACTCAGGCCTATTATGCAACCATCGACCCTCTAAACGAACGCGACACCCTGAACAAGTGGAAATCCAGAAATGGTTTCGACCAGGGGTATGACGCACATGTGATTTTTCGGGACACCAAAGACCTTGGCTATGGGCGTAGTATGTTTATGCGTCGTAATGCAAATGGCTGCCTGGCTATTTATGTCGAAAATTTTCGAGTTGATCTTGTTAAAGGCCTGCCCTATAGCACATTAAATCTGACGGCTGCGATTGAAAATGATCGCATCCACCATTTTGGTAGTAATGCGATTGAATACAGTGATCTCGATGGCGACTGCGATGGCAGTGACCCCATGTTTAACAAGTTCTACACATTTCGCGCAGACCCGGCCAATCCTGACGCGGATGAGCCTCGCATTGATCGAGTTGATCTCGACAACCGGGGCGAAAAATTTATGCCACTGCCCTGCATAACCTGTCATGGTGGACAGGCTCGCCCACTACTGAGTGATGGCAGCTTTCCTTCTGCAGCATTACCTGGCCAGTTAAACCCTGAACTGCGTAGAGGTGATACCAATGCAAAACTACAGCCCCTTGAAATAGACACATTCGAATTTTCAGACAAGCCCGGCTACTCTCGCGCCGAGCAGGAGCAAAAGCTTAAATTAATTAACGAAGCCGTTTTCTCTACCTTCCCTGCCAGCCGTGCTGATGGCGAATGGGATGCGGACTTTATCAGAGAAGTTGTCGATGGCTGGTATGCGGGACATTTCATCTCTGCCAGCAACAGCAACGCATTTGATGGCAACTTCGTTCCCGCCGGCTGGCGCTATGATCCATCTGACACCAGCATACCTGTTACCCGGCCTTCAACCTCTGAGCAGCTTTTTCTTAAAGTCATAAAACCTTACTGTTTTGCCTGTCACTCTAAACGCGGCACAACCATGGGCTCGGCCTCAAACAACTCTAATTTTGGTGGAGAGAGTTCAGACGTAAACTTCAGCAGCTATGAAAAATTCATCAGTCATATCGATCAGATTGAAGATTATGTTTACGCCCGAGGCCTCATGCCAATGTCACGGCTGACCTATGACAAGTTCTGGGAAAGTGACGCACCGGAAATACTTGCAACCCATATTAATGGGTTCAGATACTCAAATACAGATGGAAGCATTAGCCCACCGGGTAAACCCATCGCTTATGCCGGCATAGATCGAACCGCTGTTTCCCCTGTTACCTTGACAGCAGAGGCATCTGCTTTTACACAAACCCACAGCTGGCACATACTAAGCCAACCCGCTTCAGCCAATGCAAGCCTGAACACCCCACAAAGCCTGCGCGCGCAACTGGTAACAGACACTGATGGAATTTACGTAATTCAATTAACCGGAATGAATACTCAGGGGCAGAGCCATTCTGATACCGTCACTATTACCATTGATAGTAGCCTGGCAATTGCACAACATGACCTGCGATTTGAAACACATATTCTGCCACTGTTACAGGGAGGCACCAGCACTAGCTGTCTGGACTGTCACGCAACAACTGGAATTGCCGGGGTTCCACTGTATTATGATACAGACTCTTCTGGTTACAGCATCTATGAGAACGTCATCGAAAGAGTCAATTATCGCTACCCACAGCACAGTAAACTTTTAAGAAAACCGGTTGGCGTCCATCACTATGGCGGAACACCTGTGACGGACCCGGCGAATTACAACACATTGATAAACTGGGTAACGGAGGGTGCAATCATTCGTTAAGCAATCGTGTAATCACATGCTTTTCTATATTCAGCAAGATATATCTGAATCGCGTTTTAACCAGCATCCAGGCAAGCAGCACACCCAAGACGTTAGCCACCATGTCATAAACTTCAAGCACTCTGACACCACCGAGATCCTGTAAAAATTCAAGCCCTACACCCATTAGCATGAATACAATTGCCAGTTTCAACACCGTCTCGGGCCTCCAGTAAATCTGTGCAAACCAGAACATCAGGCCAAAATAACCAATGATATGCATAACTTTATCGGACATTTTAAACCCTGGCATTACCGGGCTACTGGTGAGCGATGCATGTATCACAAACAGCACCATTGCATACCCCAAAAATAGCCACATGGCTTTGTATTTGAGCTGACTCATCAGGCTACATCCACAAACATAACGAATAGAAACAGTGCCAGTACAATGCGATAGATAACAAATGGCAACATACCTATTTTTTCTAGCAACTTAAGAAAATAGTGAATACACAGATACGCACTGACTCCGGATAACAGCGCGCCGAGCATGAGTGGTTGCATATCATTGATTTGTGCATGCTCAAGATAATCGATCGTCTCCAGTCCGCCCGCCAGAATAATCACGGGTATCGACAACAGAAACGAAAAGCGAGCGGCAGCCTGCCGGCTCAAGCCCAGAAACAGGCCAGCTGTCATGGTTGCGCCAGAACGGGACGTACCTGGTATCAGGGCCAGCGCCTGGGCCAGTCCAATAAACAGCACATCCATCCAGCCAATACTGTATTCACTCCGCTCACCTCGTGCACGTGCATCTGCCCACCATAGCAGTAAGGCAAACACCAGCGTTGACGTCGCCAGCACCATCGGGCTTCGCAGATGCATTTCAATAAAGTCTTTGAACAACAATCCCGCCAGACCAACTGGAATAGTTCCCAGTAAAACGGCCCACGCAAGTTTAGCATCCGCATCCATGCCTTTACCTGTGACTGAAGCGACCCAGGAAAAAAACATACGAATTAATTCCTTGCGAAAATACAGCACTACTGCACTTAGCGTACCCACGTGAACGGCAACATCAAAAGCCAGCCCCTGATCCTGCCAGCCTGTTAGCACGGGTACCAGTATGAGATGCGCCGAACTGGAAACCGGTAAAAATTCAGTTAAGCCCTGTACCAGAGCAAGTATCAGTATCTGTAAAAAATCCATGAGCAATCTTTATCGTTTTTATGTTTTTACAATCGGTATCGAAGATCCCGCTGTTCGAAACCGGGTATATTATTCTGCAATCCCCGTGACAATCCCATAACCTTGAAACGCTCACCCATCTCACTCGGCATACTCAATGTTTTCATCTGCTGAACACGCAACAGATGCTGTCGCTCATTTTCTACATGCTCAAGTTGTTCAGCCAGACCACAGTTCAGTAAAAAATTTCCCTGCGAGGTAAAGCCATCCACATCAAATCCCTGCCTGAGCGCCGCATGGGCTACATGGCTAAAGTCAACAAAGGCGGTCAGGTCCTGCAACCCTGGATACCACAATGGCTGATCGATTGCACGATGACGATAATACCCTATTAAGGTTCCCATGTTACGTTCACAGGAATAGTATTCGCTAGACGGATAACCATAATCGATGAGGTAGACAGCACATTGCCTGGTACAGGCAGACAATGCTGCCAGCCAGGGTTCGATATTCAGATTCACTTCACTGCAATACAGGCTCTGAAGATTCTGCAGGGACAATTCAGCAACCACCTGTTGCAGCTGACTATCAGCCTGTTGCTTTTCCAGTTTCAGCTGCTCGCCCTTCAAACAAACCCCAAGCTCCATCACCTCATCGCCATCAACACAAAAGCGTCGCACGGGCATTGCATCCAGCACTTCATTGGCAATCACAATGGCATTCACCGGCTCTTCAGGCAAGGCACTTAGCCACTGCAC
>JBFHWF010000018.1:0-37545 GCA_041589175.1 Gammaproteobacteria bacterium
GGTTCGTTAACCTCGCGATTTTCGAGCAACACGCCACCCGTGGTTGCCTCATACATACCGGCAACGATATTAAGGACCGTTGATTTACCACAGCCGGAGTGGCCAATCAGAGAAATGAACTCTTTCTCGTCAATATTCAGGTTAACACCATCCAGCGCCTTGAATGGGCCGTTATCCGTCGGGAACTCGATCGACACATCGGTAATTTGTAAAAATGAATTAGACATAATATTTCCTCGATATTCTTTAGTCGCTTAACGGATGATAGCGTTGCGATCCCATGAAACCTTCTGCTGCAGGTACAGCATGGTACGATCTAGCAGGAAGCCGATAAAACCAATCGCGAATACAGCAACCATGATACGGGCCAGCGAATTAGAGCTACCGTTCTGGAATTCATCCCACACGAATTTGCCCAGGCCAGGGTTCTGCGCCAGCATTTCCGCGGCGATCAGTACCATCCAGCCTATACCCAGTGACAGGCGCAGGCCTGCGAAGATCATCGGCACAGATGAAGGCAGTACAATTTTATAAACTTTAGTGAACCAGCTCAGGCGTAATACACGGCTAACATTAATCAGGTCCTTATCGATGCTCGAAACACCAATTGCAGTATTAATAATCGTTGGCCACATGCAACACAGCATGACGGTAATCGCCGAGTTCAGGAAAGACTTGTCAAACATTGGGTCGTCGGATACGTAAACCGCGCTCACGATCATGGTTACAATCGGTAGCCAAGCCAATGGTGATACGGGTTTGAATATCTGGATCAGTGGATTTATTGCTCTATGGACTGTTGTGCTAAGCCCACTCACTATACCGATAGGAATTGCTACAAGGCTTGCTACCAGGAACCCTGTTAATACCGTGTACAGGCTTGTCAGAATCTGGTCGAAAAAGGTAGGTTTACCCGTGTATGGACGGATCTTAACCTCGTAATCTGGATTCTTTTCCAGTTTCTTGGCGTTACGCTTTTCCTGTCGCTCATAAAACTTTTCTTCTTTTTCACGTTCTGCTACATGCTCATCATATAAGACAACAGTCTGCTCCCAGACCTGGCTTGGCCCTGGCACCTGGCCAAGGGATGTTTGAATCTGTGATGCGGTGCCACCCCAAATTCCAAGAAATAATAAAAACGCCACAAAAGGTACCAGTAACGATTTTACGATTGTATTAGTCAGGTCCTTAGGTAACTTAAACGGCAGTGCAACAGCCATGGGACTCGCTCCCTCTGATTTCATAAATGAAAATTTAAATGGAATTTTAAAAAACATAGTGTCACCTGGTTAAAGGTCCCGCCCCACCGGAATAACACTGGGGGGCGGGTATTTTACTTACTTGATTAGGTCAGAACCTTTCAGACCGATCTTGAATTTCTTCAGGTAGTCATTAGGTTTGGTTCCATCGTAAGTTACGCCATCGATGAACTCTGTCTGAGGTGGCTTGAAGCCGGTTTCCGTTGCAAAGTCAGGGAACTCCGAAGCTTTCATCTTGCCTTCAGCGATCAGCTCTTTGGCAGCAGCCGCATAGATGTCTGGACGGTATACCTTCTTGGCGATATCCATGTACCAGCTATCAGACTTTTCTTCAGCAATCTGTCCCCAACGACGCATCTGAGTCAGGTACCAGATTGCATCTGAGTAGTATGGATAAGTTGCGTTATAACGGAAGAACACATTGAAGTCAGGCACTGCGCGCTTGTCTCCCTTCTCGTACTCGAAGGTACCCGTCATACTGTTAGCAATTACATCGTAATCAGCACCAACGTAGTTACTTTGTGACAGAATCTTCACAGCTTCAGGACGGTTCTTGTTGTTTTCTTCGTCAAGCCATTTCGCTGCACGAATCATAGCTTTAACAACGCCGATGTGAGTATTTGGGTATTTCTCAGCCCAGGCCTTACTTACACCGAATACTTTCTCTGGGTTATCTTTCCAGATTTCGTAGTCAGTAATAACCGGCACACCGATACCCTTGAATACCGCCTGCTGGTTCCAGGGTTCACCTACGCAGTAACCATAAATCGTACCCGCTTCCATGGTGCTAGGCATCTGTGGTGGAGGCGTTACAGACAATAATGCATCTGCATCGATCTGGCCTGACGTATCGCCCTTCAGTGGTGCATAGTAACCAGGATGAATACCACCGGCCGCTAACCAGTAGCGTAGCTCGTAGTTATGCGTCGAAACCGGGAACACCATACCCATATTGAAAGGCTTACCTTCCGATTTATATTTCTCAATAACTGGCTTCAGCGCATCTGCCTTGATTGGGTGTACGGGTTTGCCATCCTTGTGAGGGATGTTTTTCTTCATCTGTTTCCAGATATCATTCGATACGGTAATACCATTACCATTCAGGTCCATTGAGAACGCCGTGATAACATCCGCTTTCGTACCGAAACCAATGGTTGCACCCAGTGGCTGGCCTGCCAGCATGTGCGCACCATCAAGCTCACCGTCAATAACGCGGTCGAGTAGTACTTTCCAGTTAGCCTGTGCCTCCAGCGTTACATACAGGCCTTCGTCCTCGAAGTATCCTTTTTCATAAGCGATTGCTAGAGGTGCCATATCTGTCAGCTTGATAAAGCCAAACTTCAGATCTTCTTTTTCAGGTTCGCCCGCCTGAGCTGGCATCATGCTAACACTACAAGCCAGTGCGACTGCAGCAGTTAACTTTTTAATAAAGCCTCTACGCGAGTGCTTATCGTTTTTCGAAAACATGTGTTTCTCCATATTTCATGAACAAAAAAAGGCGTACAGATAACATGCCTGTTGCATGCTTCTGGACGCCTTTGCCCGTTTAATAAAAAAATAAATTCTGTTTAGCTGTTTAGATTCCACTCTACATTGAGTGCAACCCTCGATGATCGCCGTTGACCTTGTGTTTCATATATACAATAAGCGTGCCATGTTTATATTTCACTATTTATCAACGACTTAACAACATCAACATTTGTTCATGCACCAGATTGTTCCACTATTAGTGCACACTACAAGAGAACGTTACCGCCTCGCTTCATTGTGGTGCATTATTCTGGGGAGACGCTCGGGTTCTGTTTTCAGCAATAAAAAAGGCCGCACAAAGTGCGGCCCGGTATTGCTAAAGGGAGATTAACAATTAGTTTAAAACTTTAGACATAGATATTAAATTTCGTGCAACTTCACCGAGCTTGTTTCCGGTATCCATCGCCATACGACGCATTGCATTATAGGCATCGTTTTCATTCATGCGATAGGAATTCATTAACAGGCCTTTCGCACGCTCGATATCTTTTCGGTCATTAAGTCGATTCTCAAGTACTTCGATATTTTTATTGAGTTCCTGGATTTCTTCCAGTCGACCACATGTCACTTTAAACCTGGCCAGGTTTATCTGTATCAGATTACGAATTCGCTCAATAGATATTTCACCAGTAACACAGGAATCTGCCCCTGCCATTACCACTGTCTCAACGACTTCATGGTCTGATTCATTTGCCAGTACCACTACCGGGCAAATGACCTCATCTTTTAGAATTTTTAACTGCTGTATTAATGAATCATTTGGCTTCGCAACAGATATTACCAGCATATCTGGTTTATCTTCCTTAATTGCTGCAAACCAGTGTGAATCTGTTGCAAACGTGAAATTTACCGTAAAACCCGCATCATCCAGCAACATCGCTGTTTCATTCTGGTACTTTAAGTTGTCATAAATTAATGCAATATTCATCATCATACACTTTTTAAATATGCCATCCGTGGCGCTAGGGGTTATCTCCTTATTCTTTACATCACATTTTCCAAAATGGTCTTCAAGCAGTGTTTACTGCTTGAAGTTTGCTTCCAGTGCAAACCAGATCTTTTGCGTATCAGCACCTGAGTCACCTGCACTGTAATCCGCATACTTGATTAAGCCCTTAAAGGTCTTGTTAAATGGCTTAACCAGTACCAGATCCAGTTCAGAACCAAGATCCGCACTACCTTCATCGGAACCAAAATCATGGTACATACCGACCAGTTTCATACCAGCCACCTTGGTGACTACTTTCAGGTAAGTATCAGTTAAACCTACAGCCGGAGTTGCAAGAAACTTATCGGCCCAACCATTGAATGCATGTGCTGTAGCCAGCGGAGTGGCAAAGCCAGTGGCACCATCGTCACTACCCAGGCTTTCATAACCCAGGAAGACTTTAGCTCCATCAAGTTTGTAACCGATCTCACCTAGCATATAGGTTGCACTTAAATCACCCGCATAGTCTGCACCATCTGACTGCTGTGCGAATTCAGCCGTATATAAAATGCTGTCCTTGCCACCTTTAACACGTACACCGAAAGTATCGCGGTCATTGGCACTAACTCCGTCGTAGTCAAGCATATAGCTATATGCAGTAACTTTACCGACGGGTGTTTTATCAAAAGCCACATTCAGCAGCACATGACCCGTTTCCTTGTCAGCCTTACCAAGGATTTTGTTCACCTGGGTGATATAGGCAAGATTGATTGCAACATCATCGAAGCTGCTATTTGTGAAACGAATTCCATCAAAAGTCTGTTCGTTCTGACGCCAGCCAACATTGCCCACGAAACGTGCGTTATCCAGAATAATGCGCTGACGACCGAATTTAACCTCAGTGTCACTTGCAGAGTATGACAACCACGCCTGGTTAAGCTCTTCAACTAATGGATCTGCAACAACTGCGAACTCTTTTGGCGTTGCTTTCGGATTATCCTCATAATCTCCGCCACCTTTAATGACTTCAAAATCAGCATGTGCCTTGAAACCCTTATAATCACCAGTGGTGAAGCCAAGACGGGTACGTAATGTGTGCGCATCGGCATCTTTGTTCACGTTATCTTCAACGCTTTCGAAGCGGTAGCGCATATTGACACTCGCCTTACCTGATGAGAAGGCTTCCTGTATTCCTTCTGCCAGGGCAAGCTGTGGTACTGAAAGACCTGCAACCGCCAGTGACGCGCTGACTAATGAATGTTGTACTAATTTGAAAGGCATAAGTTTTCCTCTGTTTTGCTTTATCTTCCCCTCAAGTTTTCGAGGAGTAATTTTAAAAGTGGATTTCTCAGGCCCCGTTGCCAAGAGTACCGACGATGGCACTCGCTCAGAAATGATTGAATGCAACCTAGCATATCTCATGCCAAACTCATATCTTGTTGTTTTCAAAGAAATTATATGGACCAATAAAAATCCACTGAAACCCCTGTGCCTAATTTTGTGCACTTTCTCAAGGCTTATGCACAAAAAAGTTACAGACACAAAACAGCAGGCCACTCGCTATGGAGTGGCCTGGGTGGCGTAACAGGATAAGACGTAGCAGGATAGTCAGGCGAAATCTAACCGCCCTGATGAGTGTTACTAACGGCTACTTCGGCTGAGCCGACTCGGCTGCGCTCAGGAAATTATCGGCCCGCTTGAGCACCATACTAATACCTTCATACTCCTCACTTTCCGCACTCACCAGCTCGGCTCCGCGTGTGAAGCGATCACGCAGACGCGATAAGGATTTTTGCCCATCCTCACTCAGCAAGGCATCTACGACGCGTGCTTTGAGTGCCGGGGAAATTTTAGACCCCGTGGTAATCGCCTGATTGGGATATGGCAGGTGGTTATGTACCGATCGTGTTTTTTCTTCCCTGGGGTCAAATTTCTTATGGTTGGTTTTAGGAAGCACGGCCGCCTCACACTTGCCTGACACAACGCCGTTATAGCCATCTTTCCACCCCTTGGTAATCACGTGAATGGGCTCCCTGTCCGGGTTTGGGAAATGACTCATCATGGTCAACATACCAAAATTGGGTGATTTTGGTGCACAGATGGTACGTCCAACCAGATCATCCAGTGTATGAATATTCGAGTTATTTTTACCCGTAATAACACGCCATATCATAAGCTGCGGCAACTTCAATATCACTTCATGCTGTATATTCTGCACCCGCCAGCTCACAAAATGTGGTCCATCAAAAACCAGGTCAAATTCCTTGTTCTGCATCCCACGACTATATTCCGACCAGGTCTGAGGGTGCCGATAGATAAATCGCTCACCTGTTGCCTGTGTAAGAAAGTCGGCTACTGGTTTATAGATTTCAACACCTCGCTCTACACTCTC
Source organism: Gammaproteobacteria bacterium (assembly GCA_041589175.1). Taxonomy (GTDB): domain Bacteria; phylum Pseudomonadota; class Gammaproteobacteria; order SZUA-229; family SZUA-229; genus SZUA-229. The sequence continues at coordinate 6,110 of JBFHWF010000018.1, forward strand.
CCTCGGCGGCGCCGTAAACACATACTCAGCAAGCAACTCCACCGGGTATGCCAGGCTTGCTATCAGGGCAGAAACCTTACACATTTGTTTTATCATGTCCTCTTCTCCACCAGATTGGTTATATGTCACGCGACACGCTCCGATTTAATTTTTCTGAGCAATGCGCTCTGCATCTCTCTGCGATTTCTGTCGTCTTTATCAAGGCTTTTCAAAACCTGAAACTTCATACGACGATTAACTTCATCGAAAATTTCAATATCTGACGCATTGAACACAAGTTCCTGTCCGGCTGCTATATATTCACGTTCATAGCCGAGCTGCTGCAATGCATCACCGGCGACAGATTCAAATATCTCTATATCGTTACGCGGCATTTCACGTTTATACTTTCCGCAATTACTCTTAATTAACGGCTGATCGAGGTTCTTCCATAAGTCACTGGATCTTGCTGCAGAAGCCGCATCTTTACTGGCATAAAAACTGAGCATTCCTTCATCATATTCACAATCCAGAAAGGCACATAACTTTCGTGCCGCACTTTCCTGGTCACTAATCAACTCTTCATAGCTGATGCAAAAGAATCGGCTAGCTTCTATTCTTTCTCGTAGATCCAGGGCCTTTCGCTGCGTCTCTGCCCATTCTCTGGCTATCGAATATATATGCTTTTCACCTACAACTGCTTTCTGAAACGATAAAGCAACATCACGGCCATCTCGATACAGATAGATATATCTTGGGCTGATGAAATGCTCTTCAATTTCTCTCACATAATTAATATTCGAGAGACTTTTACAACACCATGCATTCGCATTTGTTCTTTCTGCATATAACTCGTACACTGCCTGATAAACACTCATCAGCGTGTTGTCTTTACACTTTTTCGCAACAACTGAACGATCGAGCTCAATTCCGGCCCATTCAACCGGGTTTAGTTCAATCAGCTTACACACATCGTCCACTAAAGCATCGAAATTCGATGTTTTATCCAGATCACCATATAGATGCATTAGCGGCATCATTCTTTCCAGAATATGTGGTGGATGAGGTGACACTACTCTATCCAGCTGATTAATCATAAGTCGTAATAGATTCGATCCTGAACGCTGTGTTCCAATCATAAATACAGGTAACATAATTCACTCCTGGTGACTTTGTTGAATAAACTGTATTTTTCATTTGCTGGAAGTCATATTTCTGGTCTTTAATATCGAATCCTTAGCCTCATCAAAACAGCACATATCCTAATAATGCTGACAGGGGTATCACCCATATAACATCAACTCGATAAATAACGAGCAATACAAGTGACAGTGAAAAAATTGCAATAAAATTAATATCAATCTGCGTTGAAGTTGCAACGATATAGGCAGCCGCCGCGATCATCCCTAACACACCACTATGGATGCCTTTCATAACCGCCTTAACTTTACTTGATGCCATCAGACTATCCATATAATGCGTACAAACCAGCATCAACATCGCGGGTGGCAAAAATATTCCAATGGTCGCTATTATGGCTCCGACAAACCCGGCTACTTTGTAACCAATAAATGTTGCGCTTATCAGGATTGGTCCCGGCGTTATCTGCCCCATCGCTATTGCATCTACAAATTCCCTATGGCTAACCCACTGGTAAACATCCACGATGGATTCCTGCATCAATGGGATAAACACGAAACCACCACCAAACAACAACAGACTCATGGCTGCAAAAGAAGAAAACAGCTTGGCTCCAATATAGCTACTCGAACTGATGAGTGGCACCAGGATAACGGTCAACGCTGCCACAGCGAATGGCAACAGCTCGCCTGGTCGGCTTTTTCCGGTAATCGCATAATCGATACTTTTTTGAGCCCTGCTCTCGACTGGCTGCTGAGCTTCAGCACCATATAGTGCAAGCCCCACCAGCCCCGAACCGGCAATTATCATTAATGTGGTAAAGAACCCGCCGATCATGATCAGGATCACCATCGCCGTAAACGCGATACTCACTTCTACCATCCCGTTGACTGATTTTCGACCGAGATTCAGAACAGCCGCGATTATGATGGCCGTCACTGCTGGCAGAAACCCCTGTAGTAACTGACTCACTAGCGGCAATTCACTTGATTTAAGATACAGATAGGTTAACACCAGCATTAAAACAAATGACGGTAATATCACTGCGACGGTACACACGGCCGCACCCGCAATACCACGAATACGATAACCAGAATAGGCCACCAGATTCACTGCAACAGGACCAGGTAGTATGCTCGCAAGAGAAATACCATTCAGAAAATCCTCATGGCTGAGTAGTTTTTTTCTGTCAACAACGTGATTCTGCACAACGGATATCAATGCCATAAAACCACCAAATGCCGTGCTGCCAATTTTCAGAAACATCCAGAACAGATTAACTAGTGATGGATTGCGCGTTTCAGCGCATTGTGAAATACCATGACTCATAAAATAATACTCACACACATACGGTACAGGTACATGCTTATGCTGCGATATGTTGAGTATAGTTAGCGGAATCCCACTCAGAGACACGTCTAATCAAATAAGGAATTTTCCCCAGCTACCGTAATAACAGGTGATTTTATCTGAAAATTAGCAATCACCAGCTGTAGATTTACAGCTGGTGTTTAATTTGATTTTCGGGCTTAGATACCCGGGCAGGTATGAGGAATGTTCAGGCCTCTACAAGGCCATTGCGTATTGCGAGACGAGTGAGCTCTACAATGTTCGATGCCTTTAGCTTATGCATAATACGCGTACGATGGTTGCTGACTGTCTTTGGGCTTAAGTGTAGATCGGAGGATATTTTTACCACACTACGTCCCTCGGCCAGCAGGCAGAAAACCTCAAATTCACGCTCAGACAGACTCTTGATTTTTTCCTCATCGGAAACGTAGGCTTCTTTACGAGTCGCTTCACAAACGTCGGCACTCAAATACTTCTGCCCTTTCATAACAACATTAACCGCACGGGCCAGCTCATCCGGTGCACTACGCTTGGTGAGATAACCGATAGCCCCCGCCAGGGTCGCTCGGTTAACATGAGCAATGTCGTCTTTCATGCTGAGGATCAGAACTTTTACATTGCGATCCTTGGCGCTCAGGTGACGCAGGCCTTCGAGCCCACCCATGCCAGGCATCATTAAATCCATAATGACTGCATCAGGCTGATAGTCAGCATATACCTGACAGGCGGCCTCAGCGGAATCTACCTCGAGAATGTCATAATCATCGTCACTCTCCAGCAGGTGTCTGAAGCCAGCACGTACAATGGCATGATCATCCACTAACAACAGCTTGGCTTTAACTTCATTGGCTTTCATTACTTACTCCTACAGCAACCACGGTGACATTATTATTCTGGTTTATTCTGGCCTGGTGTAAAGCAGCTTTCGACAGCCTGTGATATACCTCAGCCTATACCTGAATCATCACCCATTAATAACCGAAAAAAAACTAGCAGATCTGTTAGTTTTGACGCAGTTCATTTATTAGTATTTTCAGTTATTCTACAGGAGCAATTAACCGGTATCTATTTGACTAGCAGATTACTTCTATAAGCGTAGGCTAAATTCCCAATAAATACAGCCATTTAGCCACTAATTTGCTACCGCCTGTAGCAACTTCATGGGCATATTTCCTAACGCATCAACGACGGACTATATCCCATCAGAAAAAATGGTATTTAGATCAACTATCGGCACACTCTGCCCTTGCCGCGTCCTGAAGCAAGCGATAGATATTTTCTGCCAACCAGCATGATGCTCGGGCAGGCTACATGATTGTGAATTATTTACATGCATCATAACTGGGATCGAATACAAGCCCAGTGCACCCAGCATTGGTTTACCCTCGCTGCTCGTATAACGAACAACGGCCAGATGTCTGTCCAGAGGTTGCTCATTGCGATTCAACCAGGCCGCCAGACTGAACACGGGGAGATAACGAGCATTCCAGTTGACCACATATTTACAGTAGTCCGGCGCTCGAGGAATTCTTATCAGATGAGGATTATCGATAATATGGAGCATCTCCGGCCTGGCTATAGCGATATGGATACCTTTAAGTACTTCAAACATCCAGGCAGCAGTACCTGCTTGTTGTCGCTTATCATCTATTGCAAGCATTGTTCACCGCCAGTGATAGATTGCTGTAGATAGTGAAATATCCAGTCTGAATTGGTGACGAAACCCGTTTTAGGTTCACCGGCAGCGGATGCATAACTGAACAGGTGGGTTAATGGCATTGTTTCATGCCGCATACACTGCGGTATACTCTGAAACTCAATATCATGTAACTCCAGGTGCTTTACATCATCACATAAAAGCCCAAACACACCGGACTGATGTCGAAGAATGGCACAGTGATAGCGTTTTTCTGGCGCTTCATAAAGCAGTTCGAGTTGATCCGTTAACGCATAAACTGGCACAACGTCGCCATTTAATTCAAATACACCAATAACAAAGCTCGAAGATTCACGCTTAACGAGGTCAAAAACACTTTCGATGCTAACAACATCAACTTGTGGAAACATGAGTTCAGTCGATCCCATGCTCAGTCTGGCTATATAAAAATCCTGGCGCTGATGTGTACTGGCCTGCATACCTTACGCTATCTTTAGAGCATCATTAATATGTGCGGCAAGTTCATCTTCCGCAAATGGTTTAACCATATAGTGATCGACTCCCTTTTCTAAGGCCGTGTTTCGGTGTTTATCTGTCGATCGAGAAGTAATCATAATAACGGGCAGATCATGCGTATGGTTATCAGCACGTATATGACTGGTTAACTCAAGACCATTCATCCTCGGCATTTCCATATCAACCAGAATCAGGTCTGGCCTGCGAGCTTCGATGAGGGATACGGCTTCCATACCATCACGAGCCGTTCTGACATCTAGCCCAAGGTCTTCTACAAATTGAGCCAGCGACTTGCGTGCACTAAGTGAATCATCAACTACCAGCACATAAGGTAATGTTGATTCATGCTGATCGATAAGAGCATCTCTTTCAATAACTGGCGTAATGGAAGAACCTGCAATATGTACCAGCTCGGGCAGGTCAACAACAGGTGATATACTACCATCACCCAGTACCGTGGCACCGATAATACCAGGTAACCTGGGAATATATGGCCCCATTGATTTCACAACTACATCTCGACTATCGATAACATCCTGAACCAGTACGGCACTTCTGCTACCGGTTTCATCTCGAATCAATATAACGGGTCTGTTCTCTCGCATACCATCACGTCGATCTTCAGAGATATTCAGCAACGACTCAATCATCTGAGCCTTATACATATCATCTTCGACCTTGAAATAGGTTTCCTTACCGACAGTCAGTAGCTCACCAAGCCCGGGATATAATATTTCTTCAACGCCGCGGTTTGATATGGCATAAACATTATTTCTCACACGGATCAATAACGAGTGCGTAGAGAACGAGGATACTGGAAGTGTAATACTGAATACACATCCGACACCTGAATCGCTTTTGATATCCAGACTTCCTTTTAGCTCTCTTATTTTACTATTTACCACATCAAGCCCGATACCACGGCCAGACACCTGACTGACTTCTTTGCGTGTAGTAAAGCCCGCCCTCAGTATATAAGACACCAGGTTATCTTCAGTCACTTCAGAGGCACTTGATACCAGACCTGCACTAACTGCCTTGTCTCTGATTTTATCAATATCAAGGCCACATCCATCATCTTCAATATCAATGGCAATCGATTCACCTCGACGCTGAAAAGTGACCTTGATCATTCCGTGTGCTGGTTTGCCTGATTTTTCACGGATATCCGAAGCTTCAATACCATGATCAACCGAATTTCTTAGTATATGCATAATGGGTTCTATCATGGCACCGAGAACATCACTGTCCATATGCGTGTCATTATCGTTAACCTCAAACCTTACCTGCTTAGCGGTGAGTCGACACGCCTGCTTGATACCTCGCTTAAGCCTGGACACAATTGTTTTTGCCGATACCATACGAGTACGCAACACAAGCTCTTCATTTTCTTTCTGCAACTGGTCCTGTGTTATGACGAGGTTTTTAAGCTGTGCAAGATCTTTATCCAGCACCTGTCCCAGTTCGATTGAGTCAGCTGCGATCTCAACGAGACGTCGGCTCATAGAATGTAATTCGTGATACTGGTCCATTTCAAGAGAGTCAAATTCACCTGCAACATCACTAGTTGCCAGCCTGTGACTGGAGACACCACGCACATCTACCAGATGTTCAAGCTCAAAGGATAATTGCTGTAACGCCTGGTTATGGGATTTTAGATTACGATATCTTGTATGAATCGTACTGATATATTCCTGAATCTGTGAGGTTGAGATAAGGTTCTCACCAGCGATACGTAGCAACTCGTCTGCCAGCCTAACGGGAATCCTGAGCATGTTTTCCATACTCACCTGTTTAGACTGCTTTACCTGATGCTTATCATCTGCATTAATCTGCGTTGTTTCAGAATTCGACCCTGACACAGGTAGCACATCATTCGGATCATATTCAGTTGCACCTTCACGATCAATTCTGTTTGCCCAGTCGAGAATCTGCTGCAGAATCTCAAGCGCATTGTCAGGTGGCTCATCCAGCCCCATCAAATGCTCAGACATAGCCTCAAGCACATCAGCCGCATCCATCAGTACATTGATGAGTTCTGTGCAGGGAACCTTACCCGCCTTGTACTGAATTTCCAGTATGTCTTCAAGATGGTGTGTAAGACTTGCAATACCACGAACGCCAACCACATTCCCAGCACCTTTCAGGGTATGTGCTATACGCTGTGCAACTTCAAGATATTCAATCTGATGATGTTCATTAAGCCCCTGTATGGAAGAAGAAAACTCCTCTGCCTGTTCCGGCAAATCGTGTAACAGACCATCTAATAGCTCCTGATTTACATTATCAGGTAGCTGTAGACTAATATCATCTTCGCTGGCTTTTACCTGCCGTTCTACATGCTGATCTTCTGAAAATTCAGGTTTAAGCAACAGAGACTCGATTGTGTCGAACTCTTCAGAATCAATAACACCACTAAATGCAGACTGCCGAAGAAAATCAATAATAGACTTGCTGGTTACTGTATCCGCAATGTTATTCAGGTAATTGTGTATTTGAACCGGCCACTGTTGAATAATATTTAACAATTCATTGCTATGCCTGCTGGTATCGAGTGCTATGACATGCAGGAATTCAGAAACTTTCCTTATAGCTATAGCAAGCCCCTGCAAGTCGATTAATTCGACTGCATTTGCTATTGTCTCTGCCTGTTCAGCGAGCTCAATATAAAAAGCATGAATGTCGTGAGTCGCAGCACCAGTCGAAGAAAACTCAGGTGACGCGTACTCATCACATATATCATCAAGCTCTGAGATAACCAGCTGAATTAATTCTTTTCTTTCTGCGGGAACTTCAAAATCTGAACCTCCACCTGCAGATGCAGGCTGACATGATTCTGATTGTAATGAACCTGAACACCTTGAATAATCTTCAGCCTCAATTTCTAAAGGCTCCTCATCACTGACCTCTTCAATGAAGTCGCTGAGATCAATTACATTTTCCGAAAATTCATCATGATTAACATCCGCATCAATTTCCACATTATCTGTGTCAGTCTCTTCAAATTCGTCATCTGTGACAATCGATTCATTAGCAGATAACAACTGATCAAGATCGATTTCATCATCAAGCTCAGCATCAGTAACGATATCAGATAGCGGAATACTCAGTTGCTGGTTTGAATTATCATCCTCGGGATCTGAAACGACCTCTTCATCCTGCTCAAGTAACTGATGTATAAACTTTTCCTCTTCGTCCTCTGATACTGGGCGCGCCCATTCCGGATTTCTAAAATGATTAAGCAGGTGCGCATCTGGGATATGACTACGTGGTATATCTATATATTCCTGAAGAATTTCAGGTATACGCTGCAGAAACTGTATTTCTTTATCCGTTACCGGTCGAGATTCATCAATAATGCTATCTATACCTTCGAATAATATATCGCAAAGCCCCTGCATCACTTTATAATGCGAGGAGTGCAGACGTTCACAGAGCTGCTCAAGTTCACTCTTGTAGCTTTGCAAATGCATAGGCGACTGCACATCACCCAGACAGAATTCACCAGCCGCAGACATTAGTCTCGCTATACCTTCCGAAGTAATCTCTACCGTGTCTACGCTATAATCCAGCATCAACCGTTACCCGCTAAAACAGCTTTGATACGAGTATCAAACTGCTTTCCTGATATCCTGAGTATCATAAACCAGCTGTCCATCAATATCTGACTTGGCAGGAGACGGATCACCAGGTAATTTAAACACACTTACTATCGATACAAGATCATCAGAGTACTTAACCAGTTCATCAGTACTACGTGTCTGTTCGAGCAGCTCACGCCCGGTCTGTTCTGTGCTCTCCTTGATTCTTCTCGCTCTGTCGAGCAATTGCTTACTGATATCCGCCTGGTTCTCACTACTTTGAGCAATCATCTTAACCGAGTGCACCAGGTCAGAGATAACTTTCTGCGTCTGCTTCATACTTGAACCAGCATCATTTGCCAACTGAGTACCTTCCGCAACCTGAGTAATTACCTTATTCATAATTGCAACTGTATCCGCCGTTTCAACACGGATATTATTCACCACAGTTGATATTTCAGATGTCGCCTCACGTGCATTCTCTGCGAGTCGCTGAACCTCATCCGCAACAACCGCAAAGCCACGGCCTGCCTCACCAGCCGATGCCGCATGCATACTGGCATTAAGCGCAAGAATATGTGTCCGTTCTGCAATACTGTTAATCAGGCTGACAATACCGGATATTTCCTGAGAACGCTCACCCAGACGTTTAATCCTCTTTTCAGTTTCACTGATAGTACTACGAATAGAATTAATACCTTCGATCGAAGAAAGCACTGTTTCCACGGCCTGCTGGGTATTGTTTATTGTATCCTCTGCTATTCTGTTAGCCTCGATCGCATCCTGTGCAATGTCGTTCATTTCGCTCACTGATTTTTCAAGTAATTGGGCTGTACTTTCCACTTCCTGTCGTTCAGTATTTGCAACCGTAATTACATTATCTGACTGCTTTTTAACCAGAGATGAAACCCCTGCCACCTGTGATGAAGTCGTCTGAACCTCCTGCATAATTTTGGCCGTTTCCTTCGCCAGGAGATTTAGTGAGTCACTGATTGCACCTGTAATATCTTCGGAAACAGGAATCTTAACCGCCAGATCCTTATGCTGAGCTAGCTGACTTACCGCCTTAATAAGGTTAATTACAGACTCGTTGAGACGTTCACTTTCTTTTTCTGCCTCTGCCATCGTAGCCAGGCGTTCATCAAGCAGCTTATCAAAAGCCTTCGATAACTGACCCAACTCATCATTATGTTTAAGGCCAACACGCGCTTTTAGATCACCGGCATTAACCTTAAGCACGGTGTCCTGAAGCTTCTTGAGTGGTCGAGTAATACTTCTAGCCAGGAAAAACAAGCCGACGGAAACGGATATCGCAATAACCGAAATAGTCGCGATAAAGAAGGTTGTAATATTGTCACGTCTTACTGATGCCTTCTCACGTCGGTCCTTGATAATTTTAGAACTTATCTGAATCAGGTTATCAAATAATGGATCAATCTTTTTCGCCGAAAGCTTAACATCACGCTTCTGCTTCACCAGCAGATCAACACGATCAGACAACTTAACAAAAACGTCTTCATATTGTGCTATTAACCTTCTAATTTCGAGCTTAGCCTTAGCAGGAATAGCAGACTGCTTAGCATAGCCCCTCAACGCATCGATCTCCCCCTGTATACGAGCTTTATACTTGGGATCCTCAAGCCTCACAAAATCACTCACCAATTGTTTTAACTTGATTACGGATCGATCAACTACCGGCACATCATATTTTCCAGTAATATTTGAAAGCGATTTATGAGTCGTATTAAGTACCACTATCATACCGGTATTTTCATCGAGACCAATTTCCACATGGGATTCTGCAGCCTGTATAAACTTTTCACGATAAGTCTCAAATGCCTCACCTAACTCGGTAACCACTGAAAGCTCATTTTCACTTTTTACCAGACTGGTTAAACCCTTAAGGTTCTGACTTGCCACAATGAGTCGAGCATCAAATTTACCAAGAAATATGGGGTATTTTTTCAGATAGAACTCCGTTTCACTTTGCCTGGCATTGAGAAGATCCAGCTGAACTTCATGAATACCTTTTTCAAACTCAGCCATCTTTTCAGATATAACAGATACTTCCTGTTCAGTATGTAAAACCTGCTGATAAGCAAGGCCGATTGCAGCAAAGCCAAGTAGCAAACCAATTAACAGGCCTGTAAGTTTATGGGTGATTTTGAAACCATCCATCACATTCAGCTTATTCAGCACACTCGAAAGCAAGCGAATTTTCATAATGACTCTCCACTTGGGTTATATCTAACCCATTAATACTCTTACAAACCTACATTACTTCTGGAATATTCAAAATACGATCTCACATTGAATTCAAACCAGATCCTGTCATCATTTGAATAAGCGCCACTGATATGATCTTCCATATCGTCGACACCTATCTTTAAATCATCTACCAGATGCCAGCTTTCTGTGTCACATGCCTGTGGTAAACCATCGATAGTAACAGCGAGCGCATCACTACCACTGCCTAACACCAGCAATGTATCCAAATCTCCCTGTTCATCACTCATATTCATCATCATCGCAAGATTAAATACAGGCACGAGATTCCCCCTGAGATTAATCATCCCCATCATCCATCCCCTGGTATTAGGTAGTGGGTATATTCTGGGGTTTCTTACGACTTCAGTCAGGATCCCAGGCGGAATGATCAGACCAATATCTCTGACTCTGAAACCATAACGAACGAGCTGTTCACGCTTCTCTTCCAGATAGGGTTTCAACTCCTCCTGCTGTATCGAATTGAACCTCGATAAAGCTTCTTCAGGGTTCATCCAGCCTGGTTTATTCTCCTGCATATTCGTATTCTTTCTAGTTAAGCGCGGTGATCTGATCCAGAATCTGCTCTGGAGTATATGGTTTGGTTATAAAGGCTTTGCCACCCTGCAGTTCCGCCCATACACGATCGGCCTTCTGACTCTTGCTCGTCACAAACACAACAGGAATACTTTTGGTATCACCATTTTGTGAAATTTCACGGCATGCATCATAGCCATCAGCGCCTTCCATCACGATATCCATAAAAATAATATCCGGCAATTCTGCCTTGGCCATTTCAATTGCCTCGAGACCTGTAGTTGCTGTTAAAACTGAGTATCCTGCGTCTGCGACGATACCTCGTATATTGGCAAGATCCATTGGTGAATCATCTACAAGCAATACTTTATTAATAGCCATACTGGTTCCCCTTGATTTCTACATCGAACAATGACAGTGAAAAGATAGAATACATAGACAGATCAAACTATGGGACGAATTCACATTCTCTGTTGTGTTCGAACTTCCGAAAGATATTTACGTGCAATATGCTGAAAGTTTTCATGCTCTAGCGGCTTGGTTAAATAACTATCACAACCCGATAACGAGCCCTTCACCTTATCAAATGGTGATGATTTTCCAGTAAGGAGAATAACTGGCGTACTTTTCGACCTGTGATATTTTTTCAAAAACTTGCATACTTTGTAGCCATCTACACCTGGCATTACAACATCCAGAAAAACAATGTCGTAATCAAAATTACGACATAATTCCATTGCCTTTTCACCATTCTCTGCCAGCACTACAGCAACACCTAATAGCTTGAGTTCTATTTCCAGCTGTTTTCTAACTGCACTGCTATCATCGACTACTAACGCCGTGTATCTCGAGCCTGATGCGGCTTCCTGGTCCACAATCTGCTCAAGAAAACTTTCAGACAAATTATCTTCTTTGAGCTCAGCACCAATGGTAAGCTCAGGAATAAAATTCATTTCCTTGACTGTCATGGTATTTAATGTACTGATTACCTGTGACGCATTGAATGGCTTGCCGATATTGTAAATACCGCTTCCTTTTACTTTTCTCTTACCTGCAAATACTGTTGGCACCAGAGGTTTCTTTTCAGCATCAATATATTTCTTACACCAGTGCGCTATTGCAACGTCACTGTCACCATTGACCAGATACAAATCATTGGATTTGGGTTCTTCACCTTCAGCCAGTATGAAATTTCTGACACTACCGGACGAAACCCTTAGTACACGCTGCAACATACATTTATCTTCGTCAGATAGACCAATTGTATGCACGTTAAAAATCTGTGCTTCACTCATAAACACGTCCTATAAAAGCTGAAATAACCCAGACAACAATCATTTGAAGAGCGCAATTTACCTCAAACAATTTATAGCTATACGCTATCGCTTAAACTATGGGAGAAATTCCCTAGTTCAGCTAACTGCAGTACATGACGGTTTTTATTTTATTCGGGAGATTTTCGCTTTATGGACAAAGCATTTCAGATCGAATGACGATTGCAGATGAGCTTCAATCGCTAAGACGTTAATTTAGATGCAAAAAGAATACTATCCACCAGACCACGCTGGCTACTACCTGTTGTTTTTATCTGCTCAGACTGCTGTTTAAGTTGCTGCAGGATTTCTTCCCGCTCATGAGGGTTTTCGGTTGCATACAGTGGTTGACTGTCGTCACGATTTCTCAGCGGGCCAGAATGCCCCACCAGATTAAGCATCGTATCCAGCTCCATAATCGCCTCGTCGGTGACCTGCCCCATGCCTATGGACTGCATGAGTGCCTGGGAGGTATCGAATGGGTAACTGCCATATTCATTTACATAATCGTTGATCTGGTGATTAATCAGTTCAGCCATACTATCTCTATCGACCTGGCTAGAATGATTTTTGTAAAACAGTAACAGCTCTGAAAACAGCTGGTTAATTCGCTCCTGCCCAAGGCTGTTCTGCTGCAGTTGATGATTGACCTGTTCAAGCGGGTCGTGAGGATAGGTTTTAAAACGCTTACTGAAGACTGACTGAAACTCCTCCAGCATGCCTGAAATTTCCTCCTGGCTATAATCCGCATCGTCAATAAACTCAATAATCGATTGCTTATGTTCCAGCACCAGCTGCTTCTTACGCACGCGATCGGCATGCTGGTAGAGACGCTGCTGATCGCTGCCCTCCACCGATGGAGTCGTATCAGATGCCAGCACAGTAGGACTCGACTGTCTGGCCTTGAGAGAGCCACGGGATTTTCGTACCCGGTGTAGAATCTGCTGACTCAGGCCCGGCTTATCCGTCGCATTTTGAAGACACTCTGCAAGGCTCTGAGCCAGCTGGTCATAACAGACACTGGCGGCTGAACTTGCCCGGTAAACCCTCACTGGCACCTGCGAACAGATTGCAGACGACACCAGCTCATCATGGGATACATAACCCAGATAATCGGGCTGATAGCCAATATAGCGCTCAACGGCAGCAGAAAAACGTTTGTACACCTGTCGGGCGCCCAGCTCAGAATCCGCCTGGTTGACGACAATATTAATCGGCTTGCGGTAGCGACGCTTACGCAGCATACGTAACAGGGAAAAGGAATCCGTCAGAGACGTTGGCTCAGGTGTAATCACAACCAGGCTCTGATGCGCTGCCTCGATAAAATTCAGCACATTATCGTGAATACCCGCCGAGGTATCCACCAGGATCACATCATATGCCTGCTCAAGCTGACTCAGGCCCAAAATCAACTGTTTCTGCTGTTGTGCCGTGAGTTCGGTATAGTTGGTTACACCTGATGCACCTGGTATATAACTGATACCGTGCACATTCAAAATAACATCTGCCAGCTTTTTCTCGGCATCCAGCACATGCTGAAGGGTGTATTCCGGCACCTGGCGCAGCATGATATTAATATTTGCCAGGTTGGTATCGGCATCAAACAGACAAACCCGCACCCCAAGACGCGATAGCGCTATTCCCAGATTCACCGCCAGTGTTGTTTTGCCGACCCCGCCCTTGCCACTGCTGATGGCAATCACCTGAGGTTTATGTTGCGCCATAATTTATCTTTTTTTATCAAGCCCTTAGCTGAGAGTTTACGTTTTCAGCAGCCCGTGGGCAATCATTTCCGTGGTCAACACTCAACAGCCACTCACTGCCTGCCTGGGCGTAAACACCGAGAGCACTCCTCTGAAATTGCATTGCGGCTGATAATTTTCACAGAAAAGTCATGAATTTTTCATTAATATCAATTACTTAAATTAAAAAAAGCCACTAACATACCCCTGTACATGGCATGACATCAGCTGAATTTGTGATAATTAAAGTTAAAAATCTGGGGTACCGCTCATCGTAAAACGTCAAATTGCCTGTTTTTAGACCCTATATCAGCAGAGATTAATTTGACAGATCCGATTTTTGCAATAATATTAGTAAGATGCGTGATATAGCAGTTAAGTTACTTGAAGAAGTCGAAACAAATAAGCTGCCATCTCTTCCACACGTTCTGGTCAAGTTGCTTCAAGCCTGCCGGGAAGAGATTGTCTGCTTCGACACCCTATCCGACCTTATTGGCCAGGATGCGTCACTGAGCGCGCGTGTTATTAAAGCCGCCAATTCACCCGTTTACGGGCGAGCCCGCAACCTTAACTCACTCAAGCACACGCTACTGTTTCTGGGGCTTGATACCATCAAGTCCATTACTATCACTGCTAGTATCAAGCAGTTCTTTTCCGAATACAGTGCCCAGAAAACCAGTTTCCTGAAGGATTTCTGGCAACACTCACTCAGTTGCGCAAACATTGCCCGTGGGCTTGCCGAGCTAACCTCGTACCCCTATGTCGAAGAGGCCTACTTATCCGGCCTGCTTCATGATATTGGCAAACTGCTGCTCGAACCCAAAATGGATGCCAGCTATAAAAAGCTGGATCACGGCGGTCTGAACAGTAACGAAATATTACAGAGTGAAAAGCAACAGTTCGGCATGAATCACACCGAACTCGCTGCCCTGCTGCTGGAAAAATGGCATCTTCCCGATGTCGTTTGTGATGCTGTCAGATACCATCACGCACCACTCGACGACATACAGCAGGCACATCACCTGGCACGAATTATTAATCTGGCAAACCTGTTAACCACCGATAATCATCAACAGCACAACCCTACACGGCTGGAGGCTGCCATCAAACTGTTCGACCTGTCTGAGTCGATCGTTAACAAGCTGGTTACCCAGGCGAATGACAAGACTCGCGATATTGCAGCGTCGATGGAAATCGATATCGGTGAATCGGAAGGCAGCCAGGCAAAAGACGAACTCAAACAGATTGAGCTGGCACAGGAGGTTCGAGACAATGCCCTCGTTCTAGCCGGGCAGATAGGCATACACCCACACCACGACAATCTGTTCCAGTCGATACAACAGTCAATGGCACTGCTATTTGGTTTTAGTCACTGCCTTGTATTAGGGCTCGATAGTAGTCAGCAGTATTTACAGGCCATCCCCTCTCAGCAACTGCCCGAATCCCAGTTACTCGCCGATCTTAAAATTGATATGCAGGCAGACAACCTGCTCACACGCAGCCTGAATAATCAGAAGATACTCGACAGCTTTACCGCAGAAGCCGATGCCAACACCAGCATACTCGATCAGCAGATCGCACGCGGCCTTAAAACTTCAGGATTTATTTCGATTCCTGTTATTAAATCGTCGAATAAATATGCCGTGCTGATTGTGGGTTGCGAACAGGGCGATGCGCTTAAAGCCATGGAAAACCAGGCATTTCTTCGTATGTACGCGGACAATATTGCCGATCATATCATTGGGCATCAGGAATATATCCGACATATTGAAGAAGTCTCGCAATCGCACCAGGAAGAATTTTTACAACGCGCAAGACAAATCGTCCATGAAACCAATAATCCGCTGAGTGTCATTAGAAACTACCTGCAACTGCTCTCTGGAAAGCTCGATAGCAGCAGCCCGGTACAGGGTGAACTGGAAACCATACGCCAGGAAATCGATCGAATATCTAATATCATTCTGCGATGTAAGGACAAACCGGATGACGAATCATTTGAAAGCACCAGCATCGACCTGAACCAGCTCATCGCAGAGCTGATTGATGTTTATAAGGCTTCGTTATTTGCCACCCACAGCATCCAATCAACTCTCAACCTGGATAAGCATCTGAGTCGGGTGAAAACCGACAGAGATATCGTAAAACAGATCATAACCAACCTGGTTAAGAACTCTGTAGAAGCCATAGTTAATAATGGCGAAATTATAATTACCACGGGAAATATTAACGTCAACGGAAAGAACTTTGTTGAACTCAAGCTGCAGGATACTGGCAACGGCATACCCGACGAGATTATGAAAAACCTCTACAAGCCCGTCACCAGTACAAAAGGGAAAGCTCATTCCGGGCTTGGCCTGAGTATTACCAGAAACCTGGTTAACAGGATAGGCGGTTCAATTAGTTGTAGAACCGGAGAAACGGGTACTATTTTTAGTGTACTGTTTCCAGAAGGGACGTAAATGAGGACTTGAAGTAATAGCCGAAAGCGTGAACGAGAGCTAGTAGACGCCCTGTTGCTAAAACACTCTGATTCCAGTTTTTTCGTATTAACGAAGGTCTAATCTCTGAATAATTATAAATTGGGCTAAAAAAATGCCAGAGACGACAAACAACATCAACGACAGCATTATCAGCACTAACGTGAGCTGCATGTCCGACGTTAAGGAAAAAATCCTTATCGTTGATGACGAAAAACTTCACCAGTACAGTCTGATGGAACTAATGTCCCAGCAGGACTACCTGGTTGACTCGGTTAGCAGTGGTGAAGAAGCAATTGCCAGGCTCATTGATGAAAAAATCGGCATCATTCTGCTTGACCTGAACATGGAAGGCAAAAATGGTGAAGATGTTATGCGCTTCATCAGTGAACATAATCTGGACACAACCGTTATTGTTGTCAGTGGTGAGACGTCGTTTGAAGCCGCAGAAAATGCCCTTAAACATGGTGCCTATGATTATATTCGTAAGCCCTATTCTATTGACAACCTGCTCAACTCTGTCAGTAATGCCGTAAAGAAACGGCAGCTTGAAGTTGATAATCGTCAGATGCAGATTCAGCTTCGTGAATCAGAAAAGCTGCATCGCTATATTGTTAATAAATCCCCTGACATTGTTTACATCCTGGATGACAAAGGCCGCTTTACCTTCATCAACAAGCGTGTAGAAACCCTGCTCGGCTATCAGATGAATGAAATCATTGGCAAGCACTATACTGATCTGGTACATGAAGACGATCTTGAAAAAGCCATGTTCAAGTTCAACGAGCGACGCACAGGCAAACGTGCCAGTATCAATGTTGAACTCAAACTCAAATGCAAGAACAATGATCAGTCGAGAAACTTTGATAACCGAATTTTACCCATCGAAATAAACTCTGTTGGTGTCTACAGCACACATGAAGAGACCGTTGGCAAAAAATTCGTAGGTACTTATGGCATCGCACGTGATATTACTGATCGTATCGAAGCAGAGGAAATTATACGTTTCCAGGCTTATCACGACATGCTCACACGCCTGCCAAACCGAACTTTGTTAAAAGACCGCCTGCATCAGGCCATTACCCATTCCAAACGAAATAAAACCAGCCTGGCTGTGATGTTCCTTGATCTGGATCGCTTCAAGGTTATTAATGATACCCTGGGACACATTGTTGGTGACCACCTGCTACAGGCGGTTGCCATGCGACTACGACACTGCCTTCGTGAAGGTGACACACTGGCACGTATCGGCGGCGACGAGTTCACACTTCTTTTACCTGAAGTTGCTCACCGTGAAGATGCTGAGCTGGTCGCACGTAAGATTATCAAATCGTTGAAAGAGCCTTTCCGTATCGATAACCATGAGCTATTCATCAGCACCAGTATCGGTATTTCCCACTACCCTGAAGATGGCGAAACCATGGAGCTGCTAATCAAGCACGCTGATATCGCCATGTACTCAGTTAAAGGCAAAGGCAAGAATGGCTTCGAGTTTTACAACAACAATATGATCGATGTTTATTCACGTCACCTGTCACTGGAAAATGACCTGCGTCGCGCGTTGGAAAACGATCAATTCAAGCTTTATTACCAGCCGCAGATCAATGTTGAAACCAATGAAATCTTTGCCATGGAGGCCCTGATCCGCTGGGATCACCCGGAACGTGGCCTGATTTCACCCAACGAATTTATCGAACTCGCCGAAGAAACCCGACTGATAAAATGTATCGGTAACTGGATTCTCAAGAAGGCAATCGATGACCTCAGACGCTGGCGAGAAATGGGGCTTACCAATACTCGAATTGCCGTTAATGTCTCTGCTGTTCAACTGGAACAGAGTGATTTCGTAAACTTTGTATTAAATACACTACAGGCTAACCAGGTTCCCGGTGAGTTCCTGGAACTCGAAATCACGGAAAACACCCTGATGCATGACACCGATGATGGTGTACTGAAGCTACGTGAACTGAGCAATCATGGTATCCAGATTGCAATCGATGACTTTGGCACCGGTTACTCTTCACTAAACTACCTTAAGCGACTCCCTATCGATACCCTGAAAATTGACCAGTCGTTTGTGCATGACATGGCTAAGAGTGAAGAAGACTCCTCTATTATCAAGGCCATTATCGCGATAGCCCAGGGTCTTAACCTTAAGATAATCTCGGAAGGTGTTGAAACACGCGACCAGCTTGAACAGCTACGCGCCTGGCGTTGTAAAAATATGCAGGGTTTTCTATTTGGCCGACCCATGCCGGGAGAAGACGCACTGGATATGCTCAAGCATAACCACTATGATGGTGACAACAGCCGTTACGCAAAATAACCCTCTAATGTCTGCTATGCCGCCTGTTGCTGAGTGTGATGTATTGTCACCAGCAGGCGAGCTTCAGTTGGGCTAATGTGACAGAGCTCAGCGATACGCTCTTCATCATAACCTTTCTGCGCCAGCTCAATTGCATAACCGTATGGTGACGCCGCCTGTTGCTGATTTTTCATCTGATCCAGCTCATCCCTTAACAGACGCATATCTTTTTCGAGTTTTAAAAAGCGTTCACCAAGACCTCTGGAACCCGCACTTAATGCGGATAATTCCTGATTTAAATGCTGCTGGTGATTCTGACCATGAATAAGCTGTTGCAGGTGATTTAACTGTTTGCGACTGGCCACATAAATGGCCAGCGATATAAGAAATAGCAGGCTGGCGATAAGCAGGATAAAGGCATTCATTTCACTTAACTCTCCCTCAGGGCTCGATGGAGAGTCATCGTGAATGACTAGAACGAGGCCATATCAGCCCATTCATCATCCGAGAGAAGCTTATTCAGATCAACCAGGATCAGCAACTCTTCGGCACGACTTACAACTCCCTCGATATAACGAGCGGTTTCATCATTACCGACATTTGGCGCGGTTTCGATTTCATTCGAGTACACATCTACAACTTCGGAAACGCTATCGACGACAATACCTACGGTCTGGTTTTCTGCCTCGATAATAACGATGCGCGTTGCATCATCCATTTCCTTGGGCGGCAGTCCAAAACGCATACGCGTATCGATAACAGTCACCACGTTGCCACGCAGATTAATAATGCCGATGACATAATTTGGAGCGCCAGGTACGGGTGCTATATCGGTTACCCTGAGAACCTCCTGCACCAACATTACATTGATACCGTAGATCTCATCATCCAGTCGGTATGTCACGCACTGGCGGTGGTCAACATTACCGAGTTCGTCATCACTCATATCAAGTGCTCCACTTATCTATTTTTATTGCAGTTTATATGCCAGTTTAGCGCAGGGTATGGGATTTAGCCCGCCGACAGGAAAACTGGTGATTATTGTTTTCCAATACCTCGTGCAACGAGACATCGAAATTGCTTGTTCTAGTAATGGATTTTAGCCCAGTAAACGATAAACGCCAGCCGTAACATTCGTTAAAAATCACTGAATTTATTGATATTTCGAAGAATTTAGCTTTCTTCGGTGAGCATACGTGCAAACACCTCGGTATCCATAATGGCACACAGGTGCTCAAGTGAAGTACCAGCCAGCCAGGCACGACTGCTTTTATCCTTGCGCCACTTTACATCGTCTTTTTCCAGCCAGATAACATCGCCGATGCTGTCACAGGCCAGCCCCCAGCCATAATCATCAACCAGCAGGATATTTTTGAAGCGTTCGTTGGCTGGAGTGTCAATTTTTCCACGGCGATTTTCTGGCAATACCAGTAGTGCTGTATCGATGACCTTTACCTGATTTTGCAGATGCTGCACCAGACCCAGGTACCATTCGGTGTTGTTAGGGGTATGGGTAATGTCCTCATTCCAGGGTATCACACTGTTAAGTTTAACCAGCGGAACCGCAAGGCTTAAGCCCGCCACCTTAAACAGCAGGCACTGAAAACGCTCTCGCGCCCATTCGGGAACCGGATCCTGCTCGGTATCTGTTGCCTCTTCTAGCTCGGTCTGCTGTTCCAGCTGAGTTGTCGTGTGTACGGCTTCCCGGGTTTCTACAATCGTCTGTGGCACCTGTGAAACCAGCTGCTCCAGACCTATCACAGGGGGCGCATCATTCGGCTCATCATGGGGTCGCTGCACTGGCTCTTCGGTTTCCGCCTGAGACTGAGCCGATGCAATATCGTAGGACTTGCCACGCTCCGGCTCATCCTCCGGCACCTCAAGCAGCAGCGCTTCCAGGTAATCATGGATCGCCTTTTCCTGGGCTGAAGGTGGCTTCTGCTCAGTCATCGTGTTGCTTCCCCGGCCACCGACAGCGTGGTTTCATCCAGATCGAGCAGGTAATCGAGCAAGTGAGAATAGGCACGACTTCCCCGACAGCTAATCCGCTCAATGGATAGCGGGATACCCTTCTGGCTGGCCTCGCGGAACTGTGTATCGATGGGAATAACGCCATCCCAGATCGTGTCCTGATACTGGCTACGCAGGGTTTTAAGCGTTTCGATAGACGCCTTGAGTCGCTGGTCATAAAACGTTGGAACAATGGTGTAACACACCTCCTGCTTACGGGCTTTCTGAATCATCGACAGGGTATGCACCATACGTTCCAGCCCCTTGAGTGCAAGGTATTCTGTCTGTACGGGTATCAGCAAACGCTCGCAGGCAGCCAGCGCATTGACCATTAACAGGCCAAGCATAGGCGGGCAATCGATGATCGCCAGATCGTAGTCAGAGTCGACCTGTTGCAGGCCTCGCTTGATCACCAGCCCCATTCCACCTTTGGTACCCAGCTGGCGATCCAGTGTGGCAAGCGCGGAAGCCGCGGGAATAAAATCCAGACCACTAAACTGGGTATGCCGTATAACGGGACGGATTTGCAGATTGCCATCTGCCGCCTGCTGGAACAGATCGTAGCCACTGGGCTCAACACTGTCCGGATCAACACCAAAATAGCTGGTCAGTGACCCATGTGGATCAAGATCTACCAGCAACACTTTCTGACCTCGCTTCTGCATCACACCGGCCAGTGTCACAGCAGACGTTGTCTTTCCCACGCCGCCTTTCTGATTTGCCGTTGCCCAGATTCTCATTGCTCTACCCCAAAGATAGAACGCACAGGCTCACCCGGTAACAGGCTATCAATAACATCTACAGGCTGCGCGCTACCTGCCGTGGCATCAGCACGCGACTCCGCTTCTGCAAACGGGCTACTATCCGCATAGGCATCCTCACCCGCCATCATACGGATCACCACACGACGATTTTTCTGTCGATTTTCCTCAGTATCATTAGCTGCTATCGGACGATACTCCGCATAACCGATGGCACCCATGCGGCTGGGGTCGATACCCGTTTCGGCAAACAGGCGCACCACACTCGCCGCACGTGCAGCAGATAATTCCCAGTTGGTTGGAAATACCCGAGTCCCTATGGGTACATCATCGGTATAGCCCGATACATACAGCGGATTCTTTGCATCTCTGAGATTGCCCGCAAGCTCGGTTAACAGCGCCGTTGATTCATCTGTCAGTATGGCGTTACCCGAATTAAACAGCAGGCTGGACTTAATTTCGATTTCCAGCCATTTTTCATTGCCCTTGACGGCAATCATGCCTTTTTTAATCCAGGGTTTCATACGTTTATCAATCTGTGCAGCAGTCTCCTTCATCGAAACCTGACCCGTCTGACCGATCAGGCCAAGAGCAACGGGTGCACGTTGTACAGAGATACCGAGGTTGGCGCCTACAGGAAAGGGCGAATTAGACTGGGCGCTGAATGCCGTGCTGACGGACTCGGAAAGCACGCGATACTTACCCAGGTTTACATTAGAGATGGAGTACATCACCACAAAAAAAGCAAACAACAGGGTAATGAAATCCGCATAGGAAACCAGCCAGCGATCCGTAGACTCTTCAGGTTCAATATTGACAATACCACGACGCCGCATCTCTTACTCCTGGCCGCGCCCCAGAAAACTCTGCAACTTGGCCTGCAGATTACGGGGGTTCTCACCTTCTGCAATACCGACAATACCTTCAAGCATCATTTCGTATTCAGTCGACTGCTTCTTAATATGAGATTTTAGTTTACCTGCTATGGGTAACAAAATCAGGTTGGCCATACCGACACCGTAAATTGTTGCAACAAATGCCGTTGCAATACCACTACCCAGCTTTTCAGGATCGGCAAGATTATTCATAACATGAATCAGCCCCATAACAGCACCAAGAATACCAATGGTCGGGCTATAGCCTCCCATCGACTCATACACCTTGGCCGCCTGCATGTCCTGTTGCTCGATTGTCATAATTTCGGTTTCCATCACCGCACGGATGGTTTCAGGCTCATTACCATCCACCAGCATCTGCAGGCCTTTACGGGAAAACAGGTCCTTCTCCTCCTCTGACGCATCCTCAAGGGCCAGCAGGCCTTCGCGGCGTGACAACTGACTCCAGCCGACAATTTTTTCGATTGTCGCAAGCAAATCCGTCTTTGGCGTGACAAAAACCCAACGCACGATGATCATCGCCCGCCAGAAAACTGGTAGCGACGTTTGCAGCAGAACTGCGCCGGTGGTACCTCCCACAACAATAAGAAACGCAGTCAGCTGGAATAACTGGCCGATATGACCGCCTTCTAGCACATTACCGCTCAATATAGCGACAAAGGCTATGACGATCCCGACAATACTCAAGATGTCCATGTTAAGAATTTGTAGCAAGTTTCTTGCCGATTTCTTTTAACGGCAAAATTTGCTCCGCAATAGGGGCCACAGCAGCTGGCATACCATAGATTGTACTGGTGGCTTCATCCTGTGCCCAGATGGTTGCTCCTCGGTTTTTCATGGCAGTACAGCCTTCACGCCCGTCTGCCCCCATACCAGTGAGAATGATACCGAGCGCACGATTGCCCACGGCATTATTGACTGTGTCGAAGGTAACATCGACACAGGGTTTGTAATTTTGCATCGGGTCGGTTTCTTCCTCGATGCGCACCATCAGTCGCCCAGCCCGCTTCTCAACCTTCATCTGCAGGCCGCCGGGAGCGAGTAGTGCCAGTCCCGGTTTAAGCTCATCACCATTAGACGCCTCCCTCACCTCAATTTTACAGAGCTGGTTGAGACGACCGGCAAAGGCCTCCGTAAACTTGGCTGGCATATGTTGTACCAGCACCAGTGGGAGTGGAAAACTGGCTGGCAACTGGGTCAGCACTTCCTGTAGTGCAACCGGGCCACCCGTGGATGTTCCAATGGCAACGATATCGTAGTCAGCAGGTTTAAACGCTCGCGTACTGCGTGTAGCCGGTGCCGATGCAGGGGCCGGTGCTGCCGCTGATCGCCCTGCTGTGGCAGGTGCTTGCCGCTCAGTGGGCGCTGTCGTACCAGGCCGAGTTGATCCCGGTGGTGGACGTAAACGTGAGCGTGCCGGTGAAGCCATCGCCTTGATGCGTGAACAGAGTATGCTCCTGGCTTCAGCCTTGTCGTTGGAAATATCGTCAAAGCGCTTGGGGAGAAAATCGGTGGCCCCAGCCTCCAGCGCATCTAGTGTAGCCTGAGCACCTTCATGGGTTAGTGACGAAAACATGATGATGGGCACCGGATTCAGCCGCATGATTTCCCGTGTCGCATCAATGCCATTCATTATCGGCATTTCAATGTCCATGGTGACAACATCGGGACGGCAGGATCTGACTTTTTCGATGGCCTGCTTGCCATCAGTGGCGGTGTCGACAACCTCGATCATGGGGTCGTCGTTAAGAATCTCCGTTAGCCGCCGCCGGAAAAAACCTGAATCATCAACGATTAGCACTCGAATAGTCATTATTATAATCGCATCCTGATTAACACGAGAGGCCGAGTGCGAAGACTAGAAGCCTTTATGAACCCGAGCCTTTAACAGACTGGGCACATCAATAATTAAAGCGATGCCACCATCACCTGTGATGGTTGAACCGGCAAACTCAGCCAGGTTCTGCAACATCGCACCCAGTGGCTTGATCACCACCTCTTCCTGACCTATCACCGAATCAGTAACCAGACCAACATAACGATTACCCACCGACACAATAATCACCTGCCCCTTACCATCACCGGAAACAGAGGTTTCGCCGGATTTCAATAGCCACTTGGAAAGATAAAATAATGGCACCGCCTTGTCACGCACCATCACCATGAGCTGGCCATCGACGACATTGGTCTTGCGAGTTTCCAGCTCAAAAATTTCGTTCACATTCGCCAGTGGCAATGCAAAGGTATAATCACCCAGGGCAATCATCAGCGTCGGTAAAATCGCCAGGGTCAGTGGTACCTTGATCGTCAGGATACTGCCCTTGCCCAGCTCGGAATCGATATCCAGCGAGCCATTCAGCTGGGTTATACGGGTTTTCACCACGTCCATACCCACACCACGACCCGATATGTCGGATATCTCTTCCTTGGTGGAAAAGCCCGCCATAAATATCAGGTTAAAGCATTCTTTATTATCCAGACGCGCTGCCGTTTCTTCATCCATCAGCCCCTTTTCAACCGCCTTGCCACGTAACACTTCTGGGTCCATACCCGCACCATCATCTTCGATAGACAGCAGAATATGATCACCTTCCTGGGTAGCGGAAAGACTGACCGTGCCTTCCCGAGGCTTACCCTTGGCTTCACGCACATCGGGTAACTCGATACCGTGGTCAACCGCATTTCGTACCAGGTGAACCAGTGGATCGGCCAGAGCTTCTACGAGATTTTTGTCGAGGTCGGTTTCCTCACCCATCATTTCCAGCTTAATCTGCTTATTGATAGAGCGAGACAGGTCACGTACCACACGGGGGAAGCGGCCAAACACTTTCTTGATTGGCTGCATCCGGGTTTTCATAACGGAGGTTTGCAGGTCAGACGTAACCATATCCAGATTGGTAATGGCCTGAGTTATCTGGCCTTCTGCCATCGTGGAGCGCAGGGTTTGCAGGCGATTACGTACCAGCACCAGCTCACCCACGAGATTCATAATCTCATCCAGACGCTCCGTATCAACACGCACCGAGGTTTCAGCGGCGGGCTTGCTCGGAGCACCCGGTTTAGCAGCAGGCTTGGCAGCTGCAGCGGGTTTTGCTGCTGCGGGCTGTGCAGCTGCGGCGGGCTGTGCAGGTTCTGACGGTTTTGCTGCAGCGGGTTTATCACCTGTTGCTGTCGGACCTTTACCCTTGCCATGCATCTGATCCAGCAGGGCATCAAATTCATCATCGGTAATTAGATCACCACCGGCATCAGCTTTACCTGCATCAGCGGGTTTATCATCTGTTGCGGTTGGCCCCTTGCCCTTGCCGTGCATCTCATCTAGCAGGGCATCAAATTCATCATCGGTAATTAGATCACCACCACCTTCTGCAGGCGCGGTTTCGGGCTTACCACCATGCTTGCCCTTACCATGTATATCATCGAGTAAAGACTCGAACTCATCATCGGTAATTTCATCACTATCGGAAGTGGGTGAAGCCTCAGCACTGACAGCTTCGTCACCTTCTTCCATCGCATCAAGCAAGGCATCAAAATCATCATCAGTGGCATCACGTGATTCTTCAGCGGGTGCTTCAGCAGGCGTTTCTTCTGCGGGGGGCTCGGCTGCGGGTGCTGATTCAGCTGGGGCATCACCTGGCTCATCATCGCCGGGAACGGAATAGACTTTAAGGCGTTGTAGTAAATCGGGGTCAGCAGGCGTTGGATCACTACCTCCCTGAATTTCGGCAAACATGCTCTGAACGGAATCCAGACCCTGTAATACCGAATCCATCAATCCGGGGCTCACTTTTCGGTCTCCGTTACGCAATACGTTGAATACGTCTTCGCACACGTGACAGCAATCGACCATCGCATCAAGTGACAGAAAGCCTGCACCACCTTTAACGGTATGGAACCCTCTAAATACAGCATTGAGCAGATCAGCATCTTCCGGAGACTGCTCCAGATCGACCAGCTGTTCACTCAATAGCTCCAGTATTTCGCCGGCCTCGACCAGAAAATCCTGGAGTATTTCATCATCTAGATCAATTGCCATTTATAAGCCTTCGCGACCTTTCTTTTAGTTATTCATTCACCGATACACTCACTACACGTCCTGTCAGCATCAGAAACCGAGACTCGCCAGCAGATCATCCACATCATCCTGGCCTTTCATAACATCATCCGATGTCTCCTTGCCAGGAACCTGTGGTCCTTCGAGCTTGGTTTCTTCTTCGCTATCCTTCTTTTTCTTCGATGATTCATCTTTAAGGATGCTTTCACCCTGTATTTTGATGAGATGAACCAGATTGTTTTCGATTTCATTTACCAGATTAATCACCTGGCGAATAATCTGACCGGTCAGATCCTGAAAATCCTGCGCCATGAGAATTTCTGTAAACCCTGACTGTAACTGCGACATCAGCTGCTCAGACTCGGTGAAAAAGGCTTCAACATGATGCCCCATATCACGTAATTCATCATGGGAGAGTTCACGGTTACGAAACCGGTTCCACTGCTCTTTGAGTTCACCCGCTTCACTGGAAAGTTTCTCGGCAATGGGCGTATTGGTTTCAATCACCCCCATTGCGGTATTGGCTGCATTTTCTGTCATGGTTATGACATATTCGAGACGATCCTTAGCATCGGGAATATCGACCTCGGCGAGGTCAGAGATACGAGAATCCATGCGAAACTTCATAATGGAATCATGAATTTCACGGGTCATTTTACCCAGTTCCTTGAACAGACTGTTATCCTTGAGATTGTTAATCTCATCAATCTGAGATTCTAACTGTTCGTTAGTCGTGTCTTCAGACTGTAAACAGGTGACAAGTGCCTGGGCCTTTTCCAGCAAAAGGTCGCGATTGATTGCCGTATCTTCCATTAGACTTCTCCGCTAACCTTCAATTCGTTCAAATATTTTATCGATCTTTTCCTTGAGTGTTTGTGCCGTAAAAGGTTTAACAATATATCCATTCACACCTTCCTGAGCAGCCATGACGATCTGTTCTTTCTTGGCTTCAGCCGTCACCATCAATACAGGCAGGTCTTTGAGTTTTTCATCCGCACGTACCGCGCGTAACAGGTCGATACCTGTCATACCTGGCATATTCCAGTCAGTGACCAGAAAATCGAAATTACCCGATTGAAGTTTGGGAAGCCCGGTATTACCGTCATCTGCTTCTTCGGTATTGTTAAAGCCCAGATCGCGTAGCAGATTTTTAATTATGCGCCGCATCGTAGAGAAATCATCCACGATGAGGATTTTCATATTTTTATCCAAGGCGGGTTTCCTCAGTGTTTATGTTTAATACAGATTTTGGCAGACATTTCAGCAATTTCCAGTCGATCCGCGTAATTAGCCGTGCATTATCCCTGTTTATGCCGATTGCGCAGCCGAATGGAAAAATCCCCGTCAACCAAAGGCTTATCAACATGATAGCCTTTGTAAAAATTAATTAAAACCACCTGATAACAGGCTAGTCCTGCCAGTCGGTCATGCGCTGGCGTATGGTTTTCAGTGCCTGGCTGTGTATCTGGCATACCCTGGATTCCGAAATCTCCAGCACCTGGCCGATTTCTTTCAGGTTAAGCTCTTCGTTGTAATAAAGCGACATGACCATTTGCTCACGTTCACTCAAGGTTCCAATCACCTTTGCAAGGCCAAGCTTGAAGTTATTATTCTGCAGGGTTTCCAGCGGATCACTCTCGCCTGACGGCAAACGTGCCTGCTGCCCGGGATCATCTTCCTGCTGATCGAGGCTAAAAATCTGTGCATTCGCGCTGTCACGTCGGATAGCCTGTACGTCTTCAAGAGAAACTTCCATCTGCTCAGCAATTTCCTGGTCCGTAGCTTCTCGCCCGGTTTGATTCTCGATGATATGGGCCGCTTCTTTTAACTGACGTAGTTTGCGATGCAGTGAACGGGGGGACCAGTCCGCATGGCGCACATCATCCAACATGGCACCGCGCACGCGAATACCCGCATAGGTTTCAAAACTGGCACCCTGGGATGGATCGTAATGACGTGAGGCTTCTATCAGCCCAAGCATTCCTGACTGAATCAGATCATCCACCTGCACATTCGACGGCAGACGGGCTATCAGATGATAGGCAATACGTTTAACCAGGCCGATGTGCTCGATAATACGCTGATCTCGCTGATCCTTGTGTATATCAGAGTACATAGTATGACCTGCATTCATTGGCACAGTGTTCTTGCTCCAGCTACTAACCCGCCGCACTGTATTTAATCAGGCGCTCAACAAAAAACTCCAGGTGTCCTGATGCTGTTGTTGGCACCGGCCATGACATAAGCTCCTTCGACAGTTTGCGAAAGGCCAGTGACGAAGGTGCCTGTGGAAACGCCTGAAGCACAGCTTTCTGCTTTTTAACCGCTTTCACCAGGTATTCGTCGTAGGGAATCGCACCCATGTAGTTTAATGTCACGTCCAGATAATAATCGGTAACGCGTGTTAGCTTCTTAAAAAGTTTAATCCCTTCCTGCGGATCCCGAACCGAGTTCGCAAGAATGTTAAATTTGTATACATCATGGTCTTCGGAAAGCACCTTGATCAGGGCATAAGCATCTGTCAGCGAGGTTGGCTCATTACACACCACCACGATCACTTCGTGGGAGGCCTTAACAAAGCTGATCACACCGTCAGAGATCCCTGCTGCCGTATCGACCACCAGGGTATCGAGTGGCATATGCAGATCACTGAACGCACGTATCACACCGGCATGCTGCTCGGTACTGAGTTCTGCCATCATCTGCATGCCTGATGCCGCCGGTATAATTTTCAACCCTTCAGGGCCTTCCACGATCACTTCTTCCAGTGTGCGTTCACCGGAAATTACGTGGGACAGGTTGTAGGGGGAATGTAAGCCCAGCAGTAAATCCACATTGGCAAGACCCAGATCAGCATCCATCAGTAAAACATGCCGACCGGTTTCGGCCATCGCCAGTGACAGGTTGACCGATACATTGGTTTTACCGACGCCGCCTTTGCCACTACTGATTGCTACTACCTGTACCGGTTTTTTGGCCACCATTCGTCGTATGCCTGTCGCCTGATCATTCATGTTACGTATACATCTTAGACTAGATTATAGAAGAGCAATCTGAGATCGCCGGAAATGTTTGTAATTTATAGCAAAATTTTACATTCTCAAGTCACTGGAACGCGCACTGAAGGCCGCCGCCATAAACTCTTCATCCACCGCTTCACGATGTCGAGCCGCCTGTTTAATGGCCAGCTCCACCAGTTCACGGGCACGGGCAGGCTGTAAATCTTCCGGCACCTTCTGCCCATGACTGGTATAGGCGGCTGGCAGATGATGCTTCACCAGTGCACTCAGAATACCACCGACACTCGCCGCTTCATCCAGCTTGGTCAGGATGCAGCCTGCAGGTCGCGCCACCTGAAATGCATTAATAACTTCGTCCAGCGTACTCAGCTGTGCATTGGCGGAAAGCACAAGATACGGCTTGATCATCATCGAGGGGTGACGCAGCTGACTGAAGGCCTGGCTAATGCCCAGATCACGCTGACTCATGCCAGCTGTATCGATCAGCACCAGCTTCTTGTCATGTAACTTGTGTAATAGCTGTTGCAATTCATCCGTATCATTGGCCGAATACACCGATACACCCAGCAGGCGACCATAGGTCACCAGTTGTTCATGGGCGCCAATACGATAGGTATCTGTACTGATCAGCGCCACATGTCGCTGCCCATGCTGCATGGCAAAGCGCGCTGCCAGCTTGGCGATGGTGGTGGTTTTACCAACACCAGTGGGGCCGATCATGGCAAACACTCCGCCGTTATTCAGAATATCATCGGTGGATATCGGCAGCTGATGCACCAGCTGTTTCAGTGCCGCCTGTAAAGCCGACTCCACGTCCGCCGAATTATCCAGCCCCTTGGCCAGATACTTACAGACCTCCTGACTCAAACCCAGCTCCGTTAAGCGACGGTACAGTGAAACCCGAATCGGATGCTCCTTGATCATGGTTTGCCACTCACCCAGCACCTGCTGATTTTCGATCATCGCGCGCAGTGACTTTAACTCGTTATGCATCGCCGTCATAAACTCGGACTGTGGTGTAGACGATGTCGCCGACGCCAGGCCGGCCGCCTGATGCTGGGCATACCCCATAGCCGAAATACTGGCATTAACGCCGCGATTATTATCCTGTGGGTAAGCCACATCAGAGACATTGTCATACAAGGCATCTATCGATTCGGTTGAGCCTTGCTCATCAATGCCAGCCTTTGATTCATTCTGTCGGGATGCACGGGTCTGCCACGGAATATCATCTGCAGCAGCCGCAGATGATGTCGTGGCTGCTTGTGAATCGCTCGACTGCTGCGCTGGCTGATCAGGTGACTGCCCTGCTGTTTGCTGACCCCGTTCCAGTTCTCGCTGTGCGGCTCGCTTCTCATAGTAGGCCGCAGCGCTCTCGGCAGGCGCATCCACCAGGCTTCGATTCAATGCATTGTTAATCAGGTTTTCGTCGTAGTCCCGGGCGGCGAGGATTTCCACCTGGCCATCCACCACGCGGTTCGACAGGATGACCGCATCCGCGCCAAGTTCTTCTTTCACGCCACGCATCGCGGTGCGCATATCTTCAGCCACGAATCGTTTTACCTGCATGACCATTCTCCACTTGTTACTGTATTCGCTCGTTTCATTTCGGGTGATTCATTTACTGGTCAGCGCCGACGGCGGCGACCACCTTAATATTTCGGTTATCGGGTATTTCGCTATAGGACAGCACACTCAGGCCCGCAATCGAGTTGCGCACCAGCTGTGAGAGCCACAGCCGTAAAGCGGGCGCCACCACCAGAATAGCTGGCTGGTTAGCCATTTCCTGCTGCTGTGTGGCTTCTTCCAGCGACTTGAACATGCGTTCGGTGA
>JBFHWF010000019.1:0-36224 GCA_041589175.1 Gammaproteobacteria bacterium
ACATAACAAGTCGGTCAAGCCGTGTTTGCATAAAGCGGCAAACACTCGGTCCAAGCTAAACAGCCAGCTTGGCCGCTTACCTCGGCGTTAGATGCCCAAGTTACCCATGAAAAGTAGACACCTCAATTAACCAAATGAGGGTCT
The DNA here is from genome assembly GCA_041589175.1 of Gammaproteobacteria bacterium. Lineage (GTDB taxonomy): Bacteria > Pseudomonadota > Gammaproteobacteria > SZUA-229 > SZUA-229 > SZUA-229. The sequence goes on from JBFHWF010000019.1 coordinate 145, forward strand.
AAATTATGACTAAGAAAACTAAAAACAAATACAATCATTACACTGAGGACTTCCGCCGGGAAGCCGTTCGTCGATCAGAGCAGGAAGGCGCCTCTTCGGTAGACGTTACGCCCGCTCATCTTCTTTGTTCATCTGATCCATTACTCTGTCATAGGCCAGGGCTTGTTCATGCAGGCTGCTAATCTAGCCATACAAGCGCCCAATCAGACCAACCACCATACAGCCCCCACTAGCCCTGGACGCCAGACCTAAATAATTAGTAGACATCCATAAATTGCCACTGTATAATGCATGGTGGCTTGAAGAAGCAATCTAATTTACAACCTACATTTCGCTGTTTTATCCGTAATACCTCGTCCTGCAGTTTTTAAGTTCAATTATTTTTTCAAACGCTATATCGGCCCTACAAGGCCCTAATTTATTAAAAAATCAGGATATACTATGTCTAATACAGTTAAAGGAACCGTTAAGTGGTTCAATGAATCTAAAGGCTTTGGCTTCATCGCTCAGGAGTCTGGAGCAGATGTATTTGCTCATTACAGCTCTATCGTTAGCCCCGGCTTTAAAACCCTGACTGAAGGTCAGGCCGTTGAGTTTACAATTACTCAAGGCGCAAAAGGCCCTCAAGCAGAGAATATTATAGCGTTGTAAAGTACGCCTGATATTCTTTCAAATTCAAAGGCAAGCCTTATTGGCTTGCCTTTTTCGTTTCATAAACGCTTTAAGACCTACCCTCTACAATATCGTGCTTCATTGCATTCCTGTTGCTTCTGGCACATCTGGCCACCTCAGCAGCCGCTGCTTAGTTGACACCAATAAATACATCATGGTGGGTGCAGCTAATCATTATTTCCTGCCCCTGCTGTTAGGCCCGGGCCGCTCTATGCCTTAGTAAATACTATTTCTATCGACCATTAAAAAAGCCGATGCGAGTTTCGCATCGGCTTTTTGTAGACCACCAGGTGAAGTTTTAATGTAGCTTACGCCTACGCCCTGCAGCTGCAAGTGCTAGTAAGCCTGAACCGAATAGCCATATGGCTGCTGGGACAGGTACTGCCGACACAGAACTCACAAGCTCTCCAGTTAGCTCATCAACTTCAAATGAAGCCACAAATATCTGACCTAATGCATCTTCCAGTCTCACATTTGATTCCGCCAGCACTGCCAATCCAAGCGATACACCTTGCTCATCCATAAAGAAATCTGCCAGAGAGAATATCGGGTCAACTGCTGGGTCTGTCGTTCCAAAGATGCTGGCATCTACACCTGAGCCCAGATCGAATTTAATATTACCTAGAGCATTGAACTCACCTGCAACAGCGATTTCATCATATAGATAACTATTTGTCGCGCTATCCCATACCACTTCCATGATCAAGTCTGCGCCCTGCGCCAGGGTAAAATCTCCACCAATAGTTAATAGCCCCGGTGAGTTACCTGGCCTTACCGTACCGGCCTGACTCACATAAAAGTCACCGGCAATATAACCACTACCGCTAATTTCACCATGGATGATATCTACACTGGTTTCCACTCTACCGTTTATCACAGTTGTAGCGGTGTTACTGCCTTCCTGTCGATATGCGCCTGTACCCGTCACTGTGGATCCCACATCTATATTAACTGAACCCTTGTTATTAAAGCTTCCAGTTGGACCAATATCCATATTCGAATTCACAAGCGTAGTTGTACCCTTATTAATATAACTTCCTGTCAGGCTTATTTCAGCGCCGGTTGCGCTAACCGTACCAGCAGACTCATTCGTAAACGATCCGGATATTCTTTGTGTTCTATCTGTATTGTTAAACGTAATACCTGAATTATTTACGAAGGTACCGTTTGTATCCAGATAAGCACCCTGGTTAAACGCAATAGATTCATTATTTGTGAAATGACCATCAGCTGTGTTATACAGCCTGTCAGAATAGTAGTTTCCATCCATTGTCAGGCTACGATTATTTATGAATGTACCGCTATTAGATATATCATCATAAATATCACCATTATTGGTGAAACTACTCGTGTTAACCACTGTACCTATGCGTGACGTACTTCCAATTGTGGCACTACCACTATTATTCAGATAGTGAATATTTCCATAGTTTGACAGTGATGCTCCCACACGATTATAGACAGAGCTAATTGAACCACCGTTGTTATTATTGACTGTACCATCGTTATACACTCTCTGGTTATACATTTGCCCAGCGTTAGTCAGACTACTCGTAGCATCGATGTTAAATACACCATAATTATTAGAACTACCGGATACCGCATTACCTGCTACATTGTTATAGCTTGCATTTACCAGATTAACTGTACCACGGTTATTAATGATATTTGCGAGTTGCGCAGAGCCTACTACTGTCAGTGTAGAATCTGCATTAGCTACATCAACATCACTTGTGATGTTACCCGTTAGCTCTATTTCACCATCTGATATAAGCGTAACACCTGTGTATGTATTATTACCACCCAGTGTAATTTTACCCTGACCCATTTTCCTCAGGCCATTCGAGCCACTTATTATGCTATTGATAGTATTGTGACCCGCATTTGCCAGGAAGCCCTGCTCTGCACCAAAGTTAATTTGTGCAATATCAATAGTGTTATCTTTCCAGAACACCATCTGACCGGTTTCAATACCTAATGTGCCATTACCTGTCATTGTTTGCGTCGTGTCTACATTGATTGCACCTATCGTTTTGTTTGATGCCAGATCACTATTCACTGCATCGGTAACACGAATAAACTGGCCTGGCGCAGCAGACGCTATCGATGATTCGGCTACAACAACCTCTTCGACACCCGTTGTACCATAGGTCGTCCAGGTTGGCATCAGAGAGCCAAGGATATCTTTCTCGATATAAACCCCATCAATGACTGCCGTTGAACCGACAGTGGCTGGTGCCGCATCGAATGTCAATTGACTCGACTCACCCAGCGAAAGAAACACTAATGATCCAGCACCAAGATTCAAAGAATCTGCATGCAAAGTTGTTGTACCGTTGAGGCTATTATCAATATTAATATTCACCTCATGATTATCTGCAACGTTGATAGCGCCTACATCTTCATAAACACTAACTCCCGTTTGATCACTACCGGACCCAATAAGGTTCAGGACACTCGAAGTAGCGTTCAGGTTGATTGCAGCGGAATCCCCAATACGGTTAACATTTAATTCACCATCATTGGTATACATATATAGAGAACCAGAAACATCTGTGCTGCTTGCAATCGAACCATTACCTCGCAACACAAACGTTCCTGAGGTTGACCCTGTATATGTATTGGCATTATACAGTGTCGCATAACCACTCACATTTGCTGTTCCACTGATAACACCATTTACTGTACTACTACTAAATCGAATATTATTCGTTGCGGTTATATCACCATCGAAGTTACCGTATGCTTCAACATCTGTCGCAGTGACATTTCCATTCATATCAACATAATTGTACGTGTAACTACCTGAGCGGCCTATAAAAGCAGTGCCTGCAGCAGTAACATCACCATTCATCACATCAGCATACACAGTAACATTACCTGCTGTACTCTGGTAACTGGCGTCGACTGTTACGGCACCTGTCTCGCGTGTGTCATAAATATGACTAACAGCGACAATAGAACCATTACCTGTCAGGTTAGAAATACCATCCAGAAGCTCCAGTGAATTCAGGTTTTGCGTTGTACTGCCAATCGAAAGCGAATCGTAGACTGTAACATCTGCTCCCTGCATAGCATTATCCGCACTCAGAACAAGGCTCCCAGAGTTAACTACAACCTCGCCAGATAAGGCACCAGAAGCCGCAAGCTCTAGTCTGCCACCGCCATTAATAAACATGCCATTAGCGCCGTTTACACCACCCGCTAGCGTGCTGTCTCCCGTGATAAGTACCTGACCCTGTTTAGCGCCTAAATTAATAGCTGGATTAATCACTGAGGTGCCCGATAACAGCAGTTGGCCACTATTAACATCTAGCGCAGCTCCAGGGCCAGTGATATTGGCTGTGGTTACTGCAAGCGAATGTATTGCTGTATTTGCTGCAAGACTGGTATCAGCAGTGATAAGTACATTACCACCTGGAGCAAAATTGTTTGTTGCAGTAGTGGCTGATTTAATTCCCACTGTATTATCGTAGCTAACAAACTCCTGCCCATTAATTGTGGTATTCGATAACAAGCCATCAATCAGCACAGGTGCAGTATCAAAGTAAATTCGCTCATTACCGCCAAAGGTGCCGTTGGTAGAAAAATCGATTCTATTTACCTTGGTATTAGCTGGCTGCACAAGCTGAAGATCATCAAATCTTATCTGTGTCGAACCACCTGCTGCGTTCATTTCCACATTTGAAACAAAATCACGATAACTTGAAAGCGTATAGATATGGTCCAGATAGTTCACTATCAGTGAACCTGCGTCCTCTGTAACCGCATCTGTTGCATGCCCATTAATTACCAGGCTTGAACCCGTCGATAACTGTATATCTGTGGTATCGCCAATTCGATTTGAGTTTGCGGCAACAGTATTATCGATTATCAGGCTTGCGGTATTGGTATACCTGTTATCTGTACCAACAATAATTGCATCGCCTGCTGCTGTCTGAATTGCGCCGTTTACACCAGACACCGTCAGTGCCGCATCATGGATTACAACATTACTGCTATTATCTATATCACCACTGGTTGCCAGCACACCATTGATTTCATAATCACCTGTACCGTTTGCAGTGAAGTTAGTTGCGGTTGTATTCCCGATCAGTAAACTTCCGCCAGTCGCAACATTACCCACCAATTTAAGAGAACTTGTATTACCTTGCACAGATAATGCAGCGCCTGAAGATACATTGAAATCCAGGTTCATCTGACTCGCATTCAGGTCACCCGTTATCGCCAAACTATCAGTGACGACATCAATGCTCGCGTCATCGACAATTTCGACATTTAGTACTCTATCTACTTCCAGTGGAGTTATCGCAATATTTCCAGCAATACTATTATTTCCACTTGCGCTCGTAATAACAGCGTTATTGTAGAAATTCTTAAGAACATATGGCTTAAGACTGACAGCACCATTAAGCACCGAGTCTCCTGTCAATGTCATCGCCGTACCTGTCACATCACCATTAACTGTAATGCTATCCAGGGTGATGGATTCTGTTGCATTAACTGAACCATTCATAATGTCAGCAGCAAGGTTTATATTTGCACCACTGTAGCTTGCATCAATAGTTCCTGCTGTACGCAGATCATTAATGTCACCGGCGGCAATTACACTACCAGAACCCGAGAAGGTAGCAGCACTATCAACCAGTAAACTGCCAGCGGATAATGTCTGGCCTGTCACCAGATCATAACTACCACCTGCATTGACATTAACTGCACCCGTTACGCTATTGCTTCCACCTGACTGGCTGTAGCTACCACCGGAATTAACTACCAGACTACCGGCACTGTTTGCGCCGCCCGACTGGTTATAGCTACTGCCATCATTAATGGTCAGTACCTGGTCAACTGTGTTCTCACCACCCGTCTGGTTTACGCTACCAGTATTCGTGTTATTTTCACCAATTGCCTGGTTGACACTACCAAATACATCACCGGCATCAATATTAATCGCGGCACCGAGCAAGCCATTGCTTTCAATTGATAAGTCATCATTGGTTAAGCGAACGCCACCATCGGTATAATCGAATACACCTGTACCAATAACTCTACCAACACTCAGGTTACCGCCGTCCATGTCGTAACGGCCGCCATTAATGAGCGTTAGATCATTCGCAATTATCGCCTCTCCTGATGTTTGGGTAACAGAGCCGCTATTCGCAACAAAGTTATCACCGATATTCATTGCGCCTGTATTCACATTTCCTGCAGTAATTGCATAGCTACCACCCTCGACATTTATTGTCGACGCAGCTACCGAGGCTGCACCCGACTGGCTAACTGTGCCAGATACATTTACATCGGTTGCAGTTACACTACCGCCAGATAGATCATAGGTCGCACCGGTATTTACATTAACCGTGGTCGCACTGGTCGAACCTCCGGCCTGCGCATAAGAACCAGCCGTATTTATATTTAACTTATCAGCAACCGTGTTGCTACTATTTGCCTGCTGATTTACAACGCCATCAACATCCATCCTGTTAGAGCTTAATGCGCCGCCACTTAGCAGGTTATACACCTGGGTTGCCGCCACGCTTAACAGGCCAGTAATCGACATGGTTCCACTATTATTTGTCGTGTTTACGGAAAGGTCACCGCCGTTTAAAGCGTATTCACCACCGGCATTAATATTCAGCGTATCCGCGGTATTCTGACCACCCGACTGGGTATAACTACTACCCTCATTAATCGTTAGCGCTTGTTGAACTGTATTAGTGCCATCTACCTGGGTTACAGCTCCCACATTATCTACATCCACACCAATGGTTTGGTTAACGGCAGCAAAGTCCTCTCCAGCATCAATACTCAGCGTAGAACCTAATAGCCCACCATCGGCAATGGTCATATCATCATCAGTTAATTTCACACTTCCATCAACATATGTGAACGTACCATCAACATTGATCTGGCCTGCTGTCAGGCTGCCACCATTCATGATGTAGGTGCCACCGGCATTAATCGTTAACGCGTTATCTACTGTATTACTACCTGCATTCTGGATTACGCTTCCACTGTCGGGATCAAGCGTGCCGACTGTCTGCGACATAGCCTGCAGATCATGATCGGCTCCCAGCACGAAATCTTTACCCAGTAACCCCGTATCATTGAACTCAATACCATCGTTTGCAATGTGTAATCTACCAGCACTATAGGTAAAACCACCGGCACTTGAATTATTTGTGATTGAATTAACCGTGAGAGAATCACTGGCATTAGAAAGCGTATAGGAGCCGGTATTTCCAATAACGAGATCACCTATAATCGATACCGTACTCATTGGTCCCATACTACTGTACAGGTTAACCACTCCTGTACCTGAGGTTACAAACATCATATCCAGTGGGGATATGTTACTGGCGAGACCTATGCTGGCGTTGATATTAATGTCATTATCAGAAACTAAAAGAAGCGTTGATCCTGCAGAGTTAGCACTGTCTAACTTCAGGTCTGTATTGATATTAATATTTCCAACTTCTGAAGTTGCCGGATCATCAGTAATGGCTCTAATGACCGCTCCATTCCCTGCATCCCAGGATGAGATAATATCCGCAGCAGAAAGATTTGCATTTTCACCCGTACTATCATAAGTACCGGATGATTCTGTTATCGCAGAGTTAGTAGGGTCTGCTGATATCGTAACATCATAAGAGCCCGCAAAGGTTGATTGTGCAAGGCTAAGCCCCAATGCATAGGCGATAGCAACAGCCAGTTTCTTTTTAATCATTTTTTAATCCATCAACATTTTCACCCGCTAGATCCAGACAACAGCAGGTCTATTTTATTGTTGTGCGTATGCACTTGTTATTAGGCAGGGGCTTCTACAAGTTTCACGCCAGCCGGGACTTTTTCCCATGTAATTCGGCTAGTTATCCTACAAACGGGTTAGAAAAGAGGTCAAGCGACTGAACAAAATGTAAAGCATTCTGACAACAACTTTACATTTTTTATTTCCATCTAGAATATTTGACCCTAATCGATGAAAATTCGGTCAAAGCAGTGGGAAAGTCATATGATCGCATGCATATAAATAGCTATATATCATTTATTTTCAATGACTTATATATAATATTGATATTTATGTAACAGATATCACAAATCGAATTTATACGTAAATTTAACCGACAAACTATCACTTCACCGCCTAAATAATGCTACATTTGGCCAAATTAAATTTCACAGCAGCAAAAGAATCTAACAAAATGAAAAAAATATCCCTTTTCAAAATTTATCTACTTTTCATTACCAGCCTGCTTGCCAGTGGCTGCAACCTGGACCAGTCAACCGATATCGCCATTATCGATCTCGATGCCATAGCCAAGGCCACCGGACAGGATGTCGCCATTTCACAGCAAATCAATACTGCCAACCAGAAATTGAATGCTGAGCTCGACATGATTTCGCAAAAGCTCAATGAGCAACTGGCCGAAAAGAGAAAAGAAATTGGTGAAACACCTTCTCAAAAACAAGCACAAGAGCTAAAACAGATCACTCTCATTGCTAACCAACGTATGCAGCAGGCCAAGAATATCGCCCTGCAAAAATCACAACAAATCCGTGCAGCCCTTATTTTGCAGCTACGCAAACAAATACAGCCCATAGCTGAAGAAGTCGGACAGCGCATTGGAGCCAGGGCAATATTCATTACCGATAGCTCAATGCTATGGTATGACCCTGCTGCCGATATCACAGGCGATGTTATTACTGAAGTTCGCGCACTTTCGATGACGAGCAACAAGGCCGCCAGTGAAACATCAAACAACAACCTGGAAGAAGAATAGCGCCAGGCACAGCTCCCAAGCTGCAAAACCAAACATCTGAAAGAAGCTAACATAAGACTTGGGGTGCTGATGATATGCATCTATCTTCAGCTACGCCTGGAGGTAAGGATGCAATAACATCTTATTTGCCTCCAGATCGGATCTCAAGCCGTTATCTGCAAAGGCAATATCCATTCGTCACAACCTGTACCCTTTGTCTGTTCGAGCTGACAACATCACATACCTTTACTAGTCTTATATCAGGTTCTTGCCATAAGCTTTACATCAACTCCTTCCTTCAGCGTCATCAGGAAGGCAATAATATGAATATAAATCTGATAGTTAACTTACTCTTACTGCTCTCTCTGCTTCTGCCGCTACCAGTGAGCAGCGATTCTACTGCCACCTATACCATGGCATTTCCCCGATCTAAAAATGATTTTTCACGCCAGCTCATAGAGCCTGTTTTCGTCGAGGCATTCAAACGGGCGGGGGCCGAGCTTAATATCATTTCCTGCCCACCCTTAACCTGCAGCATATATGTGAAACAGGGAAAGGTGGATGGGGAGCTTCTGAGAGCGATGTTTTATAAGCATAAACTACCAGGGTTAGTCGCAGTTGATGCGTCTATATATTCAATCACGTTTTCTGCCTATTCACTCAAACCGCTCATTATGACGCGCACTGAAGACCTTGCTATGCCCGAATTACGCATTGGCTATATGAGGGGCTTATTCTGGTTGGACAATGAGTTAAGAAGAATTGGAAAACATAATCATGTTACGCGATTCGACCACTGGAACACCGGGATTAACATGCTAATAAATGACAAGCTTGATGTACTCTTAGGCATACAACATACGATTGAACACCGCCTCAGGGAAAATAATCACAACTCTGTACATCGCCTGATGAATCTTAAAACTATACCCCTATATACATTCTTTAACCAAGAACATAAAGATTTTGCAAAAAAGATGGAGTCTGTTTACCGGGAGATGAAATCCGAGGGTATCGAAGCCGAAATTCAAAACAAAATTCGCAATGCAAACTAAGCAAGCGGTGTTAGTGACATCTTCGACCGATAATAGATTGCAAATAACGCAAAACACTAGAACAATTATTCTATATAATAATTGTTCTTTCGTTCTACTTTGTGTATCACCCGATAACTGAGGCGCTGTAACTTCTTTTATGCACGGCTTAGAATATATCTACGAACTCTGTGAAAAACTGCCCCGCAGCGGACCGGGGGATAATACCTCGACCCGTCGCGCCTTTATGTCGATACCCGATATTCCTGAGCACCCCAATATTCTCGACATCGGCTGTGGCCAGGGGATGCAGACACTCGAACTGGCTCGTATTTGTGAGGCTGAGATTATTGCACTGGATAATCACCAGGGGTTCCTTGATATCCTCAGTGAAAATGCGAAACAGGAAGGACTGGACACTCGCATCATTCCGATGCTGGAATCTATGGAGGATATGCGTTTCGAAAACAATAGCTTCGATATCATCTGGTCTGAAGGCGCACTTTACAGCATGGGCTTTTATAACGGACTTGACCGCTGTTACGAACTGCTGAAGCCCGGCGCCTGTCTTGCTGCCACGGAGCTCGTGTATATCAAAGAACCCCCACCTGGCGAACTGAAGGAATTTTTCAATAACGAATACCCCGTCATTAAAACCATCAATCAGAATATCGAACAGATACAACAGACCGATTATACCCTGCTCGACCACTTTACCCTGCCCAGCACCGCATGGATGGATAACTATTTCATACCCATCGAGCAACAACTGCCACAGTTGTTAGATAAATATTCAGATAATCCCACTGCGTTGGAGATCTATCATGGCTTTCAACAGGAAATTGACATGTATCGCCGTTACGGCGACTTTTATGGCTATGAATTTTTTATACTAAAAAAAACTTAAATATCTCTGTTGTCTTTGTTTAAAACTCATTAAAATTCCCGCACCCTGATGTTATACGTTCATTAATATGTTCGATATATTCCTGACTCTAGCCGGTATCGCCATGCTGGCCTTTGGTGGAGAAATCCTGATCCGTGGCGCCATGTCTGCGGCACGACGCTTTCATGTATCGCCGTTACTGATCGGCCTGGTGATTGTCGGCTTCGGCACTTCTGCACCCGAGCTGGTGGTATCAGTTGATGCTGCGTTAAACCAGCAACCCGATGTTGCTATCGGCAATGTCGTTGGTAGTAATATTGGTAATATTCTGCTAATTCTCGCGGCCTGTGCGGTGATTACCCCCTTAACCGTCAGACCACTCGCGTTGCGCCGCGATGCCATCACATTAGTAGCAAGTAGCGTATTATTGCTACTGTTATTTATGAACGATCATGTGCTTAGTCTGCTCGATGCGATCATTCTGTTAATCGTATTCTCCGCCTACCTCAGCTGGACATACATCAGTGAACGCAAACACAGCATACCATCGGCCACCATGCACGAAGCCGAAGCGGATGTGGTGAGCAACCTTCCCACGCGTTCAGCCTGGATTGTTGCAAGCATTTTACTGGGGCTGATTTTCCTTATTACAGGTTCAAAAGTGTTACTCACCGGTGCGATTGGCCTCTCAAGATCAATGGGTATTTCTGAAGCGGCGATTGGCCTGACGATTGTGGCAGTGGGTACTTCTTTCCCCGAACTAACCATCTCCCTGATTGCGGCCATCCGCAAACAGGCCGATGTGGCCATCGGCAATGTTCTGGGCAGTAATATTTTTAATGTACTGGGTATTCTTGGTGTCGCCGGACTAATGCAACCCTTGCAGGTGCATGAGCGTATTCTGCAGTTTGATCAATGGGTGATGTTAGCGACATCACTATTACTGTTGCTATTCCTCTACACAGGCAAACGACTGTCTCGCCTCGAAGGCGCTATTCTGCTATCAGGTTATGGCCTCTACCTCTGGTTAAGCTTTACCCTGTTTGGTGGCTGATAGTATGTATGCTTCATAAAATCAGATTGCCTGCCGGTAGTTTTCTTTAGCATTCAATTTCTATACACTCAGCGCTCATTAATTAGAACTGAACTTGAGCAGATAGAAATTTTGAGTGATGACGCAGTCAGAGCAGCGGTGGACAAGCTGCCAGCGATTATGAAGAAGAACCTCAACCGCGAGTTGTGTACCTGTAATATAGTGACCAAGATGGACATTATTCGTGCGATTGTCGATGGTGCATCATCACTGGCAGAGGTTAAAAAGGAAACCTATGCATCTATGGGTAGCGGCTGCTGTGCCAAACAGATTGAAGACCTGATTAAGCAGATTCACAATAGCTAGTGCTAACCCCAATATTCCATTTGAATTAGCTCTTCAACAGTAGCAATGACTAAAACCGCGCCACCGCTTCTCCACCCAACTCGATCCAGCCATGAATCATTTTCTTCGTGGTAAAGCCACTGGCACATTTACCATCGTTGCCGATCACAATCACTCCCCCACGGCCATTCACTTTACGCTTAAGGTATTCGATACCCGCCTCGGTGGCCGCCGTTGCATCCAGGCCTTTCATATACATAAAATCTGAGATGGTTTTGGAGATAACGGTACGCATAAAGTCCTCTCCATAACCGGTGGCGGATACGGCACAGGTTTCATTATCGGCGTAAACACCGGCACCGATCAGGGGTGAATCCCCCACACGTCCCAGGCGTTTGTTGACAATACCGCCGGTGGATGTCGCTGCCGCCAGGTTTCCCTGCGAGTCCATAGCGATGGCACCTATCGTGCCGTATTTCTGGTCTTCACCATTTCCATCTGAATCATCGTGATCCAGCATCATCTTATGTTGCTTACGTGCCTGCTCGAGCTGTTGCCGACGATCTTCGGTAATAAAGTAGTCATCAGCTGTGATCGGCATGCCACAGTGTCGCGCAAACTCCATAGCGCCCTGCGCAATTAGCATCACGTGTTCACTTTCCGTCATAACATAACGGGCCAGTTGAATCGGGTTAGCAATATTCTGTACTGCGGCAACGGCACCCGCCGAAAGATCTCGGCCATCCATAATCGCCGCATCCATCTCCACCTTACCGTTTTCATTAAGTACTGAACCGCAACCCGCATTAAAAACCGGATCATCTTCCAGCAACGAGGCACAGGTTTCTACCGCCTGTAAAGCAGAACCACCATGTGTGATGACGTCACGACCATGTTCCAGAATGGTTCTGATACTTTCCAGGTAACGGACGGCGGTTTTATTATCCTTAACATTATCCAGTGCCCCGGCACCGCCGTGAATCATTATCGAATAGTTGTTTTCTGTGCTCATGCGTTTTCATAAGGTACCTGGAGGGAGAAGCAAAATACCTTATCAAAGCCGCGCCTCAAGTTCTAGCCTTAATGCTTCCTGGTACTCTGCTGAACCTGCCAGCAGTACCATCAACTTACCCACTTTAATCGTGCCCCAGTTAACGATTACCAGACCCTCTCCGGTTGTAGCGTCATATTCGATCCCGGACAAATCGATGGACGACAGTTTTTTATACTGGGTATCCAGGGTAAGACTGGTCCATTCTTTTATACCCAGCTTCTGTGCGATTAAGGTTGGATAAGATGCGCCATTAAAGCGCGGGTTACATTCAATTGCTGGAAACCGAAGTCCCTTCTCTGTCTGCACAACCGCCACGTCAAAAGCAAAGATACCTTTCATACCATTATCTTTTAACCATTCAGCCATCCTGTCGACCGCTGCCCAGGGCTCATGGGATGCGGGAACCCTGTTTCCCTGATGCACAAAACCATCGAGAATCTGTTCACTGGCTGTGAGACGATATACCTCATTACCAACGACCTGATACTGCAGATTCAGAAAGCGATCTGTAATGACTTCTTCCTGCACCTGTACGGGTGTTCGATGATTAAATTCCTGCATTGCGTCTAGCAATGCCTCTCGATCTTCACAACGATAGATACCAACACCGGATACGGAAATAGCCGCTTTCAGGTAACAGGGATAGACAAACTCATTGATATCCTTTTCTTTAATTAATGCAACCGAGTCAAAACAACGTGTTAGAGGTACATCAACACCCAGCTGTTCCGCCAGTTTCATAAAGTTATTCTTGGAATTTATAAAATTCACACAGTTTAACCAGTCTTCATCACCCCAGAATCGACACTCATGGGGACCGAAGAAAAATACCGAAGGCTGATAGCCAATATGTCGTCCCAGTTCGCGTAAGCTCACATTCCATATAACATTTTTACTATGTTTCAGGCCGACGTTTTTATAATGCTGCTGAATATCATGCCATTCAGAATGCAAATAGGTGTGGAGCTGTATGATATCCCAGGGTTCTGATAAACCAAGAGCACGACCCGAATAGAGATAATTTCCGGTCACCCCTTCGGCAGTACAGTTCATAATATCGTGATTAATAATTAACTTGCTTCTGGATAAGCAGGCATTTTCTATCGCAACAGACATCACAGACTCCTCACTGTTTTAAACGGTGTAAAAACCTGAGGAGCAAAATACGGGCCAGCAATTTTTGGTTTAAATCGCGCTATGCTGCACAACACTGATACAAAAATGAAGAATTAGGTGACTTTTTTACAGAATACGACCTATCATGGTGCGCATCACGCTTTAATACACATATGGCGATGACGGCTGCTACCAGGAGATTAGCCTATATATCAAGCTCAAACACTTTATTACTCTTTAGATAAACCTATAACAACATGGACACAAGTGAATGAAATACAATAAATTATTCCTGATTAGCCTGCTCGTAACACTATTAACCCTGTCTGCATGCTCACAACCGAAAATTGTCATCAAGGACGACATTTCCATTGGCAGTATTGGCAACCAGGCCACCATTATTATCGAAGACCTCCGCCCTGACTCAGACAAAGCGTATAGCATTGGCTCCCTGATGCTCTATAGCGACGAGTACGGCATCTGGACCCTGGGTGATGATATGTTCTCACCCACTGCCCTGGAACTACTAAAGAAGCATATTAATCATCACACCTCCAGCTGGAGAACACAGCCCAGGCAGATCATTGTGAAACTCAAGCGTTTAAAGTTCGAGGCGAATCACCAGGCAGACCTGTTAAAGTCCAGCAGTTCTCAGCTTGGTCCGCTGGGGGTAGTAATTGCCGAAGCCATGCATGGCAAAGACTTCGAAATGGACTATGATAAAACGCGTCCATTTGTACTGGGTTTTATCGATGCCGATGTCACTATGAAGTTTGCAGATGGTAAATCCCGAAGCAAATCACTCTCTGCTTATAAGGCAGAAAATTTTTCCAGTCATATTGATGTACAGGGTCGAATGAGTGCTGCTTCAAAAACTATTACCGAGTTATACCAGTCGTTTAGCTATTCACTATAATGACATTACTGTAAGCATCCGGATATTTCTGAACACAACAAGGATTAACATGAAACTTAAAATTATCACAATCACTTTACTTCTAAGTCTGTCATTTAGTGCACATAGTGAAAGCAGTATCAGCAAGGAAAAACGTGCTCTCATCGACACCCTCCTTCAACAAACCGGGCAGTCTGCCGTTGCTATGGGCAAACAGTTTTCCGACCTGTTTATCCAGCAGATGGTGATTGCACTCAAACGCTCTCGCCCAGACATCAACCCTAAAGCTTTTGATATTGTTAAAGAAGAGATCAATGGCATTATGAATGAAGAGTTTGTCATTAATGGCGCGCTTGGCAGTATGATGTATCCGATTTATGACCGCCATTTCACCGCGGATGAACTCAGGAAAATGATCGAGCTTAACAATACGGATTTTGGCAAGAAAATGATCAGAGTAATGCCAAGAATTTCGCAGGAAGGCATGCACGCCGGCCAGCAGTTCGGGCAACAGATAGCACCCAAAATACAGCAACGAATTATTGATCGACTGAAAAAGGAAGGTATTGAATAAGCACGGCAGCGATTTGGCCACCGTGCTTAACGAATGTTTTTCACGACTTTATATGTGCCCTGAAATTATCAGGGCATCATAAGACCACGAATAGTGAAAAACAGTATCGCAGCTAACAAGCCTGTTGCCGGAACGGTAATCACCCAGGCTGCAGCAATCTTTAACAGCTGTGAGCGTTTAACCAGTTCCTGCTTATATAACTTACGTAACTGCTTACGTTCTTTTTTACTGAGCTCAGCTTTAGCCGAATGCTGCTTAAGCTGCTTCAGCATCTCACGCTTATCATTCACACTGGCCTGTTTGAACTCAAGTAAAAACTGTTCGATAACGGTCTCATCCTGTTCAGTATGATGGGCTTTAACTTCTTCCACCATAGTCGAATAACTGGTCTTCAAATATTCACGTAAAAAGCCCACACCGAACACACCGCCCACAGCAATATGGGTTGAACTCACGGGCAGGCCTAACTGGCTGGCGATAATAACGGTGATGGAAGCCGCCATTGCAATACTGAAAGCACGCATCTGATCTAGCTCAGTAATCTCTGTCCCCACCGTGCGAATGAGCTTCGGCCCATACAGTGCCAGACCCAGCGCAATACCCAGGGCCCCGACCAGCATGACCCAGGTTGGTATGGCTGCCTTGGATGCGACACCACCCTGCATAATCGCTTCGTTTATTGTTGCCAGCGGGCCCACCGCATTAGCCACATCGTTTGCCCCATGGGCAAAGCTCAACAGTGCGGCTGCAAAAATTAACGGAATGGTGAATAACTTGTTAACACCCATCTTATCGTTACTGATCGCTTCCGCCGCACGGCCAATCATAGGCCGTATCACCAGGTAGATCACAATAGCAATTGCAGCACCAATCATAGCGGCAGTAATAAAGTCGACTTTCCAGAGTTTCTTGACTCCCTTAAGCATCAGATAAGTCGCGAATGCCCAGGCCATAATAGACACCAGGATCGGCACCATTTTACGCGCGGCTTCACGCATATCGGGTTTGTAGGTAATCGTGCGTTTAATGAGATAAAGAAAGGTTGCTGCGATCAAGCCGCCAAGAACGGGGGAAATCACCCAGCTGGCTGCAATCTGCCCCATCTTTCCCCAGTTAGCAATGGCAAAACCACCGGCTGCAATACCCGCACCTAGTACGCCACCCACGATAGAGTGCGTGGTCGATACCGGGGCACCCAGCGCTGTTGCTATGTTCAGCCATATAGCACCTGCCAGCAGGGCTGCCATCATCAACCAGATGAACACATCGGTATCAGTGATCTGTGCCGGATCGATAATGCCTTTCTTGATGGTACTGACAACTTCACCGCCGGCAATTAATGCGCCAGCCGCTTCGAAAATAGCAGCGATCAGAATCGCGCCCGTGAGGGTAAGTGCCCGCGAGCCGACCGCCGGGCCGACATTATTCGCAACATCGTTCGCGCCGATATTCATCGCCATGTAACCACCGATCATGGCAGCGGCGACGAGCAGGAAGCCATTTTCGAGACCACTGATCTGGGTGCCAGAAAATAGCATAATGACAACAATAAAAAGCAACGCGATACCAAACCGCATAGACTCGGCCATACCTTTACTTGTCGCATTTTCAATATTATTTAAATCTTTGAATTCCAATGGTTTTCCTCACTAGCAGCCTGACATGAGCCTGCATAATTGATCGTATTCACGAAAAAGCATTACAAAATAGTGATAGCGGGAATGATACAGAGAGGGTCCTGAAAATTAAAGAATATATTGTGACTTCCTGTCACCTTAAAAATCACGTCATTAGTGAGTGAAAACCAATGACATACAGAAACTTAGTGAGTGGCATCAAATTCTATCTGTAGCTCTAACACACCCTCAAACCAGCTATCGATAAATAGCCCAGATGGACGTACTTTTACGTCGAAACCTGGCTGTGGTGGCGGCTGAACACTGCGAAAGGACAGTGGCACTCCACTATAATCTATGGTGATACTCACATGATACGGGTAATAGCCATCGAAAAATTTGCGATGATAGGGGCCGTTACGAATACGGTATCGGCCATCACCCAGTACCTGAAAAATTTTAACCTGTGCCTGCACACAAAGCTCCGCACCAGCTTGAACATCCTCCAGTTCCACTTTGTTACCTGCGACGGTGTAACTTGAGATTTGTTTTGTATAGGTCACTTGTAACGATCGCATAGCCTCATAGGCATAAACGACATCGGTACGCCCGACGGCATCCAGCCCACTGTAACACTGTTTTAATTTTACCCAACCACTCTGTAAACTATTTTCATCGAGCCAGAATTCGCTTTTACTGTGTAGTATCGGTGTGTTCTCTATGGGTTGAATAAATTGCAGTTCACCCTCATTCACCTGTAGCGCCTGCCACTCACTATCATCTTCGAACCAGGCCTCCGCTTCTTCCTGACTCGTCTGTGCAAATACAACACCACTGCCATTTATAAAAAACAATATTAAAATGACAGCTGTTTTCATATTCACGCTTCCCTGAAATCCAGTAACTCTATAATCGAAGGGATTAACGCGGGATTGCCACAGGCCACAATATGATTTGGTGAATTAATATGTAAGCGATTTCCCTGCCAGTCAGTAATCATGCCACCTGCATTACGGATGACAGGATCCAGTGCCGCATAGTCATGCACCAGTGGACCGGCATTAATAACAATATCAATAAAGCCACTACTTAAAAGTCCATAGTCATAGGGTGCAACACCCCACTGCGACCAGTGGCAGGCCTTCCAGATTTTTTCAATATAATGGTCGCGCCCTTCGGTATGCCATTCGAAACCGGGACGCGCCAGAATGGCCCTGTCGATTGATGCACACTGGCGAGTTTTGATCGGCTGCCCATTGAGAAAGCTACCGATGCCGTCGGCACCGATCCAGCGTTCACCGGTAATAGGCTGATTGATCACTCCCAGAATAAATTCACCCTTATAGGCCAGTCCAAGCAACAGGGCAAACATGGGATGCCCCGTCATAAAATACTTGGTGCCATCAACGGGGTCGATGATCCATACGTAATCGGCTTGCGGCTGATGTGGCGGGAATTCTTCTCCAAGAATACCGTGCTCGGGATAGCGCTGCATTACCATCTCACGCATGACGATTTCCGCTTCCCTGTCAGCCTGGGTGACCGGACTGCTATCGTCCTTATATTCCGTCGACACCGGCTGTCGAAAATATTTCTGGTGCACCTGTGCAACAGCATCGGCAATTTCGCCGGCGAATGCCATCAGTTCCTGGTTACTCATATCATGTTTCCCGTCAATCTCACATTCATTATACCAGTTGCTACCGGTTTAACGGGCATACCGATGGGCCTGTAAATAAGGTATACTCCGCATCTATTCACATATATTCCTTCAATATTACCTATATAGGTTACTTCTTATGACCATTACCAGCGGCAAAGTCATTACGATTAATTACATCCTTAAAGACGACGACGGCAAGCTGATCGATAAATCCGACGATTCAAGTTTTGCCTACCTGCACGGCCACAGCAACATTATTCCTGGCCTGGAGCAGGCGCTGGAAAACCGCAGCCAGGGTGACAGCTTTAATCTGGTACTCGAGCCCAAGGATGCCTATGGTGAATACAATCCAGCTATTACACAGGTTATTCCCCGTGCGGCGTTTGGTGAGGCTGAAATTGAAGTCGGCATGCAGTTCCACGCAGAAAGCGATGCAGGCCAACCGGTTCTGATTACGATTAGTGAAATCAATGGTGACGACATTACCATCGACGGCAACCCTCCACTGGCGGGTGTAACCCTGCACTATGAAGTTGAAGTGATGGACATTCGTGATGCAACCGATGATGAACTCAGCCATGGCCATGTACATGCCCATGGTGGCGGCTGTGGTCACGACCACTAAGACTTTGCGCTGACATCAAAAAGCCCGACATACAGCAGAGCATTAACTGAATCTGTTGATGCCCTGTAAAATCGGTCGATAAAGCCCCAGTCTACGAGACTGGGGCTTTTTTGTTCTGAATATTTTACTGAGCCACACGATCAACATATTTGCGTTTATTCGCGTTCATTTGCGTATTCTTTTAGCCATCAATGGTTGAGTGAACGCTCTGGTCATGTGGCCGGGCTATTTTGTGTGAATGTAAAAGATTTTTTCCGCAAAGCACGCGAATAAACGCAAATAAAAAGCCGTAACAGTTCATCACACTCGGGGACAGATCGCAAAGCGCTCTGTCCCCCGTTTTTGCGACCACCTCATACTGTACGAAGTCTAAACCTTTTTCACACACGCTCAGTCGCGGAAAACTTAATCGCAATCAGAAACGCAACAAATGAAACTAACGCAGCTGACGCAAATATCAGCTCTGCACTCACCACATCCCAGTAAGCCCCGCTAATCAATGCACCGACTGCTCCACCGGCACCAAAACTGATTGCGGAATACAACGCCTGCCCTCTGCCCTGTAGCTTACCCCGGAAATTCCGATGAAACAGTTCGATAGCAACCGCATGATAAAGGCCAAAACTGGCCGCATGTAAACACTGGGCAAGTACAATTATCCATAAACTCTCAACAAAATAACCAATCAATAACCAGCGTATTGTGGTTAATAGCAGTGCTACAACAAGAAGATAGCCTGGACCATAACGAGGCATCAGACGATGCATAAACATAAACAGAATGATTTCCGCAATCACCCCCAGCGCCCATAGCCAGCCGAGTACACTACTGCTGTAGTCATACTGTGT
This sequence comes from Gammaproteobacteria bacterium, assembly GCA_041589175.1. GTDB lineage: Bacteria > Pseudomonadota > Gammaproteobacteria > SZUA-229 > SZUA-229 > SZUA-229. The sequence goes on from JBFHWF010000019.1 coordinate 20,266, forward strand.
CAGATAAATGGAATAGAACGTGTAATAAGGCCCATGACTCATCTGCATCAGAAAACAGATGAGCAGTAAGCCCACCACATGTGGCTGACGTATAACCTGCCATATCGATCCATTCGATTCATGCTGAGTGATAACTTTTGCATCGCCCACCATAAAGCTGAACAGAGCAATGAGCAGGTAAAGAAAAAATATCGAGGCGGGTATCAGGGCATAACCCAGGGTATCAAGCAGGGCACCAATAACGATAACCGCGATCACAAAACCCAACGAGCCCCACAGACGTACAATACTGTATCGGTGGGTATCACTACCCAGATAGTTCATGGTATTCGCTTCGAACTGGGGCAGCGTTGCATTCCAGAAAAAACTGAATAACAGCATCACCAGTGCCAGCCACCAGAAGCTGCTGTCGATAAATACACCGGCAAAACTAATCGCAGACACCACACTGCCCAGCCGAATAATTCGCATACTCTGCCCGGTGTGATCCGCAATCCAGCTCCATAAATAAGGCGCAACAATTTTGGTGGCCATGAGTATGGCCATGAGTTCGGAAATTTGCCGTGCATCAAAATCGAGGGATTTTAAATATAGCGTCCAGTAAGGCACCACCACACCCAGCGAGGCGAAATACACCCAGTAAAAACCGGAAAGACGCCAGTAGGGCAATGCAGAATCAGACATGTGTGATTAAGTACCGAGGACGCTGCCTCGGCAGAGACAGCTCATTAACTATTGATAATTAAAAGCCAGTGACCAGGGTCCTGTGCTTACACGTTATTTGTCAATCTTCACCAGCTGGAATAACCGGCGTTTCGGGTGCGACATCACCGCACTGCGCCTTGAAGCGCATCATATGATCCGCCAGCGTGAGTGCCAGCATCGCCTCACAGATGGGGGTTGCACGAATTCCCACACAGGGGTCATGGCGACCATGCGTAACAACTTCCAGTGGCTCGCCATTAATATCAACACTCTGCCCCGGCAGGCGCATACTCGAGGTTGGCTTGAATGCCGTATGCACAACAATATTCTGTCCCGAGCTGATACCACCGAGGATACCGCCTGCATGATTACTTAAGAATCCATCGGGTGTGATCTCATCGCGAAACTCGGTACCCTTTGCCTCAACACAGGAAAAACCGCCGCCAATTTCCACACCCTTGGCGGCATTGATAGTCATCATGGAATACGCAATCTCCGCATCCAGACGATCAAAAATCGGCTCACCCAGTCCGGGGGGCACATTTTCTGCAACCACGGAAATTTTTGCACCCACGGAGTTACCCTCTTTGCGCAGCGCGTCCATATAGGCTTCCATTTCTGCTACCTTATCGGCATCCGGTGAGAAAAACGGATTCTGGCTGACCTGATCCCAGTCATGCTTCTCGACCTTGATCGGGCCGAGTTGTGACAGATAACCCCGAATCACGATGTTGTGACGATCCTTGAGAAACTTCTTGGCAATCGCACCGGCGGCAACGCGCATCGCGGTTTCTCGGGCAGAAGAACGACCGCCACCGCGATAATCGCGAAAACCATATTTCATGGTGTAGGTATAGTCGGCATGACCGGGGCGGAAAGTATTGGCGATATTGCCATAATCCTTCGAGCGCTGATCCACATTTTCAATCAGCAGTCCAATAGGGGTACCCGTGGTGCGACCTTCGAATACACCCGACAGGATTTTTACCTGATCTGGCTCACGACGTTGCGTGGTATGGCGAGATTGCCCGGGACGACGGCGATCAAGGTCAATCTGCAGGTCAGCCTCGGATAGCTCAATACCTGGAGGACAGCCATCAACAATAGCCATAAGTGCCGGACCGTGGGACTCACCACTACCGGTTACCGTGAATAATTTGCCGAATGTATTACCTGACACACGAGTACCTCAATGATTTTATGGCGCAATATTAACATAATGGCTTGCCAGCCGGGTGCATAATCAATATAGTGGCTGCAAAGGATCATAATTACTATAAAAACTGTACGCTAATAATTATTATAACGAGCGAATCAAACAGGTAAAAATGTACTTTACTACTCCTGAAATTTTAATCGTCGAAGACGAAGAATTTAATCGGGACATCATGGCCAGGCGCCTGCAATCCTGCAATTATAACCTGCGCTTTGCGGTGAATGGGCAGGAAGCGCTCGACATGGTGGCCGAGTCCAAGCCAGATGCCATTCTGCTGGATATCATGCTACCGGAAATCATGGGGCTTCAGGTGCTGCATACCCTGCGCCAGCAATACTCCATGGTCGACCTGCCTATTATTATGGTTACCGCCATTGATGAAGACCAGCGCATTATTCGTGCACTGGAACTCGGCGCCAACGACTATATTTCCAAGCCGATTAATTTCCCGATACTCATCGCCCGACTACAAACTCAGCTAAGCCTGAAACAGCTATCGGCCCTCAATAATGAGTTCCTGACCACTGCCAGCCATGACCTGCGTCGCCCTATTGCGGTGATTCAGGATACCGCCGCCAGCGCTCGGCTCAGACTATCCAGCCAGCAGCCGATGAACCCTGACGAGGTACTCGCCAGTTTCGACGCGATCTGCCAGTCGGCCAACTATATGAACTCCATTGCCGAATACATTATCGATACCCAGGCCGGCGGCTTTGGTAATATTCGACTGACCAAGATTCCCATCCAGATCGAACCACTGATTTCTGAAGCCATCAAGCGACATCACGGCTATGCGAGTGAAAAGCGTATTAATCTGATCAGCAAAATCAGTGAAAACTGCCCACCTATAGAGGCTGACCGCTCACGTATTGCGCAGGTGCTCGATAACCTGGTGGATAATGCCATCAAATTCTGTTCGGAAAACGATACCATTACCATCAGCAGCAAGTTTGATGATAACCATCTTTCCGTTATTGTGTCGGACACCGGCCCGGGATTAAGGGATGCAGATTTCGATCAGCTGTTTGTGAAAAATGCCGAACTGAGCAATCGCCCGACCAACAATGAACCGAGCAACGGCATTGGCCTGTCCATCTGTAAGCAACTGGTCGACCTGCACTCCGGTGAAATTGGTGCCATGAATAATATGGATGAAGGTGTCAGCTTCTGGTTCAAACTGCCCATTTTTCGCCTCAAGCCGGTATAAATCCCGGCCAGCCAAAAATCCGGTAACACAACCTAAAACGAATACTCGTCCAGCTGCTCCGCTGTCAGCAGAAAAATACCCGATCCACCGCGTTCAAACTCCAGCCACAGAAATGGCACATGGGGATAGGCCTGTTGTAACGCATACTGGGAGTTACCCACTTCCACCACCAGGATTCCCTGATCGGTCAGAAACTGCCGCGCCTGTTGCAGAATGGGAATGACAAGATCCAGACCATCATCGCCTGCCGCCAGCCCTAACTCAGGTTCATGATGATATTCCTGCGGCAGACTATCCATATCCTCTGCATCCACATAAGGTGGATTACTCACAATAATGTCGTAATGCCGCTGAGGCACACATTCAAACAGATTGGAACGTATCGCACTCACTCGCTCTTCCAGCCCGTGACGATGGATATTTTCGTCGGCCACCTCGATCGCATCGGGGGAAATATCCACCATGTCGACGTACGCCCAGTCAAACGCATAAGCCGATGCAATACCGATGCAACCACTGCCACAGCACAGGTCGAGTATGTTTTCCACCTTCTCCGCATCTACCCAGGGTTCGAAACGCTTCTCGATCAGCTCGGCAATGGGTGAGCGAGGCACCAGCACATTTTCATTGACATAAAATGGCAGACCGGCAAACCAGGCTTCATTAGTGAGATAGGCAGCGGGAATCTTCTCCTTAATGCGACGCATCAGCAAATGAAACACCTGGCTTTTTTCGTCTTCTGTCAGGTGTGTATCAAAATAGGTCTCGGAAAAGTTATGTGGAAGATGCAACGCAAACAGACACAGATACACCGCCTCATCCAGCGCACTGGCCATGCCATGCCCATAGTAGAGCTCAGCTTCGTAGAAGCGGCTGGTTGCCCAACGAATCATGTCGCGGATGGTTTTCAGTTCAGCCAGTGGCCGATGTGTGACATTTGTCATCATTTACGCTCATTTCCGGGTGGTCGCTTTAAATGTTACCCCGTGATGCATATAATCACGAGAAAATTCTCTACACACGAGTTGTTCCATGAAGTCCTTACTCCTGCTGCTGTTCCTCAGCCTGAATCTCATTCCCGCTCAGGCGGCTGATAAACTCAACATCATTGATGCCTGGGTTCCGGAAGCTCCACCGGGCGCATCGGTAATGGCCGGCTTTATGAAGATACACAACCCGGGAAAGCAGGACATCGACATTACCGCCGTAACCAGCGACGCCAGCAAAACCGTTGAAATGCACCTGTCAAAGGATATCGATGGTGTGGCTCGTATGCTCCCCCAGCAAACACTCCGCATTACAGCGGGTAGTACGCTGGAGCTGAAATCGGGTAGCTACCACCTGATGCTAATGAATCCGCTCAAGCGCCTGAAGGATGGAGACACGGTCAACTTTAGCCTGACACTCTCATCAGGTGAAACCCAGAATTTCACCGCACGGGTTAAACGCCAGACAGCGATGGGCGGCGGCATGCGCTGCGGCGCGGGTAAGTGTGGCGGCGGTAAGTGTGGTGGTAATTGATCGAGTTTGATTATGAAAGCATCCCTGTCTGATTACCTGAAGGCCTGGCCCTTCTACCTGCTGCCCCATCACCTGTTATCGGCCATCATCTACCGGCTGGCCAGAGTGAAGTGGGTACCCTTTAAGAATTTTTCACTGCGTGTTTACCTCTCCTTACACGATGTAAACATGACAGAAGCGGTAGAAGAAAACCCTTACGCCTACCCCACACTGAACGCATTTTTTACCCGTGCCCTGAAAGCCGATGCACGCCAGATTGAAGGCGATGATTCTGTTCTGGTCAGCCCGGTCGATGGTACGGTGAGTCAGGCTCGGGCCATTGAAAATGGTCGAATATTTCAGGCCAAGGGCCACGACTATAGCCTGCTCGAGCTGGTGGGTGGTATCGATGAACTGGCACAGCCATTCCAAAATGGATCATTTGCCACCATCTATCTGTCACCCCGTGACTACCACCGCATCCATATGCCCTGCGACGGGCGACTTACCGATATGGTTTATGTGCCGGGCCGCCTGTTTAGTGTCGCCCCACACACGGTGAATACCGTACCCCGCCTGTTTGCCCGTAATGAGCGCCTGGTGTGCCAGTTTGAAACTGAGCAGGGTCCAATGGCGCTGATTATGGTTGGCGCGGTCAATGTGTCTGCCATGGACACCGTCTGGTCTGGCCCGGTGACACCACCCAGCAAACGCCACATTGAACATCGTCAGTATGGCGATATTGATATCAGCCTTAAAAAAGGTATCGAAATGGGGCGTTTTAATCTGGGTTCCACGGTGGTATTGCTGTTCAATGACAAAATTTCAGTAGATGCTAAAATACAACATGACCTGACTGTTAAACTGGGTCAGCAGATTGCTGTTAGCAGCCGCTAGCCCACACAACCTATACAAAACACATAAGTTAATGGCTCGCCATTCACAATAAGAACTAACGCATAAATCTGGAGATAATCTATGCAATTCCGGAAAGCTTCTTTCCTGGCTTTAGTATCAGCACTAACCACGCCAGCTTACGCTATCGAAAATATCGAAATGAATAGTTTCCTGTCTGTAACAGGAGCCACTATGAGTGAAGATGGTCGTTATCTCGATAAAATTACTGAACATGTCAGTCTGGAAAACGACTCTCATTATGGCATCAACATCCGTACCCAGGTCAGCGATCGGGTCAGTGGTGCAGCTCAACTATTGGCTACCGCAACCGACAGTAATTTTGAGGTTGAAGCCGAGTGGGCCTATGTCAGCTACAAATTCAGCGACAACTCAAGCCTGCGTGCCGGTAAGCTCAACCTGTCAACATTCCTGCTTTCGGATTATTCACGTGTAGGTTATCTCTACCCCTGGATTCGTCCACCGGTCGAAGTTTACGAAAACAACCCACTCAAAAACTATCTTGGACTCGAGTGGCTATATGTATCCTACCTAAACAGAACAACCAAGCTCACCTCGCAATTCTTTATCGGTTCTGCACAGGTTGAAGAGGGCACGGTTAACTTCCGGGCCACAGATGGTTATGGCATTAACTTCCAGCTAGATACCCCTTATTTGACCTTACGAGCAGGTGCAATCAGCCCAATGATTCAACTCGAACAAGGCACGACCAATCCAACCACTGGTTTACCAGAAACTAATGACCTGCTCGATCTGGATGAACGCGGTGTAATGTACACTATCGGTGCCTCTGTGGACTGGAACGATTTCGTGCTTTACACCGAGGCAGTAACCACCGATACCGAAGGCCAGACTCAGGCTATCTTCCCTAACCAGGATGGTGCTTACCTGACTCTGGGTTACCGCATGGGCAAATACCTTCCACATATCACGTTTGGAACATCAGAAGGTGATGACTATACCGGTACATTACCAACAGGAATTCCTGCCGCACGTTCACCTCTCACACAGGACTCAACTACTGTAGGTTTACGTTACGACATCGATGACAGTATTGCATTAAAATTTGAATATCAGATGGTTGAACTCACTGCAGGTAAGGGTGATGGACTGGGTTCGATAGATGCTAACAACACATCTATCGGCGGAACTCCAGGCACTATTGATGAGTTCGATGTGATCAGTGTTTCCATGGACGTAATCTTCTAACTATTGCCGAGTCATCTAATATGCAAGCGAAAACTATAACAACGACACGTCGCCTTAAGCATATTCTGCTGGCTGCGTTACTGGGGCTGAGTGTTTCAGCTGCTGGTAACGTAGCTGCCAGCAACTATGATGCAGGCGTTTTTGAATTTCAGCAGAAGCTGGCCAAAGGGGGCAATGCACAGGCACAGTACCAGCTCGGTTCGATGTATGAAAGTGGCCGTGGCGTCGCTAAAGACATTAACAAGGCCCGCGAATGGTACGAAAAATCTGCGGCGAATAATTACTCTGCAGCCAGACACCGCCTGACCTATCTGGAAGTCCAGACTGGCGGGTTCAAGCCAGACCATAAGCCCTGGCTAAATGAGCTGGCAACCGAAGCCAAGCGCGGTAATGGCGAGGCCATGTTTATTCTGGGCGATATGCACGAAAAAGGCATTGGCGTTAAGAAAAATCTGGAACGTGCGCAAAGCTATTACAAGTCTTCTGCATCCCGTGGAAACGTCGATGCCGAAAACCGACTGTATGATATTGAGCAGAAACTGATCCAGCATGAACAGGATCAGAAGCGTCGCCAGCAACAGGAAGCTGCCAGAGCCGCCAAAGAAAAAGAGGCTGCCGCACAGCAGCAGAAAGCGGAAGAAGAGCGAAAGGCAAGACAGGCTGCCGCCAATGAAAAAGCGCGGGAAAAAGCCCAGGCCGACAAGGCCCGTGCAGATCGTGCCCGAGCGGAACAGGAACGACGTAAACTCGAAGCCGAGCGTCGTCGCCTGGAAGCGGAGCGCCGTCAGCTGGAGTCACAACGCAAAGCCCTGGCAGCACAGAAAGCCGCCGAGGCTGAAGCAGCAGCGTCAGCTGAAAGCGAGGCTAACCAGGAAGAAGACGATCGCTTCCAGTCTGATCTTTGCTCGGGTAAAGCCGCACGTTTCCGAACGCAATGTCAGTAAGCCTATCGCTTACGATCGGTGATTAAAAAGAAGCCCTGATCAGAAATGATCGGGGCTTTTTTATTATCTGTTTGATTTTTTAACAGCAGAGTCCGCTAATGGACGCGAATAAACGCGAATTCGATTAAGGCTTATCAGAATAACTTTATCTGGAGAACAGCAAGCCTATCACTTCCCTGTTGGGAAACTGATGACCTCATTGATATGATTCGAACCCTGCAAAATCATCATCAGGCGATCGATACCCACGGCCACCCCGGCACAATCGGGCATACCCGCTTCAAGGGCATCTAACAGCAATTCATCGATCGGCATTTCGGGCAGGCCCTGTTGTAGACGACGGCGATTTTCCTGTTCGAAACGCTGTCGTTGCTCGGCAGCATCAGTGAGTTCATAAAAGCCATTTGCCAGCTCCAGCTCTCCCCAGTAAAGCTCGAAACGATGGGCGACCCGGGGATCATCCGGGTTAAGTTTTGCCAGTGCCGCCTGGGAGGCCGGGTAGTCATAGATAAAGGTGGGATGGTTCTCCGGCAGTGCGGGTGCAACGGCGGCTACCATTAACCAGTCCAGCCATTCATCCTTACTGGCCGACGCCATGCCAACCGGCGTTTCGATCTGATGCTGACGAGCACATGCCTGTAACGACTCAACACTCGCCTCAAGCGGATCAATACCCAGGCTCTGTTCAAATGCCTGTTGATAACTCATGCGCCCGGCCGTTAGATTTTTCGCCAGTAGTTCACCCAGCAACTGTTCGACTTCATCCATCAGTCGCTGGTGATCGAAGCCCGTGCGATACCACTCCAGCAAAGTAAACTCCGGGTTATGCCTTGGCCCCTGCTCATCGACACGGAACACCCTGGCCAGCTGGAAGATATTTCCTACGCCAGCCGCCAGCAAACGCTTCATATAAAACTCGGGGGAGGTATGCAGGTAATAATCCTGCTGCCGAAACCGGGTTTTAAAGCTATGTAACTGGGGATCCGTAATCGCGGCTGGAGAGAGTATGGGCGTTTCCACTTCCAGCACATCCCGCACAGCAAAAAAAGCCCGAATACTGTTTAGTATTCGGGCTCTTAACTCAAGCTGCTCCCGCTGCATGCCGGGCTGCCAGTCGTGTTTGTGGTCGGGCATCAGTCTTTAACGCGTGACACGTATTCGCCGCTGCGGGTATCGACCTTAAGGACTTCACCCTCTTCAATAAACAGCGGAACTTTTACCACCGCGCCGGATTCCAGTGTCGCGGGCTTGGTACCGCCCTGCGCCGTGTCACCTTTCAGGCCGGGGTCCGTTTCTGTCACGGCCAGCTCGACAAAATTTGGAGGCGTCACCATTAGCGGTGCACCATCCCATAAAGTTACCGTACAAAGCTCCTGTCCTTTCACCCATTTGGCAGCATCGACCATTGCGGACTCAGGCGCGCCGACCTGTTCGAAGGTGTTGGGATCCATAAAATACCAGAACTCACCGTCGTTATAGGAAAATTCCATATCCACATCGACTACGTCGGCGGCTTCAACCGATTCACCTGACTTGAAGGTACGCTCTACTACGCGACCCGTTTTCAGGTTACGCAGCTTAACGCGGTTAAATGCCTGGCCTTTGCCGGGCTTAACCAGTTCGTTTTCGATAATCGATACCGGGTCGCCATCCAGCAGTAATTTAAGACCACCACGGAAATCATTTGTACTGTATGATGCCATCTGTAAAACCTTATGGGCGTTTAAAAGCAGCGCATATGATACTCGGAACCGCACATTAATGCCAAAAACTATCCCCATGATCGCTTCCCGGCACATTCGCACGGCTACCACTCAGGCAGACTGGCAACGCCAGCTGGCTCAGGCCGTGACAGACACCACAAGCCTGCTGGACCAGCTGAATCTACAGCCTGGGGATATCGATGGTTATAGTGAAAATGATGCTGGATTTCCACTGCGAGTCCCCCAGGCCTACATTGATAAAATGGTCGCTGGCGATGCCGCCGACCCACTGCTGCACCAGGTACTCAATCGCCGCTACGAACTGGATGACGTCAGGGGTTACCACAAGGACCCCGTCGGCGACCTCGATGCCTGCCAGGTACCTGGGCTACTGCACAAGTACCATGGCCGCGTTTTACTGATTACGACTGCAGCCTGTGCGGTTCACTGCCGCTACTGTTTCAGGCGTCATTTTCCCTATCAGCAGCAACAGGCGTCTTATAACGATACCTCAGCTGCGCTGACCTATATCCGGCAACATGAGGATATCCACGAAGTTATCCTCAGCGGTGGCGACCCACTGGTATTGTCAGATCAGCGTCTTTCACAGCTGATCCAGCAATTACAGGGTATTCCTCACCTCAAACACCTGCGTATTCACACGCGTCTGCCCGTGGTGCTGCCAGACCGAATTACCGCAGGGCTGGTACAGGCACTAAGCAGCCACCGCTTCCAGCTGACGGTGGTGATACATGCCAATCATGCCAATGAAATCACCCAGCCGGAAAAGGCGGCACTGCGACGGCTTCAGTCAGCTGGCATCATTCTGCTTAACCAGGCCGTACTGTTAAACAATGTCAATACCGGGCTCCAACAACAAATCGCTCTCTCAGAAACTCTATACTCAGCTGGGGTACTGCCTTATTACCTGCATCTGCTGGACCCGGTTGCCGGTGCGGCACATTATGATGTTCCACTCGAACAGGCAGAAATACTGATTCACCAGATGCGACAGCGGCTACCGGGTTTTCTGGTACCTCGCCTGGTTCGGGAGATTGCCGGTGAGAAAAGCAAAACACCAGCGAATGAGCTATAAAACAGGTGATTCACTGAATTTATGTTAAAAACAGCGCTTATCTCGCTGTTTTTATTATTATTTATATTAAGGTTTGGCCTCAAATAGGATAGACTTCGGCTTACTGCCCGTTTTTCACAGGCGAGTTCTTAATTTGCGTGGGAAAAACATGGATAGCACAGGACCTGGTAGCTTCATAACGACATGAAATTAAACGTTCCGGAACAAAAAACAGAAGAAGATAAAGACTTTCCCGTACACCCCAGGAAAGTCAAAAAGTGGTTAGCCGACCTCAAGCGCGCCAATATGGGGGATTATACCCGCCAGATATACAACGGCCTGCTCCGACTCAATCGTACCGCTATGCCCCCCAAGTACCGCCTGGAAAACATGGAGAACCTGCGGGAGCCCACTCGGCACATCTTCAACCAGCTACACAAGCACTTTGTTAATCGCACTCTGCCACTGCCAGAAAAAAGCCAGAAGATCATTCATCTTAACCAGGCCCTGCTCAATGAGATGGCGACCGGCTACAAGATCCTGATTTTTGAAGCCGCCAATAATATCAATAAGGTTGATAGTAAGTCTGCCCTGATCGCTAGCCAGCGCTCACTGCACTATTATTCGGAGCTGTTATTACGCTCCAGTCAGATCTATACCGAATTACCCACGGGTATCTGGTGGGATATCCATCGACTCTATGCCTATGCCGAAGCGAAAAAGCTTTCCCAGAAAGGCATAAAGGACGAAGAGCTCCCTTATAAGTCGATTACCGTCGAAGACCACTATAAACAGATTCTGCTATTTTCACTGGCTCGCCCAAATGCACTGCGACAGAGTGATGCGGAGCGCCTGTTCAAGTCGATCCATGAGTGGGCTAAAATGACACGGCTGGATCATACGCCAGCACGCAACAAACTAAATCGCTATTTCATTAGTCGACTCGATAGCGACGTGCCGCCTAATTGTGTCTCCGAAGACGACCTCAAGCGCCTGGAGCACTGCAGAGCAATCGAAACAACTGGCCTGATCGAACACCTGCAAAAGCTGGAATCGCAGACAGATGAACACTCTCTGAGTGCTAATATCGGTGATAAAGTTTCCCAGGAAACGATTCGCACGCTGATTGCCTCATGGAGCCTGTGTGCCAAGCGCCGCTTCTCACGAGCTGAGCGTCCAAGCCAGGATATACGCGTCGCTATTGGCCTGAATCCCATATACAGTGCGCTCCAGGTGGAAGTAACTCCACCCAAACCCAAGTCGAAAAAGCCGAACAAAATGTTTTCCCTGGAGTCTATTCCTGACTCTGAGCGCGCTAAACGTGATGTCTTCGACAATAAACAGGATCCCGCTTTCTTTATTACGCATCCTGAGCTAAAAAATGGTGAGAGCAAGTCGGCAAATGCCTGGGACATGGTAGCTAAGGGTCGTGCTCTTACAGAGAGTTACGCTCAGGAGCTACATGACCAGGAAGAACAATTCGGCGAACTCAACAAGGAAGCCCCTGATCTGCACTGGAAAATCACTAATGTCAGCGCCGGGGGCTACTGCCTGAGCTGGGCATCAGATCACCCCTCTCGTGCTCAGGTAGGCGAACTGATTGGCATCCGTGAACTGGAAGCCGACCGTACCTACCAGTGGCGCGTGGGTGTCATTCGCTGGATGCAGTTCAGTCGAGACAACGGGCTCGAAATTGGTGTGCAGATTCTTTCACCCAAGGTGATTGCCTGTACTGTACAACGTACAGAGCGTAAGCACGAGGATCCATTCAACTGCCTGATGCTGCCTGGAATAAAGCCCATACAGCAACCATCTACACTGTTACTACCGGCTCATGCATTTCGCCGGGGTAACAAGTTGAATATGCACGTTTACGAACGGGATATGGAAATCAAACTAGGCACCATACGTGAACACACGGGCTCATTCACCCAGTTCCAGTTTGCACAGTTAAATGCTGATGACACGCCGGATGAAGATGATAGTGGCAATAGTTCGAAGAAATCAGATCCCGACAATTTTGACTCGATCTGGTCTTCGCTGTAATAGTTAAATTTCTGGATGTATTGGAAACCCTGACGTGGATAAAGATAACAAGGTAAATATATTCATCGTTGATGATTCATTTAACAACGAAGAAAATGTTGTGAAAATCCTGCGTAGTTCAGGATATGCCGCCCACACCACACGCGTAGAAGATGATGAAGATCTGATCGAGGCGCTTAAGAAAAAACACCCGGATATACTACTGTATTCGAATGGCATGGAACTCATTAGCCTGCCAGAAACCATCAAGTGTATCGAAGAGAATGCCGCCGCGCCGGTGCCTGTTATATCCGTTAATCGTCCCGGCCATGAAATGGAAGTTGTCGAAGCCATGCGACAGGGAGCCAGAGACCTCACATCCTATGACAATCCGTCGCACCTTGAGCTTGTTATCATACGAGAGGTACAGGCTTTCAAAAGCATCTCCCAGCTACATCAGCTGGAAAAGATTAATCGGGAAACCGAAAAACGCTGCTCGACTCTGCTAGATTCATCACGAGATGCAATCGCCTATATCCATGAAGGCATGCATGTTTACTCTAATGAATCTTATCTGGAGCTGTTTGGGTTTGATGAGTCAGAAGACCTCGAAGGCATGCCGATTCTCGATATGGTCGCTAATGACGACATCAACACATTTAAAGCATTTCTCAGAGAAAACTGTAAGGGTGAGCGCTGCGAATCAGAAACCCTTGAGCTACAACTGAAAAATGCAGATGGTTCAGAGTTTAAAGGCGAAATGGAGTTTTCCCCCGCAAGCATAGACGGTGAACCCTGCATCCAGATTATTATTCGCAGCCAGGCAGACAGTAAAGAACTGGAAGAAAAGCTGGTACAGATGAGTCAGCGTGACTCGGTTACTGGCCTCTATAATCGACAGTACTTTATGGAAAATATCCAGACTGCATCTGAACAGGCAAAAGCAGGGAAACTATCCGCCGCTGTTTTATTAATTCACCTCGATAGCTTTAGCGAAATCAGGCAAAGTGCGGGTGTAGTTGGTGCAGACCAGTTCCTGCAGCAAATATCCCGTGAGTTTGAAAAAGCCGCCGGCAGCAATGATATCGTTGCTCACTTCGAGGGTAACACCTTTACCGTTATTGCCTATAAACAGACGCTTACCAGCGTTGAAAAATATGCCGCCACGATCAGCCAGACCTGCCAGGATTTCATTACCACAATTAATGACACCTCCCAGAACACAACCTGTTCTATAGGCGTAAGCATTATCGATAGTAATGCACCTGATGCCGGGGAAATTCTGCTACGCGCTGAGCGCGCTATTGCCGAGGCCCATGATAAGGGCCCGAACAATACGGTCATCTACAAGCCCAAAGAAGGCGAGCTTACGCAGAAAGAAATCGATGCGAATGTTATTACTGACCTGAAAGATGCACTTACGAGTAACCGTTTTGTACTCTACTACCAGCCTGTCATTAGCCTGCACGGCGATACTGATGAACGCTACGAAGTATTCGTCCGCATGATGGATAAGGAAGGCAACATCATACTGCCGGGTGACTTTATGCCTGCCGCAGAGCGTACCGGCATGGCAATCGCCATCGACCGCTGGGTATTACTCAATACCATAACTACCCTGACGCAATGCTGGAAAGAAGGCAAACGAACATTGTTCTTCGTCAAGCTGGCGGCCAACTCACTCAAAGATGCCAGCCTGATGACCTGGCTGAAACAGCAACTCAAAAAATACAATGTTCCCAAGAACAGTCTGATTTTCGAAGTAAAAGAAAGTGTTGCGGTTACCAGCCTGAAGTATACCGCCGAGCTGGCCAAGTCTTTACAGGAGCTAAACTGCGGCTTTGCACTGGACGACTTTGGCACCGGGAAAAACCCATTCGAGCTGCTAAAGCATATTCCAGCTGATTACCTGAAGCTGGAACGCTCATTTATGGAAGAGCTATCGACTAGCACCGAAAATCAGGAAGCGGTTAAGGCTATAACAGAAAAGGCAATGGAGATGCACAAATTAACCATTGCCCAGTGTGTACAGGATGCCACCAGCCTGTCTGTTTTATGGGGTATGGGGATTAACTTTATTCAGGGTAATTTCCTGCAGGAACCTGCCCCTGATCTGGATTATGACTTCACCTCAATGGCCGGCTAATTTATAAAGAGGCCGGCAATAAAAAAGGGCGCTGTTATTAAAACAGCGCCCTTTTTTTAACAACCCTGAATTAAGCTCTTTCACGCAAGGCTCGGATCCGCTCTTCAAGCGGCGGATGCGTCATCAGCGCAGCAGCGATACCATGTTTGAGTCCGCCACTAATACCAAAAGCTGCCAGCTCACCCGGCATATCAACCGCCTCATCCTGACCCCGTTGCAGGCGCTGTAATGCTGCGATCATTTTATGGGTACCCGCCAGTCGTGCTCCACCCTCATCAGCACGGAATTCTCGACGTCGAGAGAACCATGCGGCAATCATCGCGGCGAAGATACCCAGTATAAGTTCACAGATAATACTAACGACGAAATAACCGATACCAAAGCCACGCTCATTCTTGAATACCACACGATCAACGATGGTTCCAATCACACGGGATATAAATATTACAAAGGTATTTAGTACACCCTGAATCAGGCCCATGGTGATCATATCGCCATTGGCAACATGGCTGACTTCGTGACCAAGAACTGCCTCGACCTCATCCTGATTCATTGCCTGCAACAGGCCGGTACTCACGGCTACCAGTGCATTATTACGATTCATGCCAGTTGCAAAGGCATTGGGCTGGGGAGAGTTAAAAATACCTACCTCAGGCATGCCAATACCCGCCTGCTCTGCCTGGCGACGCACGGTTTCAACTAACCAGCGCTCATGGCTATTGGAAGGCTGCTCAATCAGCTGTACACCCATAGAGCGCTTCGCCATCCACTTCGACATGGCCAGGGAAATAAAAGAACCTGCAAAACCCATGATAGCCGCCATAAACAGCAGGCCGGTTAGATTAATTCCCATACTCTGATCTGCCAGCATCTGATCGATACCCAGCACCCGCATAGAAATGCTCAGCACCGCCAGCACGGCGATATTTGTTATCAGGAATAAACCAATTCGTGTCAGCATTTTTTCTCTCGCTAATAAATATTACCTGGGGCTTTAAATGGGGGCTATGAAAAGGCGTTTCAATAGACCTCACTCAATTTCAACTGCGATGATACAGCATTACAGGTAAACACCCGAAGCAAAACAGCTCCATCTGCAGATGGAGGATGAGAGAATCCTAAAACGGCCGCTTGAATTAGCTAGAAGAACAACTGAAGAATGTAATAGATCAGCGCAGTGACAAGACACATACCAACGATTGGCACGATCGTGCAGGAAATACAGATATCACCAATTTCTTTGGTCAGTTGAGACATATCGAACTCCCCTGGTATTTAGACATTTTGCACCCTTTTTACGAATTTAGATGATTC
>JBFHWF010000020.1:0-33358 GCA_041589175.1 Gammaproteobacteria bacterium
ACGACACGTTGGACACACCACCGGACACCATGGCGTGAGGCAGGGTTTTCTTGATCGCTTCCGTTGCCTGGATAAAGTCGAGTCCATAGTTATTATGTTCCTCGATACCCGTAGCGACGGCAAAAATATTCGGGTCGAAGATAATATCTTCCGGTGGGAAACCAACCTGCTCGGTCAGAACCCTGTAGGCACGGGTACAGATCTCGATCTTGCGATCGCGGGTATCCGCCTGGCCGGTTTCATCGAAGGCCATCACAATCGCGGCTGCACCATAGCTGCGAATCAGTTTTGCCTGCTTGATGAAGATTTCTTCGCCTTCCTTGAGGCTGATCGAGTTAACAATACCCTTGCCCTGGATACACTTTAAGCCGGCCTCGATAATGTCCCACTTGGACGAATCAATCATCACCGGCACACGGGAAATATCCGGTTCGGAGGCAATCAGGTTAAGGAAAGTCACCATGGCCTCCTTACCGTCTAACATACCCTCGTCCATATTAACGTCGATCACCTGGGCGCCATTCTCAACCTGTTCACGGGCAACATTCAGTGCCGTGTCATAGTCCCCTTCCAGGATCAGGCGTTTGAAGACCGCAGAGCCAGTGACGTTGGTACGTTCACCCACATTAATAAACAGTGAGTTGTCATTAATGTTGAGCGGCTCGAGTCCACTCAGGCGACACTCGACCGGTGTATCCGGTAACTGGCGAGGTGGATATTTGGAAACGGCCTCGGCAATCGCCTGGATATGCCCCGGCGTGGTGCCACAGCAGCCACCGATAATATTCAGGAAACCGGCCTGTGCCCACTGCTCGATTTCCGCTGCCATTTCTTCTGGCGTTTCATCGTATTCGCCAAATTCATTTGGCAGACCCGCATTGGGGTGCGCATTGATATGGCAACTGACGATGCCAGACATTTCCTCGATATACTGGCGCAACTCATTCGCACCCAGGGCACAGTTAAAGCCGAAACTGATGGGGTCGATATGGCGCAGTGAATTCCAGAAGGCTTCCGCGGTCTGTCCCGACAGGGTACGCCCCGAGGCATCCGTAATGGTGCCGGATATCATCACGGGCAATTTAATGTTGTTATTGTCAAAATACTGCTGAATCGCGAACAGGGCCGCCTTGGCATTCAGCGTGTCGAACACGGTTTCTACCAGCAGGATATCACTGCCGCCATCCACCAGGCCACGGGTCGCCTCAGTGTATGCCTCAACCAACTGGTCGAAGCTAACATTACGGTAACCCGGGTTATTGACATCGGGCGATATAGACGCGGTGCGGTTAGTTGGGCCAAGCACACCGGCGACAAATCGTGGGCGATCGGCAGTCGCCACGGCGTCAGCAGCTTCGCGGGCCAGTTTCGCACCCTCGAAGTTCAACTCATACACCAGTTCTTCCATGGCGTAATCGGCCATGGCGATGGAGGTGCCATTGAAGGTATTGGTCTCGACAATATCCGCACCCGCTTCCAGGTAAGCCTTGTGAATATCGCGAATGATACCGGGCTGGGTCAGTACCAGCAGGTCATTGTTACCCTTGAGATCCGATGGCCAGTCAGCGAAACGCTCGCCACGATAATCCGCTTCTTCCAGCTTATAGCTCTGAATCATGGTACCCATGCCACCATCGAGGATCAGGATACGCTGTTCCAGTGCTGCTTCAAGTTGCTGTGTGCGTTGTGATACGGGTAAATCAGAACTCATCGGGTGTTACAACCGGTATTGTTTAAAGGGCGCGCATTATAGCACTGTTAGCGCCTGATGTATCGACGTATCCATACATAGACACGAGCGCCGGATATTGTCACCAACGATGTAAATCAGGCATTATGTAGTGACTGAAATGAATTAACAGTGGCTGCATCAGGGCCGAAGCATAGACCATACACAGGTACTGCAACCACTGACTAAACTTACGATTATGAATTCACATAACCTGAGTCTTTATATCACTGCTGAACACACCTGTGGCTATTTCGATGATCGCCTGTCAGCTAACCTGATTCCCGATCCGAAGATTGAAATGAGCGCCCCGCTGTATAACCTGCTAGTTGGGAAAGGCTTCCGCCGTAGTGGCGGTTTTGTTTATCGCCCCCACTGCCGAGAATGCCAGGCCTGTATTCCATGCCGTATCAATACACAATCCTTCCGCCCCAGCCGCCGCCTGCGGCGCTGCCTGAAAGCCAATGCTGACCTGACGACCCGTGTAGTGAGTGCCCATTATAAGGAAGAATATTTTTCCCTGTATGAGCGCTATCTCAACCAGCGCCACCTGGACGGCAATATGGCCCACCCAACCCGCGAAGACTTTATGAGCTTTTTGCTGAATGACTGGGGTTGCAGCATTTTTATCGAATCGAGGCTTGAGGGTGAGCTTCTGTGTGTAGCTGTCGTGGACTTTCTGTCCGGGGGACTTTCCGCTGTCTACACCTTCTTTGATCCCGAACAGGCCAGGCGCTCTCTCGGAACTTTCGCTATTCTGCAACAGGTATGGCTGGCACAGCTTTATGAGCTACCCCATGTTTATCTGGGATACTGGATCGACGGCCACCCCAAGATGGACTACAAACGTAACTTCCCGGCACTTGAGATATACCAGGATGAGCATTGGCTTCCTTTTCCATAAGAGTTGTAGTGACATTGATTTTTGTTGATCCACATCAAGGCACACCTCCAGCTCAATTACTATTCTAAACGCGTATTCGCAGATACATACTTAGAAAATCTCCTGGGGGGGAGTAAAGAGCTGGTCGTCACAGGGTGGAGACCGGCTCTTTTTTTTTGCCTCTTACCCAGCTCCCATTAATACTGTTAAAATACTCTCCTGTTTCACAAACCCACGACGAACATGAGTGTAGAAGACGATATCATCCACAAGCTCGAGCAGGCATTACAACCCAGCCACCTCGAGGTGATCAATGAAAGCGACAATCACAATGTCCCCCCGGGCTCCGAGTCACACTTTAAGGTGATCGCAGTTTCCGAGGCATTCAATGGCAAAATGCTGGTTGCTCGACACCGCATGATTAACAAGGCACTCGAAGACGAACTCGCCGGTCCAGTGCATGCACTTGCCCTGCATACCATGACGCCTGATGAGTGGGCAGAAAAAGGTGCCGCACCGGCATCCCCTCCCTGCCTCGGCGGAGGTAAATAGCGCTTACTTTTAGTGCTGGAATCGGATAAACTCATTTACCTGTACAGGAATTCGATATCTAGTAATTAGTCATTATGTCAAGCAAGCCACTGAAACTCTCCAGCCTGAAAACCGCATGCAAGAATTGCAACCTGCATGACCTCTGCCTGCCCCTCGGACTGGACATAGGCGACATCGATCGACTGGATGACATCATCAAGCGCAGCCGCCCACTGCAGAAAGGCGACTACCTGTATAACAGTGGCGAGAAATTCACTTCGATTTTTGCCGTACGCAGCGGCTCAATCAAAACCTTTAGCGAAAGTGAGCAGGGTGACGAACAGATTACCGGGCTCTACCTGCCTGGCGAACTGATGGGGCTGGATGCCATCCACGAAGGCACTCATCCGTGTTCGGCGATCGCACTGGAAACCACCAGCCTGTGTGAAATCCCGTTCGAAACACTGGAAAGCCTGAGCACACAGATTCCCGAACTGCACCACCAGCTGTTCAGAATCATGAGCAAGGAAATCGCCAGTGACCAGTCGCTATTAATGCTGATGGCACAGAAAAGCGCCGAAGAGCGTCTCGCGGCATTTCTGGTCAATCTGTCTTCTCGCCTCAAGCAGCGTAATTTTTCAGAAACCGAATTTAACCTGAGTATGTCTCGCAAGGATATCGGCAACTACCTGGGGCTAACCATTGAAACGATCAGCCGTACCTTTAGTCGCTTCCAGAGTGAAGGTATTCTGTCGACCCAGCGCAAGTACGTAAAAATACATAAACTGGACACCCTGAAGCAGATGGCAGGTTTATCAAACCACTGCACCGATGATCAGTGCCCGAGCCAGACAGCCTGACACCCCCCCACACGTGGAACCTTTACGTTCCACAAAGCAGCTACAGGTAAGACCTGTCAGTGACAATTAATACTGTTTTTTCAGTCTGATCTGAACACATTTCTACAAGTCGCTGATTTTTTTAACACCTTATAAAATCAAGTTTTTTTTGTTACAAAATTTTAAAAAATTTTATTTTTTCTGCGCATCAATCGGAGTAACATTGGTCGTCCGCAGAACACGGACAACAGCATGCAACTCGGGCCATACACACTAACATCACCGGTTTTCCTTGCACCTATGGCAGGTGTTACGGACCGTCCATTCCGACAACTCTGTCGTCGTATGGGAGCGGGGCTGGTGGTTTCAGAGATGGTCACCAGTGAGCCGCATCTGCGTAATAGTCGTAAGACGCGTCTACGTATGGATCATGCCGGAGAGGCAGAACCCATCAGTGTGCAGATAGCGGGTACTGAACCCGATAAGATGGCAGAGGCCGCCCGTTTCAACGTTGAAAATGGCGCACAGATCATCGATATCAATATGGGTTGCCCAGCTAAAAAAGTCTGTAATGTTGCCGCTGGCTCTGCACTCATGAAAGATGAGCCCCGCGTAGCACGTATCCTTAGCCGCATAGTCGAAGCCGTAGATGTTCCGGTGACACTGAAAATTCGCACTGGCTGGGATCAGCAGAATCGCAACGCCCTCAATATTGCCAGAGTCGCTGAAGACTGCGGTATACAGATGCTGAGCATACACGGGCGTACCCGAACCGATGCCTATCGTGGTGAAGCGGAATACGACACCATCGCCGAGGTCAGGCAACACATCAGCATACCGCTGGTTGCCAACGGCGATATAACAACAGCAGAAAAAGCCCGTGCCGTCATGCAATACACCGGTGCTGACGCGATAATGATTGGTCGTGCAGCACAGGGGCGTCCATGGATTTTCCGTGAGATCAATCATTACCTGGAAACAGGTAACTTACTGGCCACCCCGAGCCAGCAGGAGATCAGCCAGATATTGCAGGATCACCTGATCAATCTTTACGATTTTTATGGGGAACAAAGGGGCGTGCGAATTGCACGCAAACATATTGGCTGGTATTGCAAAAGTCACCAGGCCAACAACGAAAGCCTGCTCCAGGATTTTAAAAAGCAGATCAACCAGGTTGAAGATGCAAAGCAGCAGTTGCAGCAGGTTATTTCTTTCTTTGAACTGACTACCACTAACAGGCGAATTGCAGCATGAATAATAGCAATGTCATTAATTTACAAAATATAAAAAACGAAGCTCAAACCATTGGAATCAGTAGCACCATTCGTACTTCACTGTCACAGTATCTGCATGATCTGGGTGACGAGAATCCGGGCAATGTCTATGAACTGGTACTGCAGCAGGTTGAGGCACCTCTGCTGGAACTGATTATGAAACATGTCGATGGAAATCAGTCTCGCGCTGCTGAATATCTGGGCATTAATCGCGGCACACTGCGTAAAAAACTAAAAACATACCATCTGCTACGCTAGTAGCGACACCAAAGCGCCTTAAACTACAGGCCTGATATCTGGCGGCTCTCGCCGCCAGCCCCCCAGGGCTCAAACACCTGCCACTACTGAGAAAGCGTTGTTTGGTTTATAATTCGCAACCCACTAGATCCAACCTGGAATGTCTGTCATGAGTAATGAAAGCACACGCCCTGTTAAACGGGCACTTGTAAGTGTTTCTGATAAAACTGGTATTGTTGAACTTTGCAAAGCACTGGTCGATGCCGGCGTCGAAATCCTGTCCACCGGCGGAACCGCTAAATTACTGGATGACAACAACCTGCCTGTCACCGAGGTCTCCGAATACACGGGTTTTCCGGAAATGATGGATGGCCGTGTAAAAACACTACACCCGAAAATTCACGGCGGCATTCTGGGACGCCGCGGCACCGACGATGAGGTTATGCAAATCAATGGCATCGATCCCATCGACCTGGTGGTTGTCAATCTGTACCCATTCCAGACCACTGTGGCACGCGAAGGCTGCACACTGGATGACGCAATCGAGAACATCGACATCGGTGGCCCAACCATGGTTCGCTCAACAGCAAAGAATCACGCATATGTAACTATTGTTGTTAACCCGGAAGATTACTCTCGCGTGATCGACGAAATCAATGCCGGCGGCATTACCTTCGCGACACGTTTCGACCTTGCGGTAAAAGCCTTCGAACATACAGCACAATACGATGGCGCCATTGCCAACTATCTCGGCAAGATCAACACCGATGGCAGCAAGTCCAACTTCCCTCGCACCTTTAATATGCAGTTCGAGAAAGCTCAGGAAATGCGCTATGGTGAAAACCCGCATCAACAGGCCGCCTTTTACCGAGAGGCGAACCCTGCCGAAGTCTCCGTAGCAAGCGCAACACAACTTCAGGGCAAGGAGCTGTCATACAATAACGTGGCAGACACCGATGCCGCGCTGGAATGCGTAAAGTCTTTCGAAGAACCCGCCTGTGTTATCGTCAAGCATGCAAACCCCTGTGGTGTCGCTATCGCGGATAACAGTATGGGTGCCTATGACCTCGCGTATAAAACTGATCCGACATCCGCCTTCGGTGGCATCATTGCCTTCAACCGCACGCTGGAAGAAGACGTTGCCGCCGAAATTATCAAGCGCCAGTTCGTTGAAGTTATCATTGCACCTGCGGTAAGTGATGAAGCACAGAAAGTACTGGCAGAAAAGCCAAACGTACGCGTGCTGGCCTGTGGCGAATGGGGCGAGCCGGTTCCCGGACTTGATTACAAGCGTATCAATGGCGGCCTGCTGGTACAGGACCGCGACCTCGGCATGGTCAGCCTGGATGATTTGCAGGTTGTATCAGAACGCAAACCATCCGACGAAGAACTCAAAGACCTGCTGTTTGCCTGGAAAGTCGCCAAGTTTGTTAAGTCTAATGCCATCGTCTATGTTAAGAACCAGATGACGATAGGCGTAGGCGCCGGCCAGATGAGCCGAGTGTATTCCGCAAAAATTGCGGGCATCAAGGCGGCCGACGAAAACCTTCAGGTCGAAGGCTCCGTCATGGCATCCGACGCCTTCTTCCCGTTCCGTGATGGTATCGATGCTGCCCATGAAGCTGGTATTACGGCTGTGATTCAGCCCGGCGGCTCGATGCGTGATGATGAGGTTATTGCCGCTGCCAATGAACATGGTATGGCGATGGTATTTACCAGCATGCGTCATTTCCGTCACTAAAACTGACAGCTCTACTACACGAGACACTCGATATGAAAATATTAGTCATTGGTGGCGGGGGACGAGAACATGCCCTGGCCTGGAAAGCCGCACAATCAGAAGGTGTGGAAAAAGTTTTCGTTGCACCGGGCAATGCCGGAACCGCTGTAGAAGACAAGCTGGAAAATATTGATATCAATGCGGAAGATATCGAAAAACTAAAACAGTTTGCCATGCAAAATGATATCGCGCTGACCATCGTTGGTCCTGAAGCCCCACTGGTCAATGGCGTGGTTGATAACTTCCAGGCAGCTGGACTGAAAATTTTTGGTCCCACTCGTGGCGCTGCTCAACTGGAAGGTTCCAAGGCTTTCACCAAGGACTTCCTGGCACGCCACGATATCCCGACGGCCGCTTACGGCAATTTCACCGATGAAGACGAAGCCATCGCCTATGTTCGTGAACAGGGTGCTCCCATTGTCGTGAAGGCAGATGGCCTCGCGGCAGGCAAAGGCGTCATCCTTGCGCAGACCGAAGACGAGGCTATTGCAGCGATAAAAGATATGCTGTCTGGCAACCGTTTTGGCGATGCTGGTGCACGTGTTGTTATTGAAGAGTTTCTGCAGGGCGAAGAGGCCAGTTTTATCTGTATGGTCGATGGCAAAAACATTCTTCCTATGGCAACCTCACAGGATCACAAAGCCAGGGATGAAGGTGACACGGGCCCCAATACGGGTGGTATGGGCGCCTATTCACCGGCACCACTGGTCACCGATGAAATTCATCAGCGAGTAATTGATGAAGTGATTCGCCCCACCGTAAAAGGCATGTCAAAAGAAGGTCACTCTTTCACCGGCTTTCTCTACGCTGGCCTGATGATCGATAACGGCATGCCAAAAGTTCTCGAATATAACGTGCGCTTTGGCGACCCAGAAACCCAGCCGATTATGATGCGACTCAAGTCAGATCTGGTTAGCCTGTGTCTGGCAGCAATCGACGGCAAACTGGACCAGCACACCACCGAATGGGACTCGCGTTTCGCACTGGGTGTGGTACTGGCCGCCGGCGGATATCCCGACAGCTACCCTAAAGGCGATGAGATCACAGGGCTGGATGGCCTGGATACCGATAGCGCTAAAGTTTTCCACGCGGGTACCGCACTGGTCGATGGCAAGGTGATTACCAATGGTGGTCGAGTACTCTGTGCCTGTGGCATGGGTGACACCGTTGCAGATGCTCAGAAAGCCGCATACCAGCTAGTAGATCGCATCAGCTGGAACAACATGTTCTATCGCAAGGACATAGGCTTTAAGGCCATATAATCGCTTACCCGGTACCAGTGTCCTGTGCTCACTGGTACCCGGCCTCTTCTGAGTCACTGCTGTTGTAATTCGAAGCAGATTAAGTAACACTGGCAACGGCATTAACACTTATCTAATAAAGCCAGGACGATTATGGATAGCCAACGCTTCAATGTCATCATACTCAAAACACCCGGCACAGCAGATACTGCAGCCCGGCTGGCAAAACTGCTCAAAATTGATGAAAGCAAGGCGGCTCTGATTTTACATCGCGACGCCTTCGTCATTAAGAAAGAAGCCGACAGGGAAACGGCGGAAAAATATCACCAGGCGATAATCAAGGCAGGCGTTAACTGCCGACTCGACGTCGTAGAAGCAGAAGAAACACTACCCGAAATCGAGCTGGTAGAGCGCCGGCAAACTGAAGCGGAACTGCGCGATCCTACTCAACCCGAAATTCCGCCAGAACATCCTCAGCAACAGCTCAACCTGAGCCTTGAAAAAATCAGCGAAAAAAATGGCGATGCGATTACTGACGTTGATGAAGACAAATTCTGTCCCGAATGCGGCACCATTCGTGCAAGTGCTGATTCGGTCTGTACCCACTGTGGTTATGATCCGGCAATGGCAAAAAAGAAACAACGCAAATCCATGCTATTCAAAGTCGTGCTGGTACTCGCTATGCTCGCCACCGCAGTTATGGTCGCCTACCCTTTCTATGTAGAGCACACCCGACGTGCCCAGTTACATGACGATCTCAAGCTGGCATTCGACACTCGCAACAAAGTCACTGAGTTTATCCAGCAAACCAACTTCTGGCCAAGCCAGAATATTGATGCGGGTCTGGATAAAGTTATCAGCAACCGTTCGATCAAATCGATTCTCATCGGGGACGATGCGATAATAACCGTAACCATACGCGGTGAAGCTCTCGATGGCGAAGCCCAGACGCTGATAATGACCCCAAACACCTTGAAAGGTCGTGTCGTATGGAATTGCCTGCAGGGGAGTCTGAGCGAAAGGTATCGCCCGGATGTGTGTAAGTCGCTGTCTAACTAGGAATGCACAGAGAAAGGCATGCTGGTCGGAGGGGCGTGTATTACCGGGAAAATAAGCCGGCATATTGCCGGCCCCGTAATTACGGCTTCCACGCTAATAAATAGTTTGACCCGAAAAAAGCGTTTCCATAATGAAAACGGTGTCTAACCCGTTGACACAATCTAAGCGGGAAAGGCCCCAGTTTACGCAAGTACAGACAGGCAAATCAAGTCCATTCATCTTCTGTGCTGATCGGGCTATATAAGATATTTATGATATATCCGTAAGTTTGCCGAAAATGTCGTCGAAATTAATGTAAAATCCGTCGATTAACCTGTTCGTAAAATAGACGAAATGACTGAATACGCTCTGATTCTGATCAGCACCATCTGGGTCAATAACTTTGTGCTCGTCAAGTTCCTCGGCCTGTGCCCGTTTATGGGGGTCTCCCGTAAGCTGGAGACGGCTATGGGAATGGCCCTGGCCACCACTTTTGTGCTCACCCTGTCGTCCATCAGCAGCTATCTGGTTAATGAATATATCCTTGCCCCTCTGGATATCACCTATTTGCGCACTATTATGTTTATCCTGGTCATCGCCGTAGTCGTCCAGTTCACCGAAATGGTCGTGCATAAAACCAGCCCTCTGCTGTACAACGTGCTGGGCATTTTCCTGCCCCTGATCACTACCAACTGTGCCGTGCTTGGCGTTGCCCTGTTAAATATCCAGGAAAAACATGGCTTTCTGGAATCTGCCTTCTATGGATTTGGCGCTGCTATTGGTTTCTCCATGGTGCTCATCCTGTTTGCCGGTATTCGCGAGCGAATTGCGGTTGCAGATGTACCCGATATCTTTCAGGGTAATGCGATCTCCATGATTACAGCAGGCATTATGTCACTGGCCTTTATGGGCTTTATCGGGCTGGTGAACTGATCCCTTATGAGTATCCTGATCGCAGTTATAACCCTTGCCATTATTGCCGGCCTGTTTGGCCTGCTACTGGGCTACGCGGCGATCAAATTTCGTGTCGAAGGCGACCCGGTGGTCGACAAGATCGACGCCCTGCTACCACAAACTCAGTGTGGACAATGTAGCTACCCGGGCTGCCGACCCTATGCAGAGGCGATAGCCAGCGGTGAAGCGAATATTAACCAGTGTCCACCCGGCGGTGAAACCACCATGCTCGCTCTGTCGGACCTGCTTGGAGTTGAGCCGGTACCGCTAGATGAAGAACATGACCGGGAGCCCGTGAAAACGGTTGTCTATATTGACGAGCAAACCTGTATTGGCTGCACCCTGTGTATTCAGGCCTGCCCGGTAGATGCTATTCTGGGCGCTGCCAAGCAGATGCACACGATTATCGAGGATGAGTGCACCGGTTGTGATCTGTGTATCCCACCCTGCCCGGTAGACTGTATCCACGTAAAACCGGTTAGCGTAGACCAGAATACCTGGCGCTGGCCACTCCCTGAAAATCAGCACACCGCTCCGCAGGCATAAGTCCAATGACCGTGAAGCATCGCACACATCATCTCTGGCATTTCCACGGCGGCCTCAAGCTGGAGGGCCACAAGGCCATGTCCACCGCTGAGCCAGTGGTAAAGGCAATACTGCCGAAACGGCTTGTGGTGCCACTTCAACAGCATATCGGAGATATCGCCAGCCCCGTTGTCAATGTGGGTGATAAGGTCCTCAAAGGTCAGATAATTGCTGAAAATAACAGCTATGTCAGCGCACCTGTACATGCACCATCGTCTGGCACTGTGACCGATATCGATAATTTTCCAACGCCCCATCCTTCCGGGATAAGCAGCCTGTGCATGGTCATTGAAACCGATGGTGAAGATCGTTGGGCGGAACGCGAGGCCTTAACAGATCCTCGTCAGCTTTCTCCTGTCGAGCTTCGGCAGAAAGTCCGTCGCGCAGGTATTGTAGGACTCGGCGGCGCTACCTTTCCTACCTCTGTGAAGCTTAATCCCGGGCCAGACTCTGCCATCGAGACACTCATCATCAATGGTGTCGAGTGCGAGCCCTATATCAGCTGTGATGATATGCTGATGCGAGAGCAGGCCAAAGCCCTGATTCTGGGCTGTGAACTTATCCAGTACATGGTGTCGGCACACCATTGCCTGATTGCAATCGAAGACAACAAACCCGAGGCCATCCATCAGGTCCGCCAGGAAATTGAGGCGCGATCACTCCATAATATCGAGGTGGTTGTGGTACCCACCGTTTACCCCTCAGGTGGCGAGAAGCAGCTGATTAAAATCCTCACCCATAAGGAAGTGCCCAGTGATGGCCTGCCATCTGATATTGGCATACTAGTGCAGAACGTCGGCACAGCGGTTGCGGTTCATAATGCCATCTACCTGGGTGAGCCACTGATTTCACGTTATGTAACCATAACAGGCGAAGGTGTCCAGCAGCCGCGCAATCTGGAAGTCCTGATCGGCACCCAGATGTCAGAACTGATCGAACAAAGTGGTGGCTACCATGAGAACGCTGCAAAACTGATTATGGGCGGCCCGATGATGGGCTTCACCCTGTCAACGGACCACCTGCCCATCACCAAGGGCTGTAATTGCCTGCTAGTTGAAAATACCCCCGAACAGACACCAGAAACCATGCCCTGCATCCGTTGTGGTGCCTGTGCGACAGTGTGTCCAGCCCAGCTTCTGCCACAGCAGCTCTACTGGCACGCCAGCTCAAAAAACTTTGAACAGGTACAGGACTACCATCTGTTTGACTGTATTGAGTGCGGTTGCTGCTCTTATGTCTGCCCCAGCCAGATTCCGCTGGTGCAATACTATCGTTTTGCAAAAACCGAAATCTGGAACCAGGAGAGAGAACGCATCAAGTCAGACCATGCACGTGTGCGCCACGACTTCCGCCAGGCCCGTCTTGATCGAGAGAAAAAAGAGCGCGAAGAAAAGCTGCGCAAGAAGAAGGAAATGCTGGAAAAGAAAAAACAGGCAGAGGCAAAAGCCGCGGCTGAAGGTAAATCTGATGCTGTTGATCCCAAAAAAGCAGCCATAGAAGCAGCTATGAAGCGCGTTCAGGAAAAGAAGGCAGCTCAGCAGAAACCCCCGTCTGACTCTGCAGAAAAACCCTCAGGCGATAGCGAATAGGACAACCGTAGCCCATGCAATTTAAAACCGCCACCTCGCCCCACCAGACACACACCAGTAGCGTCTCATCGGTAATGTATAAGGTACTGCTGGCGCTTATTCCCGGCACCATCGCAATGATCGTGTTTTTCGGCTGGGGCGTGCTGGTTAATATCCTGCTAGCCTGTGTTGTTGCACTGACCAGCGAGGCCCTGATGCTGTGGGTTCGTAAGCGTCCAATCAAGCCTTATCTCATGGATGGCAGCGCATTACTGACCGCCTGCCTGCTGGCCCTCGCCCTGCCACAGCTTGCTCCCTGGTGGCTGACCACAGTCGGTACCGCCTTCGCAATTATTGTCGCCAAGCATCTGTATGGCGGGCTGGGTTTTAACCCCTTCAACCCGGCCATGGTCGGTTACGTGGTTGTGCTAATTTCCTTCCCACGGGAGATGACCCAATGGGTACCACCACTGCTGGAAGATTATACCCTGCTGACATTTAGCGAAACGTTACGCGTGATCTTCACAGGAGAACTGCCACTCAACTACACCTGGGATGCCGTGACCATGGCAACCCCACTGGATACCATCAAGACCCAGCTGGGCCTGGAGCTTAGTGTGGGTGAAATAGAGAATCACAAGCAATACGGCTCGATGTTTGGGGAGATTGGCGGCTTTGGCTGGGAATGGGTTAACGGACTGTTTCTTGCTACTGGCCTGTTGCTGGCCATTAAAGGCATTATAGACTGGCGTATTCCAGCCGGCTTAATTATTACCCTGCTACTGTTATCCAACACGTTTGCCCTGTATGACTACGCATCATACACTCCTCCCACCTTCCACCTGTTTAGTGGTGGCATCATGCTAGGCGCTTTCTTTATTGCCACCGACCCGGTAACTGCGGCAACATCTTCTAAAGGCCGCTGGCTATTCGGAGCAGGCATTGGCGCCTTTATCTTTATTATTCGTACCTGGGGGGGCTACCCTGATGGTATCGCCTTCGCCATACTCCTGATGAACATGGCCGTACCACTACTGGATTACTACACCATGCCCCGAGCTTATGGTCACCGCTGGACTGAGTTCCCTCACCACCATAAAGAGCAGGACGATGAAATCTAAACTGACCATGTTGATCAGTGGCCTGATCCTTGGCCTGTTTGCGATCGTTGGCACCCTGATGGTGGGTATTACCCATGAAAGCACCGCTCAGCGCATTGCCGATAACGAGCGCCAGGCACTGCTACGCAAATTAAACCAGATCTTACCGAAGGATCGTTACGATAATGACCTGCTCAACACCACGCTCACCGTTCAGGCGGATGATCGCCTGGGCCAGAGTGAGCCAGTAACCGTTTATATTGCCACTAAGCAGGGGCAACCCAGTGCCATGATTTTTCCAGTTATCGCAACCCGCGGTTACAGTGGCGAAATCCGTATGCTGGTCGGTGTAAACATTGATGGCAGTATTGCCGGTGTCCGCATTGTTAGCCACAAGGAAACACCCGGGCTGGGTGATGCTATCGAGATTGAGCGTAGTGACTGGGTGCTGGGCTTTGATGGCAAGTCGCTACAGCAACCAGATGAAAAAGACTGGAAGGTCAAACGGGATGGCGGGGTTTTCGACCAGTTTACCGGGGCCACCATAACCCCACGCGCTGTGGTACAGGCAGTTCATCTCTGTCTGGTATACTTTGATCGTTACAAACCCGACCTGATCAAGTCCATGCAGAAGATAACAAGCGAGCATAGCCATGAGTGATACCAGCTATCAGGACATCAGCAAAAACGGCCTGTGGAATAACAATGTTGCACTGGTTCAGCTGCTTGGACTATGCCCTCTGCTTGCCGTTACGGGAACTGTCGTCAACGGTCTGGGTCTGGGTATTGCAACCCTGCTGACACTGGTCCTCTCCAATGCCATCGTATCCCTCATCCGTCACTGGGTTCGCCCCGAAGTACGTGTACCCGTATTCGTTCTGGTAATCGCGTCAGTCGTGACAACGATTGAGCTAGCCATGAATGCCTGGATGTATGAGCTGTTTACGGTACTGGGAATTTTTATCCCATTGATCGTTACCAATTGCGGCATTCTCGCACGCGCCGAAGCTTTTGCCTCCAAGAACAGCCTGCTACCCTCGATTGTTGATGGCCTGATGATGGGTATAGGTTTTATGCTGGTACTGGTCGCTCTGGGCGCACTACGCGAAGTGCTGGGCTATGGCACCCTGTTCAGTAATGCACATCTGATGTTTGGCGAAATGGCACGTAACTGGACACTGGTCTTCTCCGAAGATTACTCTGGCTTCCTGCTGGCCATTCTGCCCCCGGGTGCCTTTATTGGTATGGGGCTGATCATTGCAGTGAAAAACCTTATCGATCGTCGCATGCAGACACGACCCGCAGCAGCACCGTCAGAAGCTGTTTCACAGATCGGCACCTGAGTCTCCATGAACAAGGAAAAGCGTCGTGAAATTTTTGCCCGTCTGAAGGCAGAAAACCCGAAACCTACCACCGAACTGGAATACAGTACGCCTTTTGAATTACTGGTGGCTGTCGCGCTGTCGGCGCAGGCGACAGACAAGGGCGTTAACAAGGCGACGCAAAAACTGTTTCCTGTCGCCAATACGCCAGAGGCCATTCTCAAACTGGGTGAAACTGGACTCAAAAACTATATTAAGACCATAGGCCTTTATAACAGCAAGGCCAGTAACATCATCAAGGCCTGTAAAATACTCATCGAGGAACACAACTCTATTGTGCCAGATGATCAGAAAGCCCTTGAAGCCCTGCCCGGTGTCGGCAGAAAAACAGCCAATGTCATCCGTAACACCGCATTCGGGCACCCCACCATTGCTGTGGATACGCATATTTTCCGTGTATCTAACAGAACCCGTATTGCGCCGGGTAAAACGGTTCTGGAAGTTGAAAAAAAACTGCTCAAATTCGTGCCTGACGACTATAAACTGGATGCTCACCACTGGCTCATCCTGCATGGTCGCTATACCTGCATTGCCAGAAAACCTCGATGTGGCTCCTGTATTATCGAAGACCTGTGTGAGTTCAGGAAAAAAACCAGTGACTAGAATCTATGTTTGGTAATGACCGCCAGCAACTACGCCAGATGTACAAACTGGCCTGGGAAAAATATCAGCAGAAGCAATCCCTAAGCGCACTGGAGCAACAGGTCGCGCAAGTCATACTTGAACACCCCGAGTACCATCAGTTTGTACAGCAGATGGAAAAAGATTTCCTGCCCGAACTGGGAGAGAGCAACCCTTTTCTCCATATGGGCCTGCATCTGGGGCTACGTGAACAGGTTAGCACCAACCGCCCCGCCGGCATTCGTGATGTATTTGATACGCTCTGCAAAAAGGGCATAGACCCACATGATGTTGAGCACAGAATGATCGAATGTCTGGCAGAAGCCATGTGGAGCGCCCAGCAGAACCAGCAGATGCCTGACGAGCAGTCATACCTGAGCTGTTTACATAAGCTTTTGAAATAATTAGCTTTCATCCTGCAGACTTCAGAAATTACTAAACAGATAGTCGCCACACCCTATTTTTCTACGCTTTTTGGGAACTCAACTACACTCTGATGTCTAAGCTTTTACCTGACGATTAAAAAGTGTGAACCCGTTGCGGTTACAGCACTCTGCCTGCTTGTCAGTAGCAGAACAATCAGGATAGACTCGAAACCCTAAAACCAACCCTAATAGAAGGTGTTACTAATATGACTAAGTTAATTAGCAAATCATTCATTGCTGCTCTCAGCTTCCTGTTTGTTCTCGCGTTCAGCCCTGTAACTCAGGCAGCAGAAAATCCGTTTGGTATGAGTAATGACATAGCAGACCAGGTTCAGCTTGCCGGTAGTGGCAAGTGTGGCGAAGGTAAGTGCGGTGAAGGCAAATGTGGCGGCGACAAAAAAGGTAAGTGTGGCGAAGGCAAATGCGGCGGCGACAAAAAAGGTAAGTGCGGCGAAGGCAAATGCGGCGGCGACAAAAAAGGTAAGTGCGGCGAAGGCAAATGCGGCGGCGACAAAAAAGGTAAGTGTGGCGAAGGCAAATGCGGCGGCGACAAAAAAGGTAAGTGTGGCGGCGCATAAGTCTGTAGCTTTTCAGTCAGGTGCTTAAACTGACCCGCTGAATACCCATGGACGAGACCATCGGGTTCACAGCATTCAGATCTGACTAGCCATTAAGGCCCCAGCTCAGTAAGAGCTGGGGTTTTTTATATTCCAGAACAAGTAATTAGTCTGTATTACTCACCACAAACGGCTCACGTTTTGTGTAATGAATTACGCAGCCCGCCACCCCTGTCAATGGCATTTTTCTGCACTCCAACTCAACCTGCATAACCAGCAGAATTATCGTTTTACTGCTACTGTTAAATTATCCAGCTGACACATAACAGCTCCAATTTAACAGGCGTTATATGAACAACAGTCCATTCCTGATAAACACCCTTGAAATCCTCGCTATCCTGTTTGTGATTTTTGTTGGCGTTGGTTTCATTAGTATCATCATTATCTACATTATCGACCGTAACCAGACCGTTCATGCCATTCGACGTAATTACCCGGTCATTGGACGCTTCCGTTACTGGTTTGAACATCTGGGTACATTTTTCCGTCAGTATTTCTTCACGATGGATCGAGAAGAACTACCCTTCAACCGTGCGGAGCGCTCCTGGGTCTATCGTGCCGCAAAGAATATCAGTAACACGGTGGCATTTGGTTCAACCCGAGACCTGCGTCCAGCCGGAACTGTAATTTTTGTCAACTGCCCCTTTCCGACCCTGGGTAAGGATGCTGTCAAACCCAAGCCGGTTACCATTGGTGAAGGCTGCCGCTACCCCTACACCACCGATTCCATTTTTAATATTTCGGGTATGAGCTATGGCGCCTTATCCAAACCTGCAGTCATATCACTTTCCCATGGCGCTCGTAAGGCTGGTGCCTGGATCAACACGGGAGAAGGTGGACTATCACCCTATCACCTGGAAGGTGGCGCTGACGTCGTATTTCAGATCGGTACCGCCAAGTATGGTGTGCGCGACCAACAGGGCAACCTGTCTGACGAAAAACTGAAAGAAGTCGCCGCCCATGAACAGGTCAAAATGTTCGAACTAAAACTCAGCCAGGGAGCTAAGCCAGGAAAAGGCGGAATTTTACCAGGGGGAAAGGTCACAGCAGAAATTGCTCAGATTCGTGGTATCCCCGAAGGCCAGGATTCCATCAGCCCGAACCGACACCCGGACATCAATAACAATGATGAGCTCATGGACATGATTCACCACATCCGTGAGGTCACGGGAAAGCCTGTCGGTTTCAAGGTGGTAATTGGCGCTTATGGCTGGCTGGATGACTTGCTGAAGCGCATCAATGAACGTGGAAGCGAATATGCACCTGACTTTATCACCGTCGATAGTGCCGCCGGCGGTACAGGCGCAGCCCCCATGAGCCTGATTGACTATGTCGGCCTGCCCATACAGGAAAGCCTGCCTCTCGTCGTGGACTCACTTGAAGCCCACGGTTTACGCGAACGCATCAAGGTCATTGCCTCCGGCAAGCTGATCACTCCGGCCGAGGTTGCCTGGGCACTTTGCATGGGTGCAGATTTTGTCGTCTCCGCCCGGGGTTTCATGTTTGCACTGGGTTGTATACAGGCGCTGCAGTGTGACAAGAATACCTGCCCGACAGGTATTACGACCCATGACAAAAAACTACAACGGGGCCTGGTACATTCACAGAAGTCATGGCGTGTCACTCATTACATCACCAATATGATCCATGAGGTGGGCGTTATCGCACACTCCTGTGGTGTAAAGTCACCGCGCGAACTAAAACGCTTCCATGCACGTATCGTTCAGGCAAATGGTCGGTCTCTGGCATTAGATGAAATCTACCCACAAAAAAAACCTGAACCTGAATAGCGATTAGCGGTCAATACAATACCTAAGCCCTGCAGGATAAAACTATGAGTAGCCTGATCGATCTAGTCGCGGATATTCACGAGCGCTTCCTTGAACTCATCAAGCGCGCCGATTTCACCGCACTGCTTGTAATTCGCATTTATCTGGCACCCATTTTCATATTAGCTGGCTGGGGCAAACTATCCGATATAGACAGCACTGCCTACTACTTCGGTGAATTCCTTAACATGCCAATGCCGGAGCTAATGGCCTATCTCGCAGGGGGAACCGAATTTTTTGGCGGTCTGGCAATTCTGGTGGGCTTTGCCACTCGCTGGTTTTCACTACCACTGATGTTCACTATGCTGGTAGCCGCGGCCACAGCACACTGGAGTAACGGCTGGCATGCACTGCCAGAAACCACACTAACCGTTCCCTGGGAATGGCGAACCGACCTGATCGAGGAAGCCGTCAAGCGCCGCGATATAGCCCGTAGCCTGCTGGAAGAACATGGAAATTATGCCTGGTTAACCGAGACCGGCAGTATTACCATCCTGAAAAATGGCATCGAGTTTGCTGCCACCTATTTCATTCTGCTAATGCCATTGCTGTTCTTTGGTGCGGGAAAAGCCAGTATTGATGAATGGTTAAAACGTCGCTATATCGACTAGTCCTCAAATAGCTACCGCTGGTAAGAGAGACGCCAGAGAAACCTACCGATTAG
Organism: Gammaproteobacteria bacterium; assembly: GCA_041589175.1. Classification (GTDB taxonomy): domain Bacteria; phylum Pseudomonadota; class Gammaproteobacteria; order SZUA-229; family SZUA-229; genus SZUA-229. The sequence continues at coordinate 19,298 of JBFHWF010000020.1, forward strand.
CCGATTTTTTCGGCAAGCACTCACTCACTTCATAGAATTTAGAGTATGTGAACGTGATAGCTGGAGGTATACATCATGGGTATAAACATGACCGATGTTATGTTGCATATTGATGAAGATCTGACGGAACAGGAACAGACCGTTCTGGAAAACCAGATGCGTGGGCAGAAAGGTGTTGTTGGTCTTGGCTACCATAGCACCCAGCCTCACCTGATGATTGTTGAATTCGATCAGGATGCCACCACACCCAAGGAACTACTCCATGCGGTTAGCAATATTGGCCTGCACGCTGAACTGGTTGGCTTTTTATAAGGCACCGGCCGACTTATCAGGTTAGCCTGTCTGAGATCAGGCAAAGATTTTCTGCCACCAGCGGCGACGGTTATTGGCCGGTTGTAACGCTTCCTGCAGATTAACGGGCTTCATTTTTGACATAACCCAGCCGGGTAGCGGCGGGTTTTCACTAAAGCCACAACTCACACCCAGGTTGTGGGGATCGAAAATCTTTATAAAATCCGGGGCGTTTACATTATCAGCATACACAATGCCACAGTAGTCTTCATCATGTTCTGCGTGCAACAGGCGATCGATTTCATCAATAAAAGTCAGCACATCCTGTTTACTGCTAGGGACCTGTGGAGCCTCCTCACCTATCGCATAAATATACCAGTTATCATCAACCTGAGGCTTCAGGCTAACCCAGAACTGTTCCAGTTGCTCCCAGCGTAACAACGACTCAAAGCGCCCTTCCTTAAACCGTTTTACATAAGGGTCACTGTATTCTTGCTGTGTCATAACACGATTCTCTAATTACACAGGCTAGTCTGTAGCCAGCTCTCTATTTCCGTTACACCACGATGCAGGAATTTTGCATCATGGTAAACATTGGCCAGAATGATCACACCCTGCATTTTTGCCAGCAGGTCCATTGACAGATCCGCCGCACAATCACCACGCCCCAGTGATGTAAGCTGGGTTTCAATCCAGTCTTTCAGCAAATCGAATACAGCTGTTAGCCGAGCAGGGGAAATATCTGTGGTCTGTTCCTTGGCCAGCTCGGTGCTGAGGCTCCCAATTGGACAACCATAGCGAAGTATTTCCGACTCTTTCTGCAGTGGAAAGCGCACAAACGTCAGCAGACGCTGCATGGCATCGGGCTGACTGTCACAGGCCGTCAGCATGTCACGAAACTCCTCCAGCCGACAGTCGACTACCGCCGAGAGAATATCTTCCTTGGTCTTGAAGTAATAATAGAAATTACCCCGGGGTATTCCGGTTTCATCGGATATATCGCTAAATGACGTCTGGTTATACCCCCGCGAGTAAAACAGATGGTCCGCTGCTGCTACGATTCGTTGTCTGTTTGCTGAACCTTTCGATCCCATAGTTATGCCTGTCAATGTAAGCGGATACCTGTTCAGTTTCCCTGCTGCTGACGGGGGCATTATGTCAGCCACAGTCCACCAAACCGGCATTTATCAGACAATCGTATGATTATTTTACTGATTTTTCAATAACTAGATGAAGCCAGTCGACCAACTCATATATAATCATCCGCTGATCTAGACACCCCAGAACAGCCACCCCGAACAGAGAAACCATGTTTGCACTGGAAATCAACAACCTGCAGAAAATCTACGGAAATGGCACCGAAGCCCTTAAGGGTGTCGACCTGAAGGTTGAGGAAGGCGATTTTTTCGCACTACTGGGGCCTAATGGTGCGGGGAAATCAACCACAATCGGGATTATCACAGGCCTGGTCAACAAGTCTGCCGGCGAAATCAGGGTGTTCGGGCATGATTTTGATAAGGCGCTGACAGCAGCCAAGTCCTGTATTGGACTGGTACCCCAGGAGTTTAACTTCAATCAGTTTGAACGTGTGGTCGAAATTGTCGTCAACCAGGGAGGCTACTACGGCATTCCACGTGACCTTGCTTACCAGCGTGCTGAACATTACCTACGTCAGCTTGAGTTATGGGAGAAACGCAATGTCATGGCTCGAGAATTATCGGGCGGTATGAAGCGGCGCCTGATGATTGCCCGTGCCCTGGTGCATGAGCCAAAACTGTTGATTCTTGATGAACCTACCGCTGGCGTGGATATTGAGATCAGGCGTTCAATGTGGGAATTTCTTAGCCAGATCAATGCCCAGGGCACTACGATTATTCTTACCACCCACTACCTGGAAGAAGCGGAAAGCCTGTGCCGTAATATTGCAATCATTGATCACGGCTGCACTATCGAACACACCAGTATGAAAAGCCTGCTGAAGCAACTGAACACAGAAACCTTTATTCTGTACCTGAGTGAACCACTCCGGGACAGCAGCATTCTGCAAAGCAGTCCACTCGCACGGCACGCCCTCACCCAATGTGACGAGAACACCCTTGAAGTCTGTATCGATCGTGATGCGGATATCAACCAGTTATTCAATAACCTGTCCACACAGGGCATTCAGGTGTTGAGCATGCGTAATAAAACCAATCGACTGGAGCAGTTGTTTATGCACCTGGTTGCCAAAAACCGCAATAATGCTGAGCTGCGAAAAACCCTGCAACAAACGTCAGAAGCGGGTACCATACGATGACCTGGTCACAGAAATATATCGCTCTCAAGACAATCATCATCAAGGAGTATCTGCGTTTTATCCGTATCTGGATTCAGACGGTATTACCACCGGCCATTACCACGGCACTCTACTTCGTCATTTTTGGAAATCTCATCGGTTCACAGATTGGTGATATCGATGGCTTTCGATATATGGATTACATTGTGCCGGGTCTTATACTCATGGCGGTTATTACCAACGCCTATGGTAATGTCGTGTCATCTTTCTACAGTGCAAAATTTCAGAGATCCGTCGAAGAACTACTGGTATCACCCACGCCTAACTACCTGATCCTGCTTGGCTATGTTGCCGGTGGAATTGCCCGGGGTATTATCGTGGGCATTGTTGTTACTGTCGTCGCCTTGTTTTTTAGTGATGTCAGGATCGAACACTATGGACTTAGCTTGCTGATCTTCTTCCTCACCGCAAGCCTGTTTTCAATCGCCGGTTTCATCAACGCTATCTATGCCAACAGTTTTGATGACATCAGCATTATCCCTACTTTTGTTCTCACTCCCCTGACCTATCTTGGCGGCATTTTTTACTCGATAGAAATGCTGCCAACATTCTGGCAAAGCGTGTCCTTATTCAATCCTATACTCTATATGATCAACTCATTCCGCTTCGGAATGATTGGCGTGACAGATACTAACCTGGGTGTTGCGCTAGGTATCATCATTGCCTTCAATATCGTGCTATTTGCTTATGCACTGCGACTACTCAATCGAGGAACAGGCATCCGTCACTAAAGCCTGACACTCGCGCCAGTGAACCCGGCGCGGCCTGTATAGTCTACACTCATAATGTACTATCCCCCAGCATCGGCAAAAGGGTAATAACAATATGAAAGCCTCAGACCTGTTTGTAAAATGCCTTGAGGAAGAAGGCATTGAATATATCTTTGGTGTTCCTGGCGAAGAAAATGCAGACTTTATGATCTCGCTGGAACAGTCCGACAAAATCAAGTTCATCCTCTGTCGACATGAGCAGGGGGCAGCATTTATGGCCGAAGTGTATGGCAGACTCACTGGAAATCCGGCGGGCTGTCTGGGCACACTGGGCCCAGGTGCTACCAACCTGATAACCGGCGTTGCTGATTCAAATATGGATCACGCTCCTATGCTGGTACTGACCGGTCAGGGGTCATCACAACGCCTGCATAAAGAATCACACCAGGTGATGGATGTTGTTACCATGTACTCACCTGTCACCAAGTGGGCAACCAGTGTTTTACATCAGGACAATATTCCCGAAATTGTACGCAAGGCAGTTCGCGTTGCCCGCTCGGAAAAACCCGGTGCCGTATTAATCGAATTACCCGAAGACATCGCAAAGCTCGACACCACAACAAAGCCTATCCCGCCTCGCCGCTTCCGTCGACCCGGCCCGGACAGCAAGATTATCGGCCAGGCTTATGACTTGCTGAAACAGGCGAAGCGCCCCATTATCCTTGCCGGTAATGGCGCCATTCGACGTCGCACCAGTGCCGAGTTAAGACGTTTCTGTGAAGCAACAGGTATTGGCGTGGTCAGCACTTTTATGGGCAAGGGTAGCGTCGATATGGATGCGGATTACTGCCTCTATACCATTGGCCTGCAGTCGAAAGATGTCGTTGCCTGTGCAGTTGATGCTTCCGATCTTATCATTACCCTCGGTTATGACATGGTGGAGTACCACCCTAACCTGTGGAACAAGGATGGTGATAAAAAAGTCATCCACGCGGACTTTCATCCCGCTGAAATCGATGCTCATTACCATCCCGAAGTCGAACTTATCGGCGACCTGGCACATACCATCACCATGTTACTGGAACGTGTCGAGCAGGATGGCGGGTTAAAATTCGACCTGAGCCAGCAAAAAGCCACCCGCAAACAGATGCAAGAAGAGCTCGCCATGTATAAGGATGATGACGCCGAAGGCGCTCTCAAGCCACAGAAAGTATTATGGGATGTGCGTGAGGTGATGGGGCCAAACGACATTGTGCTATCGGATGTCGGCGCACACAAAATGTGGATAGCACGTCACTACCAGTGCCATGAACCTAACACCTGCCTGATCCCCAATGGTTTCTGTTCCATGGGCTTCGCTCTGCCTGGCGCACTGGCCGCGGCAATGGTACACCCGGATCGTCGCATACTTGCTATCAGTGGTGATGCGGGCTTTATGATGAACGTACAGGAAATGGAAACCGCTAGCCGGCTGAAGCTAAATTTCGTTGTCATGGTCTGGGAAGATAAGGAGTACGGACTCATTGCCTGGAAACAGCATAACCAGTTTGGCCGACATACCGACCTCGCCTTCAACAATCCCAACTGGTTGCAACTGGCCGAAGCGTTTGGCTGGCATGGCCACATGGTCACACGATCTGCAGACATCAAGAACGTACTGGAAACGGCATTCAAAGAAGAAGGTCCCAGCCTGGTTGTTCTGCCCATCGACTATCGTGAGAACCTTAAGCTGACCGAACGCCTCGGTGACATTGCCTGCCCGATCTAACTGCATACAGGGAACACTATGACTCGCCATTACGCACATAAAATTGCCGCCAATGTTGAAGCCTGTGGTCAGCTCAAGGTCACTGCGCCCTATGATGACGAAATCATCGCCACCGTGGACAAGGTGGATGGCGATGCAATCGATCAGGCACTGACGATAGCATCGTCACTCTTCAATGACCGTAGTCGCTGGCTGAGTGCAGCGGAACGTATCGATATTCTTAAGCGCATGGCAAGCCTGATGCAGGAAAATGCAGAGCGCCTGACCCTGCTAGCGGCACAGGAAGGGGGCAAGCCGCTGCTCGACAGCCAGGTAGAAATGGCCCGTGCCATCGATGGCATCAATAACTGCGTTGAATGCATACGCACCAGCCACGGTACTGAAATTCCCATGGGTATCAACCCGGCTTCGATGAATCGCATTGCCTTTACTCACCATGAGCCCATCGGTGTTGTGGTTGCGGTAAGTGCGTTTAATCACCCGATAAACCTGATCGTACATCAAGTCGGGCCCGCGATAGCCGCAGGTTGTCCAGTGATTGTAAAACCGGCTGATGATACCCCACTGTCCTGCTACGAACTGGTAGACCTGTTACACCAGGCAGGCCTTCCCCCGGAATGGGCCCAGGTAGTGAGCCCCGCCGACCACAGCGTGGCCGAAGCCCTGGTAACCGACCCTCGCGTGGGTTTTTTCAGCTTTATTGGCAGCGCCCGCGTGGGCTGGATGCTGCGCTCGAAACTGGCACCCGGCGTACGTTGCGCACTGGAACATGGTGGCGCTGCCCCGGTGATTGTCAGCGCGGATGCAGATATTGATAACGCCATTCCAATGCTGGCCAAGGGCGGCTTCTACCACGCCGGACAGGTTTGCGTTTCCGTACAGAGGGTCTATGCAGAGAAGTCCATTGCCCGCAAACTGGCCGAGGGGCTGGCTGAACAGGGTAATAATATGCGTGTCGGCAATCCGACACTCGACACCACGGATGTTGGTCCACTCATCCGCCACGCAGAAACCCGACGTATACACGACTGGGTAGAAGAAGCGATATCAGCAGGAGCTGAACGCATTTCCGGTGGTAATAAGTTATCTGACAGCTGTTATTCCCCAACCGTGTTACTTAACCCACCCGATGATACATCGGTCAGTTGTAAGGAAATTTTTGGCCCCGTCATCTGTATCTATGAATATGATGACATCGATGAAGCGATCCGCCGCGCAAACAGTCTCGATTTCGCGTTCCAGGCAGCTGTCTATACCAGCAATATTGATACCGCGATGCATGCCAGCAAACAGCTCAATGCCTCCGCCGTGATGATCAATGACTTCACCGCATTCCGCGTAGACTGGATGCCATTTGCAGGCTTGCGTCACTCTGGCCTGGGAGTTGGTGGTATACCCCATACCTTTGAAGATATGCAGATTGAAAAAATGACGGTGATTCGCTCAGCAAAACTTTAACCGCGGCCGGGCCTGTCAAAATGTGAAGCAGGAATAGCGCTTTCGCTTTATAATACGAATCTTTGTGATCACTCGATAACACCACGACATATTATGAAGCAGATTCTGATTCCCATCTCTCCCGGCGAGCTACTGGATAAAATCACCATCCTTGAAATCAAATCCGAGCGTATCGAAGACGCTGAAAAAAACGCCAATGTTAAGCGTGAGCTGGATTTGCTAAACGAGGTATGGCAGGAATCTGTCACCGAAGATGATGACATCAGAAAAATGCATCAGGAACTTAAGTCTATCAATGAAGCCCTGTGGGACATTGAAGATGACATCAGAGACGAGGAGCGCGAGAAACGTTTTGAGGCACGCTTTATTGAGCTGGCGCGTAGTGTCTATGTCACCAATGACCAGCGTGCAGATGTAAAAAAGCGCATTAATCTGCATCTCAAGTCTGATATCGTCGAGGAAAAGTCATACCAGGACTACACCTGATCGATGAATATACTGGTCTGTACTTCATCCGACAGTTCCTATAACAGCCTGCGGCCTGAGCTCGAAATTTATATTGGCCTTGCCCAGGCGGGTTGCAAGGTGACGATGATCACCAACGACAACCCGGACTACACGCCTCGTCTCAAAGCACACGGCATCGACATCATTGAGCACCTGCCTCGGCATAAGATCAGCCTGAAAAGCATCAGGCTCATACGCAAGGCCATTCGCGAACGTAATATCGACATTGTTTACGCCACCAACTCACGCTCCATTCCAAACGCAGCATTTGCCTGCATCGGTACCACTGCAAAACTGGTAATCTATCGTGGCACCACCGGTGGCCTGTACCGTAAGGATCCTGGTACCTACCTGACCACCCTGCACCCACGTGTGGATGGCGTTATCTGTGTATCCCATGCGGTAGAGGAACATGTAAAAAGCCGCATCTGGAAAAGCAGTATTGGCAACGTGGTTACCATTTACAAGGGACATAGCCTCGACTGGTACAACCAGCCTCCCACCGATCTAACGCAGTTTGGCACCAATAACAGCCAGTTCAATATTGCCTGTGTTGCCAATGCGCGACCCTGCAAGGGCCTGATCTATGTCATCGAGGCTGCTCACCAGCTAGCAGACATAACAGATTTACATATCCTGCTAGTGGGCAAAAAAATCGACAAGGAACCGTATGTTTCGGCCATTGAAAACAGTGGCATGAAGCAGCGCATTCACCTGACTGGCTATCGCCATGACGCACCTGAAATTATTGCCGCCTGTGACCTGCTGATCCTGCCCTCGCTGCGGGAAGGGCTGCCAAGGGTCATCCTCGAGTCCCTGGCCTATGGTACGCCGGTAATCACATCAGCAAACCCAGGCAGCATGGAGATAATCGATGATGGCGTGAATGGTCGGATTGTACCCCTGAAGGACAGTGCTGCAATTGCTGCAACCGTACGCGAGCTTTATCAGGATCGTCAGCAGCTGGAAAAACTCGCGACACATAGTCGAGACAAACTTCGCGATGAATTATCCGCGACAAAAACCGTGGAAAATATGCATTGCTATTTCAAGCGCCTGCTAGGTAGCTGAGTCTAGAATGCGATCGAGCGCCTGCTTTACATCACCAAGGTGAATTAACTCCATCACCCCGTTTTCCTCGATACGAGTTCCCCAGGGGAGCTGATCAGCTGTTGTATTGCGATACTTACGTGCCGCCTCCTCAAAACAGTCGACGCTCACAGCCAGTGAACCATAGGGGCCACTGCGCCGACTCCAGGTGCACGCATACAGCCCAAGCACAGGTGTGCCGAGCGCATTGGCAAGATGTGCCGGGCCCGAGTCCGGCGATACGACAACGCTGGCCCGTGACAACAGTCCAGCTAACTGCTCGAGAGTATCCTTGCCAACCAGATTGAGCACGGGTTGATACATGGCAGATTCGATCTCGGCCGCCATCTTCAACTCAACCTCAGATGGCCCACCACTGAGAATGACCTGCATATTATGCTCACTGACCGCATAATCAGCCAGCGCCGCGTAACCTTCAACTGTCCAGTTACGCAGGACATGGCTGGAACAGGCCGATATCACCATCACCCGTCTTTGCCCATCAATGTACTGATCTGCAAATTCCTTCGCGGCATCTGTCACCGGAAAGTTCCATTCTGGCTGTTCTGCCCTGAGCCCGAGTGCCCGAGCAAATGACAGGAAACCCTGTACCTGATGCTGCCGTGCTACTGCTTCGATACGCTGATTGATAAATAACTGGTGCAGATCACGACTCCGCTCTGTATCCCAGCCCAGTCGGATATCCGCACAAATCGCCAGACTGGCAAGATTAGCTCTCGCTGCAACCTGCATGTGTAACAGGACATCGAAGCGCTCACCCGATAGCTGTTTACGCAAACGAAAGTACTCGCTAAAACCTGCTTTTTTATCGAAAACGATAAATCGAACACCCTCAATCAGGCGCAGCAGCTTATATTCGAATTTGCCACAGATCCAGGTGATTTCCGTTTCTGGCCACTGCGCCTGTATTGCCCGCACCACTGGCAAGGCATGGCTCACATCTCCCAGCGCAGACAGCCTTAACAGACAGATTTTTCCAGGTGCAGATGCCAGGGGTAAACGGGGCTTGTTCATATGTGGGAATAACCTGTATCAGGGAAATAAGCACAATAACGAGGACAATCTCTGAACGAGAATATCATCCGACAATGTCTTGGGATATAATTACCAAACGCACCATAACATAACTCTAAAACTCTGTGAAACAAGTCAGCGTAGCCAAACCAGCTCATAACCAGCATTCCATACTATACATACTGGTTGGATTGGCACTTATCATTTACCCCTCAACTGTACTATTAATTAAGGGTATCAATGGTGTGATTTTCACTGTGTTTGCCCTTGGTGGTATCTACCTCGCATGGCAACATCGTAATGGCCAGCAGCCACAGCGCGAAGAAACGCTTCTCTATTTTGCATCTAGCCTGTTCTTTATCATTGCCTGGCTAGTATCCATCAACCCGCAATTTGATATCAGTACTGCGCGCAAATTTATTCATCTGCCCCTGTTAATCCCAATCTATATTTTTCTGAAACATATCGGCATCACGATCGGCAGCATATGGGCTGGACTGGTAACTGGCAGCCTGATTGCAGCTGCTATCGCTATCTACGAAGTTCAAATCCTTGAATTATCGCGAGCACGCAGCCTGACTCATCCGATTATTTTTGGTGATCTCGCCCTGATTATGGGCTTTATGTCACTGGCAGGTCTTGGCTGGTTTCGATCTCGTTCCAAACCACTAATATTATTGCCTGTGATAGCAGTGATAGCCGGTATCATTGCCAGTACACTGGCCGAGGCCAGAGGTAGCTGGGTCGCCATTCCATTCATGGCACTAGTGATGCTATGGACCCTAAGAAGCTCACTAAGCCGTAAACAGATATTAATTATTGCGCTTGCATTTACTAGTTTCCTTCTATTGTTATACCTCATACCTCAAACAGGTGTCAGCGAACAGGTTAATCGTACTATTAATAATGTCGAGGCCTATCATCAAAGTGAAATAACCTCACCATTACGGGCAACATCAATCGGTGGTCGCTTTGAGCTATGGCAGGCATCATTTACCCTGTTTTCACAAAATATCTGGAGTGGAATTGGCTGGGGACAGTTCCAGCCGATGGTACAGGAGCTGGTACAACAACAGTTACGCAATGATTTCATTGCCCAGTTCAATCACCCGCACAACCAGTTTATTTCTGCCCTGGTTAATGGCGGAATTTTTTCATTCCTGGGACTGGTTTTACTCTTTGCCATCCCTGCAAAAATCTTACTCAAACACCTGAAACGTGATGACACTGATACACAACAGCTGGCACAGGCTGGACTTATACTGCTCGTCGGCTTTTTTATATTTGCACAGTCGGAAGCCATCCTCGAACGTTCAAGGCCTATCAACTTCTTCGTATTTTATCTGGCTGTTATCATGGCGGCCATCTATCACCGACAGCAGGTCCTACAGTCGAAGCAGTACACTCGAAAACACAAACTCTCCGTTACAATTATTACCAAAAACGAAGAAGATCGCATCGAAGACTGTCTGAAATCCGTGCATGGCTGGGCGGATGAAATTATCCTGTTAGACAGTGGCTCAACGGATAACACGCTGGAAATAGCCCATAAATACACTGACAAGATTTACCAGACCGACTGGCCAGGTTATGGAATACAGAAACAACGCGCACTGGAAAAAGCCTCTGGCGACTGGGTACTTTCCATCGATGCAGATGAGCGCGTCAGTCCGGAACTGCGGCAGGATATCGATCGCGTCCTCAGCGTTGATACGCCAGATTGTGCAGGCTACAAGACTCCCTGGGCCGTTATCTTATTTGGTCACCGCATGGATTTTGGGCGTAGTGCCCGGGCACCTTTAAGGCTATTCAAACGAGAAGGCTCACATTTTACAGATTCAATTATACATGAACGTGTAGAGTTACCAGAACCGTGTACGGTGAACAAACTTGAAGGCAGGCTACTTCATTACACACATCGAGATTATGGTCATGGTACAGCCAAGGCCTGTCATTATGCCTGGCTGAGTAGTCAGAAATACTTTGCAGAAAAACGTTTCGGCGCGGGATTGGTCGGCGCAACAATCAAATCAGCATGGACTTTTGTCCTGATCTATATTCTACGCCTTGGTTTTCTTGATGGTGCTGCCGGTTATGTCTCTGCAATCAACTATGCGCAGAATTCTTTCAATAAATATGCGGGGCTCTGGAGCCTCAGGCGAGAAACAAGCCTAAACAAGCGAGATTAAGCCAGGCTCTTAATATTTGTAAAATAATGATCCTGATTGATAACCTTGATCTGGCTATAACCTAACGACTCCAACTGCTTCAACAATACTGGAAATTTATTTTCAAATGACTCAATCTGCAGCAGACACTGATTATTTCTTAGCAACTGCTGCATACCATCAACCACGCCTATCTCATGACCTTCAACATCGATTTTGATTGCCACAACTTCATTATTGGCTACAATCTCATCATCGAGTCGACGTACCTTTATCGCACCCTGACCCTGAGGTGAAATTCGACTCTTACCGCGATTCGTTTCATCGTAGCTATGAAAGTTCGCTGTACCATTGAAATCAGAAACCCCATACTCATGTACATTCACTTCCTGCTCAAGCTTATTGATAAACAGGTTAGCATACAATTGATAACGATTGATTTTATCTGGTTCAAAAGCATGAAACTCGATCCCGCGCAGCTCAGGATTCAGGGCCAGCAATATCGTGTAATAACCCCAGTGCGCACCAATATCAAGAAACACTGTGCAACCCTGCTGACGGATCAGTTTGGTAAAATAGGAAACCTGCTCAGCTTCATAGCAACCTGAAAAATCGATATGTCGATCGACTCGATTACGAATATCCAGAAGAAATAACTTATCATCAACACGACGCACAAAAAAACGCTCACTTACTGCGAGGCGCAATCGTTTCCGGATAGACATCCAGTGTTTCTTAAGAGGTTTAGCCAGCATATTTGATAAAGCACCGAACACCTGGATAGAGAAGCCGAACAGGTAGTCCTTGATATTAGATATATAGTCAGGTTTTCAGGTGGTACTCAGCGCCACAATACGGACACTTGCCATCACCATTTTTATCAAATGCAATAAACACCTGCGGGTGCGAGTTCCATAAACTGCTTCCGGGCATTGGACAATGCACGGGAAGATCTGCTTCTGTCACATCATAGCTATTACGGCTATTAGGATTATTTAAACTCTCATCACCCACAGTTGTTTTATGCATTTTATTTTTTCTCTTGTTAAAACACGGTTTTTCTTACTTAACAGTGGTTAGCCATTCCGGGTCAATGACTTTACGACCATGCACCACATCGAAATACAGTGTTTGCAGCTTCTCGGTAATCGGACCACGCGTACCACTACCGATGACTCGATTATCCACTTCACGGATTGGTGTGACTTCCGCAGCTGTACCTGTGAAGAATGCCTCATCAGCGATATAGACCTCATCACGAGTAATGCGCTTTTCGACTATCTTGATTCCAAGCTGCTCACACATGGTAAATATCGTATTACGAGTAATGCCATTTAGTGCAGATGTCAGGTCAGGTGTATAAATCACACCATTCTTCACCAGGAAGATATTCTCGCCACTACCTTCAGCAACATAACCTTCGTTATCCAGTAGCATAGCTTCGTCATAACCATCGGTTATCGCTTCCTGTAAAGCAAGCATGGAGTTTATATAATGACCATTCGCCTTGGCTTTACACATACTGATATTAACGTGGTGACGGGTATACGATGATGTGCGAATACGTAAACCATTTTTCAGGTTTTCTTCACCCAGATAGGCGCCCCATTCCCAGGCAGCAACGATGATGTGCGTTTTAAGGTTATCTGCCCTGAGGCCCATACCCTCCGAACCATAAAACGCCATGGGGCGTATATACGCAGAGTCCAGGTTATTTTCACTCACCGCCAGGCGCTGCGCCTCATTGATCGTTGCCTTATCGTATGGCATATCCATTTTCATAATATGCGCTGAATCGAACAGGCGATCCGTATGCGCCTGCAAACGGAATATGGCGGTACCCTGCTCAGCCTTATATGCGCGCACGCCTTCAAACACACCCATGCCATAATGCAACGTGTGAGTTAATACATGTACCTTAGCTTCTCGCCAGGGAACCAGCTCCCCGTCAAACCAAATTACACCATCGCGATCTGCCATGGTTTGCATATTCACTACTCCAAGTTTGCTATAGCATCATTATCTATAGCACGATTAATCGACGACCCGATGTTTATTCAGCACATCAGACCAGATAACTTTCACCGCTTCAACAGTCTCTTCTAACGGATTCTGTTCGAGTTGCGACGACTGCTCCTGCAATGCAAGTTGATGACTCAACGCGCGGTAGGCCTGGTAGGCATCTGCCAGTGTCTTAACCTCACGACGTTCCATCAGCTGGCACTCAGCCAGCTGCTTTAGAATCTGCCGGGTTGCGGTAGATTCAAGCAAGACCGGATTCGCCTGTGCATTCAACAGAACACCATACTGGGCCAGGAATTCGATATCCACCAGCCCACCTGCATCCTGCTTGAGATGGAAATACGCACTACCCGGCTGGCTGCCCAGCGCATCACGCATTTTCTGTCGCATCTCAACCACATCCTTCGCCAGGGTCATTTCATCCCTGGACTTCATCAGAACGGTTCTTCGAATTCTACCAAATTCTGCTTTTAATTGCGCATTAGAACAGACTAATCTCGCCCTCACCAGAGCCTGATGTTCCCATGTCCAGGCCTTTTCCTGCTGATAGATTTCATAGGCATTCAGACTGCTGACCAGCATACCGGCATTACCATCTGGCCGCAGGCGCATATCAATTTCGTAGAGCCGCCCATTGGCCGTCTGCGCGCTCAGCAGGTGTATCATACGCTGCGCATA
>JBFHWF010000021.1:0-31845 GCA_041589175.1 Gammaproteobacteria bacterium
CAGTACATTTTTTCTTACTTTCAGGCCGTATCGATGAAAAATTGCTCGCTGCTTATAAAACATAAGCACATTAATAAGCAACGCCAACGGAATAAGAAACAACGTCATTATTCCAACTATCGCATATATCTGAAATATGAGCGCCAGCAGTATTCCTGGCACAAAACAGAAAATAAACATGGCATCGATATAGGGGAACATTAAATTAAAATAGATAAAGGGCAGATTCATCCTTGGTTTTACCATTACACGGGGATGCATCTTAAATGCCTCGATTAAACCACGTGACCAGCGTTTTCTCTGTCGATAATAGTCATGATAGGTTTCAGGAACATGGGTAAACGCAAATGCATTCTCCGCATAAGAAACACGCCAGCCTTTTTCAATCAGCCCCCATGTCAGCACGATATCTTCGCCCACCGTTTCTGGCCACCCGCCGAGATCTCTGAGTGCTTCCGCTTTATAGATGGAAAAGGCACCCTGTGCAACCAGCGTTCCCTGAAATAGCGACTGAATCCGTTTTACTACAGCAATACCCTGAAAGTAATCCCATTCCTGTAGCCGTGTAATCCAGCTCATTCGTGAATTGCGTGCCAGTATCGTGCCTGCGACTGCAGCTGTATTGTCTGGCCCCAGCACAATATTCTTCACAATATTTTCTATTGCACCTTTAAAAAGATAACTATCAGCATCCAGCGTTATAACAAGATCATGCCGAACCTGTTCCAGTCCTTTATTCAAGGCGCTCGCCTTACCCTGATTCTTACCTCTACATATCAGCTGACATTCAATATTCTGATTCAAAACATTTTCAGTATACTGACTGACGAGTTCGACTGTGCTATCAACCGATCCATCATCAATGATAATTAACTGAACTTCACCGGGATAAGCCTGCTTGTTAATTGACTCAAGCGTTTCCAGCACATATTCAACTTCATTATATGCGGCAATAAGAATCGACACCGGTGGATATGTCATCTGATGTTCAAAGTCAGGTCTTCTATCCAGCATTAGACCCGCAACCAAAAAGGCATTGGCAAAGCCCGGTATCAGCGCAATGCCTGCAACAATTACCCAGGCAGGCAGGATGCCCACCGAGCCTGCAAGCTCGTTAATCCAGGGGATCGCCAGATAAACACTAAGACTACACCACAACACCGCCATCAACAGACTTAACAGCATCTTGTAACGTGTTGGCACATACAGTTCACCATGTCGTGCACTTTTTGTGTCTGGATTTTTCAGAGTGGCTCCCTTTCGGCGCTGATCATGTATCGGTTACTTATTAACACTGCCACTCTCAGCCCTTTCACTGGCATGACGAATGCAACATCTATATAACACAATTTGTAAGTCCGCTTTAGTTATTGCGAAATATGCAGGTATAGAATTAAGTTTAGACAACTTGATCGTCGCTGGAGTATTTCGGCATACTCCGAATGGGGGATAAATCGGCTATTGGAGGGCCAGAATCAGGCTAGTATATCGGGAATTAGCTCATCTTCGATCTTAACAATCATTTCCTTGAGCTTGAGTTTACGTTTTTTGAGGCGTTGAAGCTGCATCTGCTCCATACCACCTGTCATGTACATACGGTGTATGACGTCATCCAGATCACGGTGTTCCAGCTTCAACTCTTCAAGCTTTGAGCGTAATTGTTCATGGTCCAGATCGGTATCAGACATATCTAACCTACACGTGACAGACAGGATAAAACTGACTTCATTATATGCTGGATTGATTCAAGCCCGCAATGACAAACCATTTATACTCGGATGGCTTTCTATAATGTTTTTTTATAGTAAAGGATGGGCAATAGATTTTTGTTTAACCGCTGGTTTTGAAATCAAGGCACACGGAGTTTATGCAATAGCGTAAGCCTGTCGGCTGAGGCCCATCAGTAAACACATGCCCCAGATGAGCATCACAGTCCTGGCATCGAACCTCAACACGCACCATACCGTGGGATGCATCCTGAATTTCCCGTATGCAATGCTCGTTTATAGGCTGCCAGAAACTGGGCCAGCCACTACCGGAGTCATACTTTTCATCGGACCTGAACAGGGGTGCTCCACAACAGATACAGTGATAAATGCCTGTTTCGTGGTTCTGATAGTAGGCACCGCTAAATGGAGCCTCGGTACCCTGCTGGCGAGTTACCCGGTAAACATCATCACCTAGCTGCTCACGCCATTCTGCTTCTGTTTTACTGATTTTGCTCATGCACTCTAGTATACCCTGTGGCATAAAAATATCGAGTATTGTGCACAGGAGCTTAGTGAGACCGTTTGCACCGACAATCAAGCACAGCTTGCGGAGCGACCGGTCAGAGGGGAAGGTCGATACAATGAAAACAAAGCGTTTCTTTCGTCTGACTGAATGCGGCAGGCTCTGGCTGCCGCTGGAACGGCCGGGCCGGTACCCTGGACCATGGAAGGTTACTTGATAGAAAGGTTACGACGAAGCCAAAGGATTCAACACTGTTCCCAGGGCAACCCCCGAAATCGCCAGCCACCCACACTACTCCGGTGATACTGTTCATCTCTGTCACCCTCAAAGCCTTCATTCACATGACAAACATTATGAAAGCCCGCCTCCAGCAACAGATTACCTGCATCCACTGATCGCTTACCACTACGACAGATCAGTATGATGGGGGGCGACTTTTCCCCCTGATCACAAATTCCACCGAGCATAAGCTGGCGTATCTCTCGTTCAAAATTCGGATTCACACACCAGTCAGGCTCATCTATCCAGGGTACATGCACAGCGCCTACGGGATGCCCGACAAACAGAAACTCCATATTGGATCGTATATCAATCAGTAACGCACTGGGAACGTGCTGCAATATGGCATTGGCCTGATGGGGGGTGAGATGATTTAGCTGGTCAACAACCAGGGAAGGGATCTCATTCTCGCTGCTTTCCAATGCTTACTCCTCTCTGAGTTTTCTTAATTCCTGGAATACCTGCTTGAAAATTTCTACCCAGTGCTCACTAAACTGCGTGCCTGAATATTTACCGAGCTCAATAGCAGCTCGTATTAATGGGCGCTTGAGCAATGTGGCATGCGCTCGCTCATGGGTACGCGCATCAACGGCATCGGCAATCGCCAGGATTTTTGCACCTTCACAGATTTCGTTTTCTTTAAGGCCATAGGGATATCCCTTGCCATCCATCTGTTCGTGATGTTGCAGCACAATATTAGCGGCCTCTCGCCAGTTTTTCATATAACGCATCAGCTCATAGGCAATCCTGGGGTGCTCACGAACCAGCTGCTTCTGCTCATCGCTTAGTGGTTGATTACTATTGATAATATTCATCGGCAGTAATGCCATTCCGGCATCATGCATATATACGGCGGCAGCCAGTTGTTCTGGATCTACCGGACGACCCGCCTGGTCATTCATTTTAAGCGCCAGCCTGAGCATTCGATGGGCACGACCTTTCCAGTATTGCGCCCGGTTTTCCAGCGGCTGTGAAAGGCTACGAAAGAAGATGAAATCATCACTTTCTTCTACGCCATACGCCATCAGCTCATCCGCATCTGGTGCTTCCGCAGAGAACAGATTGATAAGGGTATCTGCTCTGGATATTCCACTTTCGATAATCTCCATGCTCGGATCGAGCAGAAGTAAGGCATCTTTGATAACACCTGGCCGATCCATGTCATCCATGCCAGATATCGCATCAATACGACTACAGATCTTTGGCAGCCGATCAACAAGAACACAGCGCTTTTCGCCATCGATCATACGCTCAATCACCATCTTGATATCATTGATAGCTAGCAGAACGAGATCACTCAATACTGTTTCAAAATCAAACTGGTTCTGACGCAGGGCCTGCACCAGCTTATGCAAAGATTCTATCAGGGGACTCAATCGGTCGAGACCAAGCTCATGCAGTGAGTTATCGATGCGACTGAAGTCATTCTGCATTTCAGCCAGCAAGTTGTCATCCGGTGCCAGCTCAAGCAGCATCAGGTTTTCTTCAATATGCTGCCTTGCCGTGTTAAAACTGGCAAAGAAATTACCTAACGCAGCAGCACCCAGAGGCTCCGGGGGAATATCTGGAAACGGACTCGACATTTGTTCTCCCTGGCAGGCAATCGCACCTGTCTTTCTATCATTTAGTATAGAAAACTGGAAATATGGACTCACAGCTATTCTGACTAACGGGCGTATTTACAGGCTAATATGCACTTTAACTGGTTTTTACTAGCCAGATTCGCCCAAATGTGCACTCAAAGGCTAGCCTGCAGGTTTTCCAGTTCTTCACTTTTTATCAGCCAGTCTTCTTCCAGCTTCTGCATTTCCAGCTGTACTTCATGCCTCTGTTGAGCAACCGTTTCCATCCGCTCACGATTTTCCGCTGTGTACATACCCGGATCAGCTAATGCCTGCTCTACTTCATCAAGTTGTGATTGCAGCTTTTCCATATTTCGCTCCAGCTGCGCAAGCTGTTTTTTTAATGGCTGTAACTGCCTCCGCTTCTCTGCTTCCTGCTGACGTTGCTGTTTCCTGTTGCCCAGCTTGCCTGCCTCAGTAAACGGTATTGCACTTTCATCCTCACGAGGTTGCAACAGCCACTTCCTGTATGCATCCAGATCATCATTAAAGGGTTCTGCTCGCCCCTGATCCACCAGTAAAAACTCATCACTCACTGAGCGAAGCAGATGTCGATCATGGGAAACCAGCACCATCGCACCCTGATAATTCTGTAACGCCATGGACAGTGCATGTCGCATATCCAGATCGAGGTGATTCGTCGGCTCATCCAGTAACAGCAGGTTTGGTTTCTGATAAATCAGTAGCGCCAGAACGAGACGCGCTTTCTCACCGCCAGAAAATGGCGCAACAGGCTCCAGCACACGATCACCATGAAAATCATAACCACCCAGGTAATCACGTATCTGCTGTTCGGTTAGCTTTGCATCGAGGCGCTGCATCTGCAGCATCGCACTGGCTTCCGGATCGAGCTGTTCAAGCTGGTGCTGAGCGAAATAGCCTGTTTTTAATTCAGATGAGCACTCAACATGGCCTTCAAGTGCATGCAGCTCTCCAGCCAGCAATTTAATCAATGTGGATTTACCCGCACCGTTATGCCCTAACAGCGCGATTCTTGCACCCGGCAGAATACTCATATTGAGTTTCTCAACAATCGGCTGCTGATCGTATCCAACACTGACCTCTTCCAGCCGCAACAGGGGGTGCGGTAATTTTTCCGGTGCAAAAAAACTGAAATGAAATGGTGAGTCAACATGCGCAGCGGCAACCAGCTCCATGCGCTGCAAGGCCTTAACGCGCCCCTGCGCCTGCCTGGCTTTACTGGCTTTCGCCTTGAAACGACGTATAAAACTTTCTATGTGAGCAATTTCTCTTTGCTGTTTTTCATACTGCGACTGTTGCAATGCAAGCTGCTCAGCGCGTAGTTTTTCGAAAGCAGAATAATTACCGGTGTACAATCTGGCGTGTTGTTGCTCTATATGAATGATATGAGTAGTAATACTATCGAGGAAGTCACGATCATGCGATATCAGTAGCAGCGTTCCGCTATAGCTTTGCAGCCATTGCTCCAACCAGATAACTGCATCAAGATCCAGGTGATTGGTTGGTTCATCGAGCAACAGCAGATCTGATCGGCACATCAGGGCCTGCGCCAGATTTAGTCGCATTCGCCAGCCACCGGAAAATGTTTTAACTGGTTGCTGAAGCTGAGATTGCTCAAAGCCCAGACCCAGCATCAGCTTACCTGCACGAGACTCCGCACTATAAGCATCAATTTCATCCAGCCGACTATGACAATGCGCCTGCGCCTCACCATCGTTATTTAGCTCAGCCTGATCAAGCCTGCGCTGCACCTGCCGTAATTCGATGTCACCATCCAGCACATAATCCAAGGCACTTCGATCGGATGCGGGAGTTTCCTGCGCGACATGAGCAATCACTGTTGCAGAAGGTATCTCCACTTCACCTTCATCACTATGCAGCTCTCCTAGCAACAGGGAAAACAGACTCGATTTACCACAGCCATTAGCACCTGTAACACCCACTCGCTGCCCACGATGCACCGTGAAGCTGGCCGCACTGAACAACTGTCGGGCACCACGACGAATTGCAAGATTATCAAAACTAATCATCGCTGTAATTGCCTGAAGTTATACTCGTGCTAACCGTCATCAATTCATTTATTTCTTGAATGCCTGTGCCAGCGCATCCGCCATTGCTGAATTACCAAAAGACGTCGGTGCATTTGAACGCTGCTGTGATTTTGCAGGGCGTCTTTTAGTATCTCGCCTGATTTCTTTCGTCACTTCACGACTGTCATCATCCAGGCGCATACTCAGACCAATACGCTTACGTTGCGCATCGACCTCCATTACTTTGACCTTCACCACATCACCGGCTTTAACAACATCTCGAGGATCTTTTACATAGCTAGTCGACAATGCAGAAATATGCACCAGACCATCCTGATGAACACCTATATCGACGAATGCACCAAAATTCGTAACATTTGTCACCACACCTTCAAGCACCATGTCTACTCTGAGGTCGCGGATTTCTTCAACGCCTTCTTTGAACTCTGCTGTTTTGAATTCAGGACGAGGATCTCTGCCCGGCTTATCCAGCTCACTGAGGATATCCTTTACCGTTGGCAAGCCAAACTGCTCATCGACGTAATCATTTGCACTCACAGTTTTGAGGAAGTGACTATCACCCATAATGGACTTAATTTCACGACCCGTTTGCTGAATGATTTTTTCCACAACAGGATAAGCTTCCGGGTGAACGGCAGAACCATCCAGTGGATTTTCACCACCCATAATCCGCAGAAAGCCTGCCGACTGTTCAAAGGCCTTGGGCCCCAGGCGTGGCACATTCAGTAAATCTTTACGATTATTATAGGCACCATGCTGATCACGATATTCCACAATATTTTCTGCCATCGTCTGCGAAAGCCCTGACACCTGTGTAAGCAAAGGCACCGATGCCATATTCACATCAACCCCAACTGCATTTACACAATCTTCAACTACCGCATCCAGCTGACGAGCAAGTTTAGTCTGGCTAACATCATGCTGATACTGCCCTACGCCGATCGCCTTCGGCTCGATTTTCACAAGTTCGGCCAGGGGATCTTGAAGACGTCGTGCGATAGATACTGCACCGCGTATCGATACATCCAGATCAGGAAATTCCTTAGATGCAAATTCTGATGCCGAATACACCGACGCGCCTGCCTCTGATACTACAATCGCAGTCATACCAAGCTCGGGGTATTTTTTAATCAACTCTTTTGCCAGCCTGTCTGTTTCCCGCGATGCTGTTCCATTGCCTATACTGATCAGCTTTACATTGTGTTTGCTTGCGAGTGCAGCGAGTATGGCTATCGACTGATCCCACTGGTTTTTAGGTGCATGGGGATAAATCGTTGCATGATCAACAAGTTTACCGGTTTCATTTACAACCGCGACTTTTACACCCGTACGCAAACCCGGATCCAGCCCAAGAGTCGCCCTTGCACCTGCCGGCGCTGCCAGCAACAGATCATTCAGGTTAGAAGCAAATACCTTGATTGCTTCTTCCTCTGCCGCCTCCTTAAGTTTCATTTTAAGCTCGACATCGAGGTGGCTGAAGATTTTTATTTTCCAGGCCCAGCGCACAGTATCAGCAAGCCATTTATCTGCTGCACGTTGTTGATTCTGAATTTTAAAATGAGACGCAATCATGGCTTCACATGGATGCGTTTCCAGCTCATCCTCATTTTCTACTTTTAAATTCATCTGCAGAATATTTTCATTACGCCCACGGAATAATGCGAGTGCGCGATGTGAAGGAATTTTTGAGAGCGCTTCGTTATAGTCAAAATAATCAGCAAACTTCTCACCTTCTTTTTCCTTGCCTTCAGCAACCGTAGAGTGTATTTCACCATGCTGCCAGAGGTACTCACGTAACTTTTGCAGCAGGTCTGCATCTTCTGCAAACTGCTCCATTAAAATTTGACGCGCACCGTCAAGCGCTGCCTTACTATCTGGCACACCTTTATCAGTATCGATATATTTTTCTGCTTCGTTTTCGGGTGAAAGACCCGGGTTTTCAAACAATGCCTGCGCCAGAGGCTCGAGTCCTGCCTCTCGTGCAATTTGTGCTTTTGTTCGACGTTTGGGTTTATAGGGAAGGTATAAATCTTCCAGGCGATTTTTACTATCTGCCTGCATGATCGATGCTTTCAACTCGTCAGTTAACTTACCCTGCTCATCTACACTTTTAAGAATCGCAATGCGTCGCTCGTCCAGCTCACGCAAATAACGCAAGCGCTCCTCCAGCTGTCGCAGTTGAGCATCATCAAGGCCACCCGTAACTTCTTTTCGGTAGCGCGCAACAAAAGGCACTGTTGCACCTTCATCAAGCAGAGCAACGGCTGAATCAACCTGCTTTTCCTGTACGGATAATTCTTCGGCAATTCGCTGAGTAATAGACAACATGAGACAACGCAATCCTGTATCAAAAAAACAAGGACGCTATTGTACCTAAAGCAATGCAAGAACTCTGCAACAAATGCGGATTAATTCGAAGCTTCTGATAAGGGGAGTAATACTGATGTACTATCAGTGAAGTTTCTTTTTGAGGTGAAGAATAACCTTACTTAAACCCAGCTTAAGATGACTATCCGCCTGAGCAATAAGTGGCAGCACCTTGCGCATGGCTGATGCCAGCTGCTCATGGCTGACGCTATTATCTTCTCTTGCCAGCTGCTCCACCAGCGTTTCCAGGTTTACTTCTACATCGGCCGACTGTGCTGGCTCTATAGAAGCCTGTTTGCTACCACCATAACGCACTACTTTGCCATCAGCGTTCTGTACCGCTTGCCTGAGCGCCTCTTCAGCCTGTTTTAGTAAGGTCTCAAAACTGATTTCTGAATCTTCAATTGCCGGATTGGTAACACCCGTACTGAAACGAATATGAAACACCTCATCACCCAGCTTGAGTTTAAGCTTTGCTACACGCTCGCAAATTCGCTGCACAACAGTTTCTGCACCTTCCGTGTCGGTACAGGTCAACACCATCGCAAAACGCGATACGCCCAGGCGTGCAGCGGTATCTTCGGTACGCTTGGCGTCATCAATAAAGTTAGCGACCTTGCTCAAAATCTGTTCCCCAACGCCCTTACCATATTTGACAAAGACATCTGAGAAGCGATCAATATCAAAGCGCACCACCGTTAACTCAGAGCAATGACGCCGTGCATAAGCCAGCGCTTTTTCACCCTGTTCCATAAACGAGGCTTCCGTTAGCAGACCTGTGAGCTTGTCGTGCGCAATCTGCTTTTCAAGGCTCTGCACCTCTTTACGGTAATTGATATGGGCAGCTGCACGACTCTTTAGCGCAGCAGAATCAAATGGCTTTGTAATGAAATCGGTAGCACCGAGCTCCAGTACCTTTTCCTTGGTACCATCCGTTTCCTCTGCGCCTGTTATGACCACCACCGGCATTTTCGCAATCGCTGCATCGTCGGCTTCGCGAATCGTTTTCAGCAGCTCAAAACCATCCATATTTGGCATGCCAAGATCGGTAAAGACCGCAGAAATATTTGGATTACGCTGCAACTCATCCCAGGCATCCTGTCCATCTTCGGCCTCAATGACTTCGAATTCTTTTTGCAGAATTTTAATCGCTGCGCGTCGAATCACCTTTGAATCATCGGCGATTAGTATCTGGTTATTATTATCTGACACGGACACTCAAACCCATTAGATTAGTCGGCTACCTATGCTCGGTAGTTCTTAGTATCGTCACAAAATCACTATGAGTCTAGTCGATAAAACCAGAAATGTTGGAATTTTCAATTAGTTAAGACT
Organism: Gammaproteobacteria bacterium; assembly: GCA_041589175.1. Taxonomy (GTDB): domain Bacteria; phylum Pseudomonadota; class Gammaproteobacteria; order SZUA-229; family SZUA-229; genus SZUA-229. The sequence continues at coordinate 9,869 of JBFHWF010000021.1, forward strand.
GGAATTTGATGTGCTGACATACATCGGGTATCGCTCCCGACGGCTATATGCCGGTCGGGAGGATGGGTCTGACAGCCCTTTTCGGGCCAGATCTTTAGTTACGAGGCGCGTGACGCACGCTTACGCTCGTTTTCGGTTAACAGCTTCTTACGCATACGAATATGATGTGGCGTTACCTCCACCAGCTCATCATCATCGATAAACTCGAGCGCCTGCTCCAGTGTCATCTTGATCGGTGGCGTCAGAATCAGTGCCTCATCCGTTCCAGAGGCACGCACGTTAGTCAGCTGCTTGCCCTTCAGTGGGTTTACCACCAGGTCGTTATCGCGGGAGTGAATACCCGCCAACATGCCTTCATAGACTTCCTGACCATGCTCCAGGAACAGGCTACCACGATCCTGCAGGTTATACAGGGCATAGCTCAGTGCCTTACCCGCACCATTGGAGATCAGCACACCCTTGCTACGCTGGCCGATCTGCGCATCCACCTTGGGACCATAGCTATCAAACACGTTATACATCAGGCCGTTGCCCGCTGTCGCGGTGAGGAACTCGGTACGGAAGCCGATCAGGCCACGAGTCGGGATAATGTAGTCCAGGCGCACACGGCCCTTGCCGTCCGGCACCATGTTTTTCAACTCGCCCTTACGAACACCCAGTTTCTCCATAACAGCGCCCTGTGATTCTTCCGGCACATCCACCGTCAGTTGCTCATAAGGCTCACACTGCTTGCCGTCGATTTCCTTGATAACAACCTCGGGGCGACCCACACACAGCTCGAAGCCTTCGCGGCGCATCGATTCGATCAATACTGACAGGTGCAGCTCACCACGACCCGAAACGCGGAATTTGTCGCCGGTATCGCCCTGCTCGACTCGCAGTGCCACGTTGTGAATCAGCTCCTGCTCCAGACGATCAGCGATATTCCGTGAGGTTACAAACTTGCCGTCCTGACCGGCCATAGGGCCGTTATTCACCTGGAAGGTCATGCTCAGGGTTGGCTCATCCACACTAAGTGGTGGCATCGCTTCGACATTTTCCGGATCACACAAGGTGTCGGAAATATTCAGCTTATCGATACCGCTAAAGCAGATAATGTCACCTGCCTGCGCTTCTTCAACTTCGACACGCTCAAGACCATGGAAGCCAAGAATCTGCTGCATACGCAGACCATTACGCACCTTACCTTCGCGATTCACCAGGCTTAATGGCTGGTTGCGCTTAATCCTGCCCTGCTTGATACGGCCGATACCGATAACACCCACATAGGAGTTGTAGTCCAGCGAGCTCACCTGCATCTGGAATGGCGCATCGACATCGACGTCGGGTGCTGGCACATGCTCGACTATCGCTTCGAACAGCGGCTGCATATCACCTTCACGGGCAGTGTCATCCAGGCTGGCAAAGCCACCCAGGCCGGATGCATAAATCACCGGGAAGTCGAGCTGTTCATCCGTAGCACCCAGCTTGTCGAACAGATCGAAGGTCTGGTCCAGTGCCCAGTCAGGACGTGCCGCTGGCTTGTCCACCTTGTTAACCACAACGATTGGCTTGAAGCCCATATCGAAGGCTTTCTGGGTTACGAAACGGGTCTGCGGCATGGGGCCTTCCTGGGCATCTACCAGCAATAGCACAGAATCTACCATCGACAGCACACGCTCTACCTCGCCACCGAAGTCGGCGTGACCCGGAGTATCGACGATATTAATGCGGTAGTCGTTCCACTTGATGGCGGTGTTCTTCGACAGGATGGTAATACCGCGCTCTTTCTCCTGTTCGTTAGAGTCCATCACACAAGTATCCATCTCGACACGGCTGTCCACCGTACCGGACTGTTTCAGCAGCTCATCCACCAGGGTTGTTTTACCGTGGTCGACGTGTGCGATAATGGCGATATTACGTAGTTTCATTAGCTCCTGGCTCCTGGCCACTCTAGGCCCACGCGGCCAATAGCTGGCCAGTCAAAAAGGCCGCAAATTATACAGCATATTAGTGAAATATGATTAGTGTAAAATAGTCTAATCTGTCGACTTTTAATCGGATTTCTATGCAAACCCCCCATTATGACCGCCTCGGCGGCGAAAAAGCCGTGCGTGAGCTGGTCGATCGCTTCTATGACCTGATGGACAGCCGAGATGACGTTATGGAATTACGCAGGATTCACGCACCGGACCTGAGTGACGCCCGTGACAAGCTTTTTATGTTCCTCTCCGGCTGGCTGGGAGGACCATCACTGTATATCGAGCGATTCGGTCATCCACGTCTGCGCCAGCGGCACATGCCTTTTGCGATTGGCGAAGTGGAGAGAGATCAGTGGATGTCGTGTATGGACCAGGCTATGCATGAAATGCAGATTGATGCGGCATTACACAAGGAGCTCTATGCCGCGTTTTACAAAACCGCAGACTTCATGCGTAACCAGTAACGTGACAGCCAGTAACGTGACAGATGGCGCAAATGCCTGTAGGAAAGCCTACCCTATCCCCCAAATGGTCTAGGTGTTTTTCCTCGACTATGATATAAGTCAGACACATAGCCTGGTGACTCCTGGTTGAGAATCCAGTAAATGAAAAACGAAACGAATCGTACGATTCCACAAAGGCGCAAGATTTATGGAAAATCGCACTTACGTCATTGGCCGCAACGGCAACATTCAACTATTTGATAAAACAACCAGCTCACGTCATGCCGAGCTTGTTGTGATTGACAACCAGATGTATCTGACCGACCTGAATTCAACCAATGGCACTTACCTGATGGAAAAGGGCAAGCGCAAGCGCTTTACCAAGGGCTATATTGAACTGAACCAGACCCTGGCATTCGGCGAACAGGTCTGTACTGTGCGTGAACTCGTGGCCAGAGCAGAACTGGCTAATTAACCCTGTAAGACAACAGAATGACCTGAGCCACTGACTGGAACAAGCGGCTCTATTTTGGACAAAGAATGGCAAACAAACCAGAAGACCTCGTCAAAGGCGTAGTCAAACTCATTTCCCTACCTGAAATATACATACGCGTTACCCAGGTCCTGGAGGACCCTAACCACAACGCCAAACAGCTTGGCGAAATCATTGGCCATGACCCGGCACTTACCGCACGTATCCTGCGTATCGTCAATAGCGCCTATTACGCACTGGCTAACAAGGTTGAAGTGGTAAGCCGTGCGGTATCGATCATCGGAGAGGATGACCTGCGTAACCTGGTGCTGGCAACATCTGCGGTTGATACTTTCAAGCGCATTCCTAACCAGCTGGTCGACATTGACCTGTTCTGGCGTCATAGCGTACACACAGGCATTATTTCTCGCCTGCTGTCTAAACATTGCAACATTCTGCATGGTGAGCGTCTGTTCGTCGCTGGCATGCTTCATGATATCGGCAAGCTGGTGCTCTACTATAAGGAACCGGAGCTATCCCAGCAGGTTCTGCTACAGGCGGCGGAAACCGATGGCCAGCTGCACAGTGCAGAAAAAGAAATTATTGGCTTTACCCATGGAGATGTTGGGGCCGCTTTGATTGAAGCCTGGAAGCTCTCTGATACCCTGAAAGAAGTTGTCGCCTATCACCACACCCCACTAAAAGCGAAAAAGCACCCCATCGAGACCTCCATCGTGCATATCGCCAACTGTGTCGTTGAGGCTATCAACCCTGAACACGAACCCGATGAGCACCTGCTGGATGACTTCCCGGCATTTGAACCCGAAACACTAAAAATCACCGGAATCGATCTGCGAATTCTACCTGATGTGATGGACCAGGCCTGGGAGCAGGCCGCCGAAGTACTGGACATCATCTGCCCTCGAGTCTAACGAGGCCCCAGCCTGCGGGGCCTGCTTCCATTAATCACCCAAATTCAACGGCTTATCAATATCCAGTGCAGGCCAGGGTATAGTTGTCTATAGTCAAAATCAGGAATCACTTGTTTGGGTGATGTATAAGCGTTCTCTAAAGCGATTTTGTGAACCACCACACATTAATACCATATGATCGGAGCTACATTAAGAGTCTCCAGCGGTGATCATACCTACCCCATCATTGATTACCCCAAATGTTAAAAGCATCCGAAGGTTTGACCTTCTTCTGTAAACGGTGCGCACTAACATCTTACAGGCATGTTTGTTAACTGGCCTGAACCCGAAGCGGTGCCATCATGTAATGAACTGCCCCAGGCTGGAATACTACATGAGCGCGATTATACATACGCTAAACAACTCGACTCGCGGCGAAAGCGAACAGTACCAGCAAATGCTGGAGAAGATTACCCAGTGTCTCGACAGTGAACTGAGCGAGCTCATGGGCAACCTGTTCAATGGCGCCGACGATATGCTGTTCCAGCTGGCGGAGAATGCCGATTCAAACGAGGACCAGGCAGAACATTTCGATACCATGCGTCAGTTACGGCTGGCACGTGAGCATCTAAGTGATGACTTTGCACAGCATCTACGTAGCCTGCTCGATCTTCCAGCCATTGATGACTCAGAGGATGAACTCACCTTCGATGAGGATGAGTTAAGCCTGGTCGACCAGTCTGAAATGGAAGAGATGGTCGCCATAACCACCATGCACTCCAAAGCAATGAACCTTTATGGCGATGCCGTTAATCACCTGCAGGCCCGTATCGAATTTCTCTCCATGAAAACTCGCGTGTTCGATAAAGACGCACTCTCCCCTAAAAACATCTGTGAGTCATTCAAGCAGGCACTGAGCAACATTGAGCTACCTATTAAAACCAAATTACTGCTGTATAAATTATTTGACCAGGAAGTCATCGTAAAACTACAGCCAATGTACAAAAAACTTAACCAGATTTTTATCGATCGCGGCATCCTGCCACAAATAAAACTGGGTGAATCCACACAGAAAAATCAGTCGCCATCAACAGCTTCGCCAGCTGCCTCAACAACCAGTGTCGACAGCACAGTCCAGGAGGCGATGTTCACCGACAATATGACATCCACTACTGGACAGGCAAATGCCTTTAATCATCATCAGTTCACAACTTCGCCTGTTGTTAACACAAGCACCGGTACTCAACAGGAAATTAACCGTGTTATACACCAGTTCATCAGTGGTGAAGCTACCGCGTCTGGGCCGGGTATCCCTTCATCATTTACACGCGCGGCACCACGTCAGAGTAGCGGAGCCAACCAGTATTATGACCGCAGGGAGGTTCTCGAAGCATTATCCAATATCCAGGCGAATGTTGCACACTCCGATAACGGCCAGGTGATTTACACTAGCGCTGATTACAAACGAGCGCTGATCGAAGATATGAGCCGTCGCAGTGGAGGCGCAGTCACTCGACAGGTTAACCAGGTTGATGAGAAAACCATCGATTTTATCGAGATGCTATTCGATGCTATCGTAGAAGATACCAGCATTTCAGAGGCCGTAACCAATCTTATTCTGCGCCTGCAGATCCCCGTCATTAAAGTTGCTATGCTGGACCAGAACTTTTTTGCAGATGGAAATCATGACGCGCGCATCACGCTTAACCTTATTGCCTATCTGGGACGCGGTATCAATTCACGCGAAGACGCACTCTTCGGTGAAATCGAATCTGTTGTTGAATATCTACTTGATGATTTTCAGGCTGATGTTCGCAGCTTCCAGGAAGCCAATGATCAACTTGAACAGATCGAACAGAAAGAGCTTGAAGCCGCAGAAGTTAAGGAAAAAGAAACTCAGCGCGAAGTACTCCAGAAACATGCCAGGGAAATCGTGCTGACCGAGTTACAATATCTTGTCAAAGGCAAAGTTCTTCCCAAACCCTGCCAGAAGCTATTGCTCAAGCACTGGTCAACATTTATGTTCCACACTTATATCAAGCAGGGCAAAACCAGTGAGCAGTGGATTGAATCAGTACGTGTTGCACGCAACTTCATAACATTAGTCCAGCCGATTGGTTCAACACAGGCTTTTCATGCAACCCAGTCTGCACGTGACGATGTGCTTGATTCCATGCAGGGCACCCTGCTTGAAACTCGTCAGAACCCAGTTGAAATCGAAACTGAAATCAATAACACCTTCGTCACCATTGAAAGCATGCTTGAATCCAGTCGTTTCAACCCTGACAATCTACCCGCAAGTGAAACTTACTTTACGGATATGTCAGACGATGACGAGCTGGATTCAATGTTCGAGCCAGAACTCGATGCATCTATTATAGAAGAAGTTACTGAACAAGCCGTTGACCCGCTTGAAGAGCAATCACAACTGGCACGTGAGAAGATTGCACGCCTGCCAGCAGATGTTCGACCTGGCGTCTGGTTTGAAGTGTTTACTGGCGAAGATACAGCGCTTCGCCGCACCAAGCTCTCTGTTATTATTATGGAAGAAGCAAAGCTGGTTTTTGTTGATCGCGTTGGCGTTAAAGTTATCGAGAAAGATGCCGATGAATTTACTAATGAGATTGCTGATGGGAAATCATCTATAATTTCTGACCACTCTGCGTTTGATCATGCACTAGGCATGGTCATAAATTCGCTGTCACGGGCAAACTAATTCGCCAGTATCAGCGCTAAATGTCTAAATGTAAATCTTAGCCAGGACACAAGCCTGCGCTAACGGTATGCCGAATGATTTGGCATAGTGATAGTACTGCAACACGTACAGGCCGTACGTACAAGCAGCATACGGTTTACTAACCATGACAGATAGACATTTAGAATTTGTAACACAGCTATTCAAAGGCATTCAGCTTAATGCTGATCTCCCAGCACAGCTAAGCAGTATTCTTTCAAAACTGCAAAGCTCAATATACACCTTATGCAAATCTGACCAGAAACTTATTTCGAATAGCAAACATCCTGCTCGCCAAACTGTCGCGTTAACTAACAAGCTTTGTCAACTTGCCCAAAGTGATAGCCAGTTAATCCACAAACTATGCTTCATACTGGACAATCTGTTAGATTCCAGCCTTAGCCTGCAAAATTACATGTCGACTAATCAGCGATTGCAGCAACTGATTAATCAGCATAGCCTATCGACCAGCAATACCATAAACACCACACATTCAATACTCGATACCAAAAGCCATCTACAGGACAAAATTAAATTATGCATTCAGGGAAGAGAAATACCCAGCAGCTGTAAGTTACTCGTTCTAAAGCTCTGGCCTTCAGCACTTTTACACCTTCTCAAGGCCCATGGTGAGAAAACTCGTCACTGGAATAACGCTATCGATATGTATTGTGAGCTACTCGATTCCATTCAACCAATTCATAATATCGATCAGTATCGCTCACTTAAGGATAACTATCTACGTATCGCAAAAAGCCATAACAATATGCTGCTGTTATATCATGAGGAGTCAAGTGTCGAACCCGCCATTAAAGCACTAATCAGTTTTTACAATCATCAGCTTGGCAGTACCAGCTTTGGTGAAGCCATACAGAATATGAACCGCATCAGCATACTCGATCGTATTTCCAGCCTGCCCGACGATGTCAGGCCTGGCGTCTGGTGCGAGCTCTTTATTGATGACGGCATCCCGAGGCGCCGCTTGAAGCTGTCATTCATCAATTTTGAAACCGGGATGCTGATTTTCGTCAATAGAAATGGCGTGAAGAAACTTGAGAAGGATGCACTGGATTTTTCACAGGAATTAAACAAAGGCCTTAGCCAGATATTCTCACATGATGCGTTATTTAAACCACGTTCCATGAAACAACGTAACAAAGAAGCCAGTCAGCCAAGAAAGATCAGCTAACACTAGCGCTTTATCTACAGTGCTTCTGTATGTCGTCTTTTAACCCTGTGGTTACTTTATTACGCTCATCCTGAGAAAGTATTACTCGATTTCCCTCCTTATCGAGATCGTAAAGATAACCCGCCCGACTGTATTGCGCCAGCCTGTCTCTGGCCCAGGCGCATTGACGTTCACGTTGCTGTTTGGCCTTCCGCTGTTTTGCTTCTGTTTCTTCTTTACGTAAACGATCTTCTTCCATCGCATTGATCAGGTTTCTACGCATATCAGCCCGCTCTGCATTGGGTGTTATATGACCCTTTTTACTTGTATCAACTTCAAGCTGACTGCTTTTCGGCTGGTTAACAGGCTTGTCGCCATAATGCGTATTGCCATGTTCATCCTGCCATTTATAGATTTCAGATGCCATGAGCTGTGTCGTGGCTAAAACATATAGAGCAATACCGAAAACAGATCTTATCACCTTGTAAACTCCCTGCAGGATTCGTCTGTGCAGCCTTTCCTGAAGCCACCTGTTATTCAAATCAGATTTCAGTATAACAAAACAAAAGAAGCCGGTACAAAGTACCGGCTTCGACCACAAACCAGCAGGAGTCTAATCTACTGGTATTTACGCCAAGTATTACTTGGTCGTAAATTCTGGGTAGGCTTCCATACCACAGTCTACAAGGTCCATGCCTTCGTATTCGTCTTCTTCGCTCACACGAATACCCATCACGGCCTTGAGTGCCATCCATACGATGAAACTTACAGCAAACACCCAGACAAAAATGGTAACTGCACCGATCAGCTGACCAGAGAAGCTAACATCACTGTTAGTGAATGGTACAAGCAGCAGGCCTAACAGACCACAGGTACCGTGAACTGAAATCGCACCAACAGGGTCGTCGATCTTCAGTTTGTCCAGCATGATGATACTGAATACAACCAGTACACCACCGATCGCACCAAACAGAGTTGCCTGCAGTGCAGTTGGTGTTGAAGGTTCTGCAGTGATAGCTACCAGACCTGCCAGCGCACCGTTCAGCAGCATGGTAAGGTCAGCCTTACCGAATAGCAGACGTGCCGTAATGACCGCAGCAATCGCACCACCCGCAGCAGCAGTATTGGTATTCAGGAATACCAGTGCAACTGCGTTAGCATTTGCGATATCGCCCAGCTTCAATACTGAACCACCGTTGAAACCGAACCAGCCCATCCACAGGATGAATGTACCCAGTGTCGCTAATGGCAGGTTGGCACCCGGAATAGGATTGATCTGACCGTTTGCACCGTATTTACCTTTACGAGCACCCAGTAGCAGTACACCAGCCAGAGCTGCAGCAGCACCTGCCATGTGAACGATGCCTGAACCTGCAAAGTCTGAGAATCCGAGGTCACCCAGGTTGTACATACCGAACACGTCATCACCGTTCCATGTCCATGCACCTTCCATTGGGTAGATAAAGCCAGTCATGACAACAGCGAATGCCAGGAATGCCCACAGCTTCATACGCTCAGCAACCGCACCCGATACGATTGACATTGCAGTCGCTACGAAAACCACCTGGAAGAAGAAGTCAGATGCACCTGAGTATACGGCACCACCACCGAAACCTTCTTCAGCAGACGCTTTTAGCGCATCAGCAACCAGAGTTTCACCACCGTCGATGCCACTCAGGAAGTAACCACCACCGTACATGATCTGATAACCGCTCACCATGTACATAATGCAAGAGATCGCAAACAGTGCGACGTTCTTGGTTAGAATTTCTGTCGTATTTTTAGAACGAACAAGACCCGCTTCAAGCATTGAGAAGCCAGCTGCCATCCACATAACTAATGCACCACACACCAGGAAATAAAAGGTGTCCATTGCATACTGGAGTTCAAAAATTTGATTTTCCACTTAACATTTCCCCCGTAATTAAAGTGCTTCTGGACCGCTTTCACCAGTACGGATACGAATCACCTGCTCAACTGGGTAAACGAAAATCTTGCCGTCACCAATCTTGCCAGTATTCGCCGCATTACGTACGGTTTCGATTACCTGTTCAACAATACTGTCGTCAACCGCGACTTCCAGTTTTACCTTGGGAAGAAAGTCAACAACATACTCAGCACCACGATATAACTCGGTATGGCCCTTCTGGCGACCAAAGCCTTTTACTTCAGTCACAGTAATACCTTGCACGCCGATTTCTGATAATGCTTCACGCACATCATCCAGCTTGAAAGGTTTGATAATTGCAGAAATTAATTTCATCAATTGCCTCCTGATAAAGCCCTGACGCCAGGACCATAAAAAAAGCAGGCACATTATTATGTGCCTGCTCGCTTAAATTAAAGGTCGAAAGACTTTGACAGGCTGAACACCAGTGTAGTCTCGCCATCACCTTTAGCTGTTACCAAGTCGAGGTCTTCGTCGTTGCTCAGAATGGCAACACCCATATCGAAGCCACCCACTTCTGCACCGTAACCCAGTTCCGTGTATGAACCGTCGAAGTCATCACCCCAGGAACCAAATGTTACGTAGAAACCTTCATACTCACCAGTAACCGCAAGGAAAGTGTAATCGGATGCAGGTGAGGTACCATCCCACTCACCTACCGCGTATTCGATGCTAATTGGACCATAGCCAAAGCTCAGATCAATTTCAGAGTATTTGTCGTCAAATTCGTCAGTGTAGTCATAAACAATGTAAGCAATATCGTAAGAAATGCCTTCGACTTCACCCGCGTAACCTACGTAGAAGTCTGTTTCCAGACCGGAACCTACATCACCCCACCAGGTACCAGCGTACACACCACTGTCGTGCTCATAATCGAGACCGGCAGAAGCACTTGAGCTTGCCTGATAAACACCACGGAAGTAGTAGTCAGAAACATAGCCAACATTTGCACTTGCACCTGCAACCGCAGCACCTGAAGTTGCCATGCTGCCAGCAGCAATCGCCGCACTAATCGCTAATACATTAAGTTTTTTCATGTATAACCCCTAATTTTGGTTTTTTTCAGAAAATGTGTGCTATCAGAGTGCACAGCTTGTGCCAACTACAAAAATCATAACAAAAACATATAGATGCAGATAATTATAATATTTTAATAATTCATGCATTGGCCATATATCGCACCAATATCGCGCATATTTAAGTGCGCTGCACCAGAATAGCGCTATTTACGCACAAAGCAGGTGCATTCAATTTCAGTTACACTTGGTGAATAATGTGACATTATGATTTCGGATTACAGAAATGCTAGATAACAACACACTTAACGACCTCGCCAGCAAACTCTCGGCCGCCATACCAGAGAGCGTTCAAACCATCAGGTCAGATGTAGAAAAAAATCTGCGCGCCATTCTCGAATCTGGCCTTGAGCAGATGAACCTGGTATCTCGCGAGGAGTTTGATGTACAGGCTGCTCTACTTGAGCGTACCCTTGAGAAGCTTGACCAGCTGGAACAGCAGCTCAAGGAGCTGGAAAAAAATCTCTAGACACTAACTCGATGGCTGATTCAGGATGTATCAGCCCTGACCAGGAAAGGAATCCATGTCTCTCGCCAGATTACATTCACACACCCTGAACGGAATTAAACCTGTTGCCGTTAGCGTAGAAGTCCATATTTCTTCCGGCCTCCCTGCACTCGCCATTGTCGGCATGCCTGAAACCGCCGTTCGCGAAAGCAAGGACCGTGTCCGCGCCGCCATCCTCAATGCCGGCTTTGAATTTCCCATGCGCCGCATCACGATCAGCCTGGCACCCGCCGACCTACCCAAGGAAGGTGGACGATTTGACCTGCCGATTGCTCTGGGCATCCTGGCCGCATCCGGGCAGATCCCCGGGGATGCACTCGATCAGTATGAATTCCATGGTGAGCTGGGACTAAGCGGTGAACTCAGAGGTGTCTCGGGCGCACTACCCATCGCCCTCGGCTGCGTAACTGGAAAGTTGACACTGGTAATGCCCACCGAGTGTGCAGCTGAAGCCGCGCTGGTGGAAGATGCGGATGTCCTGCAGGCCAGTCATCTACTGGAAGTCTGCCATTTCCTGCACCAGCAGGGTCAATTACAGCGCCCCTTACCAGTAAGCCCTTCGACGCATCACTCAGGCCATGTCGATCTGGCCGATGTGCGTGGTCAACACCGCGCACGCCGTGCTCTGGAAGTCGCCGCAGCAGGCCGCCATAATATGCTTATGGTCGGCCCACCCGGTACCGGTAAAACCATGCTGGCCTCACGACTACCCGGCCTGCTACCTCCCCTGACCATTGCGCAGGCCATCGACACCGCTTCCATTCACTCAATCAGCCACCAGGGCTTTAAGCTCAAAGACTGGAAGTTACGGCCTTTTCGGGCCCCCCACCACACCGCATCCGGGGTCGCACTTGTGGGTGGAGGCAGCAACCCACGACCGGGTGAAATTTCTCTGGCCCATAATGGCGTGCTATTTCTCGATGAACTGACCGAGTTCAGTCGACACACCCTGGATGTGCTGCGTGAGCCACTGGAAACCGGCCTGATATCCATTTCCAGAGCCGCACGCCAGGCGGAGTTTCCCGCTCGATTCCAGTTGATAGCCGCCATGAACCCCTGCCCACAGGGATACCACTGCGATGGCAAGGCACTCTGCCGGTGTACACAGGAGCAGCAACTAAAACACCGCTCGAAAATTTCAGCACCATTACTGGATCGTATTGATCTGCATATTGAAGTCCCTGCCGTCAATCGTCAGGCACTCATGCAGCACGATGAAGCGGTTGAAAGTAGCGACACAGTCAGGCGCCGGGTTCTGTCGGCCTGGGATATTCAACTAACGCGCTGTGGTAAAAACAACAGCGATTTAACCAGCCGGGAAACAGAAACGTATTGCAGCCTGGCAGCGGCGGAGAGCCGTTTACTCGATCAGGCACTGCAACGCCTGGGCTTATCGGCACGCGCCTATCACCGTATATTACGGCTGGCACGCACGATTGCTGACCTGGCAGGCAGCCAGTCGATCGAAGTCGAGCACCTCACGGAAGCCATATCCTACCGCTCACTGGACCGGTTTAAACAGCAGTCCTTTGTAACGCCCGCTTGCTGACAGATTTACTTCAGGCTATCGATAATCTGGTTGAGCACATCACTGGGGCGCATAACCGCTGAGGTCAGAGTTTCATCTGGGCGATAATAACCACCAATATCCACGGCCCTGCCCTGAACACCATTCAGCTGATCCACAATCGCCTGTTCCTGCTGTGCCATCTGCTCGGCAACCGGCCTGAATCGTGTCTGCAGGTCTGCATCATCAGTCTGCTCTGCCAATGCCTGGGCCCAGTACATGGCCAGGTAGAAGTGACTACCCCGCGTATCCAGCTCACCTGCTTTACGGGAGGGCGCCTTATTGCTGTTCAGGAACTTGCCATTCGCTGCATCCAGTGCACTAGCCAGTACCTGCGCTCGCTTATTACCGGTTTTCTGCGACAGATCTTCCAGTGAAACCGCCAGCGCAAGGAACTCACCCAGCGAGTCCCAGCGTAAATGATTCTCCTCAACCAGCTGCTGTACGTGCTTGGGTGCAGACCCCCCCGCACCGGTTTCAAACAGGCCACCTCCGGCCAGTAAGGGTACGATTGACAGCATCTTGGCACTGGTACCCAGCTCCAGAATTGGGAACAGGTCAGTTAGATAATCACGTAATACATTACCAGTCACAGAAATGGTATTTTCACCGGCTTTGATACGCTCCAGTGAATAACGCGTGGCTTCGCGGGGCGCCATGATTTGAATGTCCAGGCCGTCAGTATCGTGATCTTTCAGATAGGTATTGACCTTGCTGATCAGGTTGGCATCGTGAGCGCGGTTTTCATCCAGCCAGAAAATGGCCGGTTGTCCGGTCAGACGAGAGCGTGTGACCGCAAGCTTAACCCAGTCCTGAACAGGGATATCTTTTGTCTGGCACATGCGCCAGATATCACCCGTTTCCACGGCATGCTCCAACAGCGTATGACCCGCTGTATCCGTCACTCTGATCGTACCATCAGCAGGCACCTCGAAGGTTTTATCGTGAGAGCCATACTCTTCTGCCTTCTGCGCCATCAGGCCGACATTGCTCACATTACCCATGGTCGTAACATCGAAGGCGCCATTGGCCTTACAGAAGTCGATCACTTCCTGGTAAATGCCACCGTAGCTACGATCTGGAATCATCGCCAGGGTGTCATGCAACTTGCCATCAGGGCCCCACATTTTGCCCGAAGAACGCAGCGCCGCTGGCATGGACGCATCGATGATCACATCGCTGGGCACGTGCAGGTTAGTAATGCCCTTATCGGAATTCACCATCGCCAGTGCGGGACGCGATTCATAGACCGCCTGAATATCCGCCTCAATAGCTTCGCGTTTGGCATCCGGCAGGCTGGCGATTTTTGCATATACATCGCCGAGTCCATTACGCGTATCGACACCCAGCTTTTTGAAGGTTTCCGCGTACTTTTCGAACACATCTTTATAATAAACATTCACTGCATGGCCAAACATAATGGGGTCGGACACCTTCATCATGGTCGCCTTAAGATGCAGAGACAGCAGAACATCATCGGCTTTCGCCTGTTGCATCTGCGCCTCGAAGTAATCGCACAGCGCTTTTTTACGCATCACGGATGCATCGACAACTTCACCTTCGAGCACTGGCACACTCGATTTAAGCACCTGCTCATTTCCCTCGGCATCAATAAAACGAATACTAAGATCATCCGCTGCCGCCATAATGTGGGATTTTTCGCTGTCATAGAAATCATCACCTGACATACCCGCGACACTGGAACGCGAATCGGCCGACCACTCACCCATCGAGTGAGGATGCTGCTGCGCATAGGCCTTTACAGGTGCCGCCACTCGGCGATCCGAATTACCCTCGCGCAATACCGGATTAACCGCGCTACCCAGCACCTTTGCGTAACGCCCCTTGATCGCCTCTTCTTCCGCATTAGCCGGCTCCTGAGGGTAATCAGGAATGTCATAACCTTTCTGCTGCAGCTCTTTTATTGCCGCGATTAACTGGGGTACTGAGGCACTGATATTCGGCAGCTTGATGATATTCGCATCAGGCGTTTTCGCCAGTTCGCCCAGCTCAGCCAGGGCATCCCCCAGCTTCTGCTGATCAGTGAGGTTCTCAGGAAAATTCGCAATGATGCGCCCGGACAGTGAAATATCACGGGTTTCTACCTGAATACCTGCAACCCCGGTGAAGGCCTGCACCATAGGCAGAAGTGAGTAAGTCGCAAGGGCTGGAGCCTCGTCGGTAAGTGTGTAGATAATCCTGGAACCTGACATAATTACGATCTCGACTGAAATAATTTGGATATATTTTAGCAAGCCATTATATTTCAGTTTGCACAACAGGCCCACCGATTAATTATTCTGGTATACTGCGCCTCGTTCTCTGGCCACCAGGTGGCTCTGGTTTACTAGAAGCAACATGCCCACTGAAAGCTATCGCCTCAGGGGCATCACACAGGATGTACACCTTGAATCCTCCGGTGGATTTCAGAGATTGTTATGCGCCCGTAGCTCAGCTGGATAGAGCGTGCCTTGCGGAGGCAAAGCTCACAGGTTCGGCAAAATTGCCGGGGGCAATTTCGCACATGGTGGCGCTTTCTGACACCATGCCCCCTGGGTGATTTCTACCCAGGAGTGGAGCACAGGGATGTGCGTAACAATCCTCTTAAAGGATTCATTGAAAGTAATTTGCGCCTTTAGCTCAGCTGGATAGAGCGTTGCCCTCCGGAGGCAAAGGTCAGAGGTTCGAATCCTCTAAGGCGCGCCATACACCCCTTACTCCCGCTTCCACAGATTGCCCGGCCCTTCGGGCGTTCTGGCTAAGCACAATTATTTTAGAAATAGAGAATCTGCCTAGTAAAAACGGCTACGGGGGACTTCGTAAATTTTAACGGTCTTATTATCCGCCAGCACCTTGATTCCACGAATCACATTCGTGTTACCGTGACAGAAAGCCTCCAACGGTTTTTCATCCAGCAGTGCCGTCTCATCCGCAAAGACACTGACGATGACCGAGAGCCTGTCACCACAGCGCGCATTAAAATTATGATTAAAGATTTTAGGCCTGACAACTATGCGATAATCGGTTCCCTCAAGGTGACAGCTCAACTTTAGCTGATCCGACTCGCTGACCAGTGTTCGGCTCCCTCTGGGTTCCAGTTGTACGAGTGACCAGGGGTTATAGGTACCCTGTGCAGCATTAAAAGGATAGATTCTGCCTGACTCGCCCCACTTTACTTCATTCTTGATTTTCACCTGACGGTTCTCTTTATCACAGGTGAATGTAATAATGGGCCATGGTCGCGGAGCTTGCGCACTGGCAAAAAGACTGCCAGGCCCTGCGAGCAGAAACAGTAGTGCCGAAAGTGCGATGAATAGCGTGCGAGTAAAGCCAGGGCAGCTAAGTGTCATTTTCATAATTGAACCTTCTGCAGTGCAGTTTCAGGTAGTCAACTCAATACAACACGTACTACTCGTTTTTATGTGCCGCCATTAGTATCATACACCTGCCCCGTTTGACAACAGCATCACTTATAAAAACCTTTTATCATTAATCTCAACAGCAGCCATGAACGCACCGATTAAGCACCAGTTGAAACAGCTTGAATCTCGACTCAAACACGGGCTGCTCAAGGATCGTTATCTTGCACAGCGCAAGATACAGGCGATACATCGCCGAGTCCGTAACAACCAGCCAGTAGACAATCAACTCACAGCACTCCATCAACTGGTTGAAAGATCCTGCCAGCTGTTCAAGCAGCGCAGCGAAAAAAGTCTCGAACTGCATTACCCAGAAGAATTACCGGTAAGCCAGAAACGCAACGAAATCATTCAGGCTATTTTCGATCATCAGGTGATCGTTATCTGCGGTGAAACCGGGTCTGGCAAAACGACACAGCTTCCAAAAATGTGTCTTCAGGCTGGCCTTGGCGTGCGCGGCATGATCGGCCACACACAACCTCGGCGCCTGGCGGCGCGTTCAGTCGCAAGTCGAATCGCAGATGAACTTAAACAGCCGCTGGGTGATACGGTTGGCTTCAAGGTTCGTTTTAATGATTCCCTGAGTGATCTCAGCCAGATCAAACTAATGACCGATGGCATATTACTTTCAGAAATCCATCACGACCCTTACCTCAATCAGTATGATTGCATCATTGTTGATGAAGCCCATGAAAGAAGCCTGAATATTGATTTCCTGCTGGGATATCTGAAACAGTTATGTCACAAACGAAAAGAGCTGAAAATTATAATTACTTCGGCGACCATCGACCCTCAACGTTTTTCACGCCACTTTAATAATGCACCTGTCATTGAAGTCTCCGGCAGAACCTACCCAGTTGAAGTTGAATACCGTGATACATTCACAGAAGAAGGGCAACAAACCGATTTACCCGCTGCCATTGCAGATTGTGTTGATGAAATTACACGCCGAGACCGTGGCGACATACTGGTCTTTCTGAGCGGCGAAAGAGATATCCGTAAAACAGCAGATTATCTGTCGAAACAGAATTTACAGAATACCGAGATACTGCCTTTACTGGCACGCCTCTCGGCCAGCGAACAGAATCGAATTTTTTCACCCTCCTCCAGCCGACGTATTGTGCTGGCAACTAATGTCGCAGAAACATCACTTACGGTTCCTGGCATTAAATACGTTATCGACACAGGGCTTGCACGTATTTCTCGCTACTCCTGGCGCAGCAAAATTCAGCGTCTGCCTATTGAAAAAATCTCACAGGCCTCTGCTAACCAGCGCAAGGGTCGATGTGGGCGTGTAAGTGCCGGTGTCTGTTACCGTCTTTATTCGGAAGACGATTTCAAGCAACGACCTGAATTTACCGAACCTGAAATTCAGCGCACCAATCTTGCTTCCGTCATCCTTACCATGGAGCACCTGCAACTGGGCCATGTTGAGGACTTTCCTTTTGTAGAACCACCCGATAGCAAGTTAATCAATGACGGTTATAAGCTGTTATTCGAACTGGGTGCCATTAACAAACAGCACAAGATCAGTGATACAGGCCGTATTCTGGCTCGCCTGCCTATCGATCCAAAGCTTGGCCGCATACTGATTGAAGCAGAAAAGGAAAATTGCATTCAATACGCTCTCATTGTTGTTTCTGCACTGGCCGTTCAGGACCCTCGTGAACGGCCTATCGATCAGCAACAGGCGGCCGATGAAGCTCATAAAAAATTTGCGGACAATCGATCTGATTTTGTTAGCTGGATCAATCTGTGGCAACAGTATCATCAGAACAAACAGGAATTATCAGGAAACCGTTTGCGCAAATGGTGTAAACAGAATTTTATATCCTGGCTGCGTATGCGTGAGTGGATAGATACGCACTCACAGATACGCAATATGCTTAAAGAATTAAACTATAAAATAAATGAAACTGAATTTGACTACTCTGCGCTTCACCGTTCACTACTAACCGGCTTTCTAAGCCAGCTGGGTTTCAAGGATGAAAATCACGAATACCTCAGCTGCCGTCAACGACGCTTTCATATTTTTCCCGGCTCTGATCTATTCAATCACGGACCCAAGTGGGTTGTTGCTTCTGATATTGTAGAAACGCAAAAAGTTTATGCCCGCCACCTCGCTAAAATCGACCCTGCATGGATAAGCGATAAAGCACAGCACATGATCAAGCATAACTATGCAAACCCTCACTGGGAAAAGAAAAGCGCCCAGGTCAGTGCAACTCGCAAATCAACCCTGCTAGGCTTACTCGTTAACCCCGGTGTACGTGTCCACTATGGCCCGATCAATCCGCGCGAGTCACGGGATATTTTTATACGCCAGGCACTGATCGAGGGTGATTTCGACTGTCGACATAATTTCTTTAAACACAATCATTCAATGATTGAAAGTATTGAAGCTCTCGAGGCAAAATCCCGCCGCCAGGATATACTCGTCGACCAGGAGCTACTTTTCGAATTTTACGACAGGCATATTCCAGATACTGTTTACAGTGGCGCGACTCTCGATAAATGGCTAAAGAAAAATAATGACAAGGCCTTATATTTATCTGAATCTGATCTTATGCAACATGATGCATCGAATATCAGTTCATTCGACTTTCCAGATCAGCTAACGATCAATCAGGTACAATTTCCACTGGAATACCATTTCGACCCAAGTCATCACTGTGATGGAATCACACTGATAACACCCGCTTCTGCCATCGGCGTTATTGATCCTCAATTATGCGACTGGCTTGTACCGGGTCTGCGCCTCGAAAAAATGACCGAAATGATCCGCTCACTCCCTAAGCAGCTACGCAAGAATTTCGTTCCCGCACCGGATTTCGCAGCTGCATGCCTGGATGCCCTGAGCCCGAACGATGGCATGTTGGCTAGTGCAATGGCACAACATCTGAGAAAAATCACGGGCACCGATATTCCATACGATGCCTGGCAAACTGACAATGTTGCCGATTACCTGTTTCTAAATTTTCGTGTAATAGACGGCAAGGGAAAAACACTTGCCGAGAGCCGTGATCTTGCTGCGTTACAGACACGTTTCTCTGATTATCAGGCAAAAGATAATCAGACTAGCCTCGTCACTGAGCACCTTGAGCAGGATAATGTTTCCAGCGATATACTCGACAGTCTCAGTGAACAGGTAGACATTGAACAGCAGGGATTCATCATCAAAGCCTATCCTGCACTTTCTGTAAAGGATAAACAGGTCAACCTGCGTATATTTACCTCACCGCAGGAAGCCGCAATTTCGCACCATGCCGGCTTAAGACAGCTCTTCATGAATGCCTTAAGCCAGCAGGTACGGCATCTGGAGTCATGCATTCCGGACGCACAATCCATGTGCCTGCAATTTACTCCGATCGGAAACTGTAAACAGCTAAAATCAGAACTGATTTCACGGCTCATCGACCATCTTTTCACTCAGCATGCTCCTGCTAGCCGGCAACAGTTTGATGAGGTATTAGACGCAGGCAAAGCAATGCTCGACGAAACACTGAAGCACCTGAGCAAACATCTGAAAGACATTCTGGCTAGTTTTCACCGTATTCATAAGCAATTAAAAAGCCCGCCATTACACCTGCTCGATGCGATGGCCGATATCCAGGATCAACTCGACCATCTGCTCCCTCGACATTTTATTCTTGAGACACGAGCAGACGATTTTGAACATTTGAGCCGCTATCTTCGCGGGATCGAAAAGCGTCTGGAAAAAATCCAGTCTAATCCCGAACGTGATCGTCAGTCTCGACTACAGGTACAGCCCTTCTGGGACGACTATAAGCAACGCAGCAGACAGCTTGAACAACAAAATCGACATTCTGAACAGTTGCTAGATTTTCGCTGGATGATCGAGGAGTTTCGCATATCCCTGTTTGCCCAGGAAATCCGCACCCGTGCACCCGTATCGGCAAAACGCCTGAAAAAGGTCTGGTCTGAAATTTCGGATGCTTGATCTGATTCAATGATCGTGCATACTGTCGTGGTATGCTGAACCATCAGATATGTGACAGGGTCCCCCATGATACAGCCTTATACACGCACAGTGATTCTTGCAACACTGTTTCTGAGCCTGATTACAGGCATAACAACCAGTATTTCTACAGCACAGGCCTCTCCCAGCCAGGGTAAAGCGCTGTACCTTGATAATTGCGCGATCTGTCATGGTGACGATGGCCATGGTGGTATGGGCATTCCCCTGTCACTTGATAGCTTTCTGGAATCTGCCTCCCATGATTATCTACGGCAAACGATTCGGCTCGGCCGTCCGGGGCGGATTATGCCCTCCTTCTACTGGATGTCTCAGCGGGACATTGACAGCATTATTCTGTATATCGATAGCTGGCGAGAACGGCCCGCACCCCGCTGGTCTACGGATACACTGAAAGGCAATCATGAACAGGGGCGAGCTCTGTTCAGTGATCACTGTGCCAGCTGCCATGGACAGCAGGCCGAAGGCGGCAAGGGCTCTGGTCTACGCTTCTCTCGGCCGCGTGACCTGCCAATTACCGCACCAGCACTCAATAATCAGGGCTTTCTCAACTCCGCACCCGACCAGATGCTTCAACACATCATTACACATGGCCGTGCTGGCACGCCCATGCCAGGTGCAAAGCAGCTTGGCTTATCCAGCAATCAGGTGAACGACCTTGTTGCCTATATACGCTCACTACAAAAGGCTCAACTCAGCCACCGACCTCAGTATGATTCTGAGCCCCCAAGCCTTATCGTTGACTCACCATATTCCTTCGAGGAAACGATTGAAAATCTAAAACGCTCAATCAGTGGTTCAAATTTTGTACACATTCGTGACCAGGCATTACTGGAAGGCTTCACTACCCAGAAAGAACCCCTTCACCGCCAGATGATTATCTATTTCTGTAACTTCAGTTTTCTTTATGAGGCATTGAAAATTGATCCCCGTGTTGGCATGTTTCTACCCTGCCGCATCACAGTGACCGAAACCGATGATGGCGTACAAATGATGAGCATTAATCCAAAGCATCTGAGCCAGCTGTTTAATAATAGTGACCTCGATAATTCCTGCGATCAGATGTATCAGCTTTACATGGATATACTGGAGGATGCGAGCCTGTGAAACGCCTAATTCTGCTTTTACTACTGGCCTTTTGTCAGCCTCTGTTTGCCGTGAATACCGGCGAGATGATTATGGTACGCTCAACGGAATCCTTTCCTGAGGCCATGTCGCTGTTACAGGACGCGATTCGAAAACAGGGTTATGAACTCAGCCGCGTTCAGCGTGTCGACATTGGCCTTACCGCAAAGGGTTATAAAACTGATAAATACCGTATTGTGTTCCTCGGTAAGGGCGATCAGATTCAGCAGCTCTCTTTGGACTATCCTCAGCTCATACCCTATTTACCGCTTAAAATCGCTATCTTCGCCGAATCGGATCACACCTTACTGGTAACATCGAGCCCCTCGGTTTACCGCGATATGTTTAATATCCCTGAACTGGTACCCGTATTTAATCAGTGGACCGAAGACCTGGTCAGTATATTAAATGCTGTGCAAAAGGCGAATTGACAGCTATTATTCTGAAGAGTACCTGTATAACAACACTACATAACATGTCAGTCGAAAACAGAAAGCACCTGCGTATTGGACTTATCGTCGATATCGAACTTACCCTTCAGGGTAACGACCCTGTTACCGTTCGCACTCGCAATATAAGCGATGGCGGCCTTTTTCTCATACTTGATGAGGTTGACCTGCCTGACATAGGCTCTGAAGTTCAGGTTCG
>JBFHWF010000022.1:0-31506 GCA_041589175.1 Gammaproteobacteria bacterium
GGGTGTTACCGGGCTGTTATCGTCCCTGAACAGTGCCTGGTAATCCGTTAGCTGCGGCCACTGCTGGAAATTGGCAAAATGCGCATTCCAGGGGGCAAACACCTCGTATATGGGTGACAACCGTGGGTACTGTGGATTCCAGATGTCGATGTCGGCCATTACAGGTAACTATTGATATGTTCTAGCGTGAGTTCAGCATGATTGTAATCGAGCTCAATCGGGTGTGCCTGCTGATTGAGGTATAAAAACAAGGATGGAAAACTCTGCGCTGAGATTGAACGGGCAAACTGTAGTTGTTCATCAAGTAACTGCCGCACCTGATTACTGTAAAAGTGCTGGCAAAACGTGTCATGCTCGATGCCGATTTCAGTGGCGAGTTGCTCGAGTACATCATTATCGGATGGGTTTCTGGCTTGCAGGTAATAAGCCCGTTGAATGGCATCGATCATTGCCTTTTCTTTACCACACAGGGTGGCGGCGATCACCGCACGGCAGGCGGGGTAGGTTGAACGCCGTGGGGCACAAAGCTGCCAGAAGTCATAGTTAAACTTTACGCCCGGTATGTTTTGTTCGATCTGTTTCCAGGTAGCCTGAATGCGTTGTTGCTGTTCGGCAGGCATGGGTTCAGAGGTATCACTGGCAAGTCCGCCCAGCAGGTAGTAAACATTAACGGCGTCTGGCAGGGCTTCGAGTAGCTTTGCAAACGTCTCACGATAGCCCCAGCACCAGCTGCACATCGGGTCATAGGCATATATAAGCGTAGGCTCTGTTAGATGAAGGGGGCCGGGCATAGGATATTGATCGCCTTATGGGTCACTGGGTGGTTAAATTTCAACTCGCTGGCATGCAGCAATAGCCGGGGGCTTGCACTGCGTGACAGTTGCGTACCATACAGGCTATCTCCGAGGATGGGGTGCCCCAGTGATGACATGTGTACCCGTAGTTGATGACTTCGCCCGGTTATCGGGTACAGTGTTACCAGGCTATGGCCTGTATACGCGCTGTTTTCATTCTCACAAGCCGTAAAGACTTTCTGTAATTCGTAATGGGTTTGTGCCGGCTTGCCGTCGGTGTAATCAATTTTCTGTCGCGGGCGATTCGGCCAGTCGGTGATGAGTGGTTGATCAATAAGCCCCTGTGTTTGTGCCAGCTTACCCTGCACGATAGCGGTATAGGTTTTTTTAACCGTGCGATCTGCAAACCGTTGGCTGAGATGTGACTGTGTCGGTTTATCAAGTGCAAACAGAAGTATGCCGGATGTTGGCATATCCAGCCGGTGTATTGTGAGTGCGGAAGGAAACTGTGTCTGAACGCGGCTTAGCATACAGTCCTGTTTATCGTCACCTTTGCCGGGTACCGATAGCAGGCCCGTGGGTTTATTAACCGCGAGCAGTACGTCATCCTGATAAAGAATATCCAGGTTGTCAAAAATGGGTGGATTATAAGTTAGCGTTAGTGGCATAGCTGCAGAAATGCTGGACTGAAACAGTTAACTGATCGTCAGGAGCTCATTAATGGCCTTAACATGGCCTCAAGGCCATTGACTTTAATTTCATAGGTAATAGCCAGCATGCGCCCCAGTTCACCTTCGGGGAAACCTTTGTTATGAAACCACACAACATAGGGTTCCGGCAGGTCGATGAGTTTCTGTCCCGCATGTTTACCAAACGGCATGCGATAGTTCAGGAGTTTTTTCAGGTCATCTTCAGCCGCCTGCTGATGTACTGAAGGTGTTGCCTGTGAGTCTTGCGTCATGTTTGTGTGCTACCTATACTGAAAGTCGATTATAACACTTTTGCCCTGTGCTCAGCTAATGCAGATGTTTCATGTGTCATCTGTTGAATCGTCACAAGGTGCGTAGGGGAGTCGTGTGACGTTTCGTAGCCTACCCATTCTCACAGTCTGGCAACGCCTGTCTGGCCTTGCACCGGGTATTGGCCTGGGGCGCTGGTTATTTCATCTTTTTATTCGCGTTTATAACCCCTATACCGGTTCACTGGGTGCAAGAATAATGACTCTGGATAAGGGTTATGCAAAAACCCGGTTAATTGAACGGCGAGCGATTCGTAATCACCTGAATTCTGTGCATGCCATCGCCCTGAGTAATCTGGGTGAGTTCACCTCGGGTATCGCGCTGTTATGCACACTGGATTCTGATGTTCGCGGTATACCGGTGGAAATACACTCTCAGTATCTAATAAAAGCGAGAGGTGTATTAACGGGCGAGAGCAACATTGAAATACCTTCGTTTGCTGATAGTTGTGAGCACTGGGTGGAGGCAAGTATACGCAATGCAGATAATGAGGTAGTGGCTATTATTAAGGTGTTATGGAAGCTGGAGCGTTTACATGAGTCGTAATGGTTCAGATCTTTTTTTAAAGCATGCTGGATGTACACATCCGATTATCTGCGGTCCGATGTATCCTTGCAGTAATCCTGAGCTTGTGGCGGCCGCATCACAGGCGGGCATTATGGGCGTGTTACAGCCACTCACCTTAACCTATGTTAATGGTTTTGATTTTGCTGAAGGTGTTGATCGAATTCAACAACTGACCGATAAACCCATCGGCATGAATTTACTGATTGAAAAAAGCTCGTCGCGTTATATCGAACGGATGCGTAGCTGGCTTGATATTGCACTCGATAAAAATATTCGCTTTTTCATTAGCTCATTAGGAAAGCCCGACTGGGTTGTTAAGCGGGTGCATGAAGCTGGTGGTGTGGTTTACCATGATGTAACAGAACGTCACTGGGCCGATAAGGCACTTGACTGTGGTGTTGATGGACTGATTGCCGTTAATAATCGTGCAGGCGGACATGCCGGTGCGAAAACGCCGCAGCAGTTATTCGACGAGCTTGCATCGACGGGGTTACCTCTGGTCTGTGCGGGTGGTATTTCGACACATCGTCAGTATCAGCAGGTGCTCGATATGGGTTATCAGGCAGTACAGATGGGTACACGCTTTATCGCATCTGTCGAGTGCAATGCATCGGATTTATATAAACGTGCGATTGTTAATTCCACTGAACTCGATATTGTTTTAAGTGAACGTATTACCGGCGTACCCGTTTCGGTTATTAATACCGAGCATGTTAAACAACGGGGATTAAAGCCGAATGCGGTAGAACGTTTTTTACTGAATCATCCAAAACTCAAACATTATATGCGTATGTTACTTGCGCTGAAATCGATGCGGCAATTAAGAAACTCATTAACCGATTCGACGCTGGATTACTGGCAGGCGGGAAAGAGTGTTGACGGTATTGATCAGGTATTAAGTGTCGAGGCAATTGTAAAGTTATTAACGCAGGATAATGTCAGCATTTAAACCATTCATGTAAAGCGGATTGTGGAGACATAATTTGTGTTGGCTCGTTACTGACATCGAGAAGTTGTGAGAGTGTTAATACGGACTGTCTCTGTTGAGGTTGAATGTATGGATATGCAGGGAAAGCCTCATTGGGAACAATACCACGCATATGGCTACGGTCACTATAAAAACGTTTGTAATAGTCGCTTGCGTCTACACAGCGTAAATAGGGGCGATAGCGTTCATACAGTTGATCCCATACGGGAAAGCTTAATGCAAAGTATTCATTAATCGGGCAGGGGAACTGACAATGACTGTCAAAATCCAGAATAACGGGTTGCTTATCGACTTCAGCGTGCAGGATAACATGATAGTCCCAGATGGTCGGTTCATGGGGTGGATGTATCTTCTGGTGGTAAATAGCGACTGATGCATGATGATTAATAATGAAAATTACATGTCTGGGTATAATGTCTTTGCGTTGTTGAGCAGATTCAATCAGCTTCCATATATTCTCTTCACAGAAGCGTGGTGTGTAGGTATAGTCGGACTGTTTTAGCATAAGTCTGTATTAAATATGTCGCTCTACGAACTGCTTTTTCTGTTTGCCGCTGTCCCGTTGGTTGTTTTCTGGTTGCGCGGTATGAAAGTGCGTGAGTCTGCTATCAGGCAGGCTATGATGCTGTGCAAGGCCAATAATGTACAGTTTCTGGATGGGACTGTCCATTTGCAACGAATCGCTGTGCAAAAATGCGCAGGTCGATGGCGTTTTGTCAGGCATTATCAGTTTGAGTTTTCCCAGGTCGAATCCTCGCCTGGCTATGATCGTCGCTATATGGGGCGTGTTGTGTTTGCCGGTTCAGGTTTGCTGGAAACCTATATGGACCCAATTAGAATAGAGCAGCCAGAATAGGACAGCCAGAATAGATGATTATCAACAGTGTCTCAGGTATCATTCGCTTAATGTTCAAACAACGGGATATATCATGCTGAGTTTATCGATTGTTATACATATTCTGGCTGCAGTCATCTGGGTTGGCGGTATGTTTTTTGCGCACCAGTTTCTGCGTCCGGTTGCAGCATCGGAGCTTGAACCACCATTTCGATTACGCTTGTGGGTTGGTGTATTTAAGCGGTTCTTTCCTTATGTGTGGCTATCAATTATCCTGCTCCCAGTCACCGGCTATCTAATGCTGTTTACTATCTGGGGCAGCATGGGTGCGGCACCCCTGTATGTTCATTTAATGAATGGTCTGGGGATAGTGATGATATTAATTTATCTGCATGTTTATTTTGCACCCTTTAAACGTCTCAAACGGGCGGTCGAAGACGAACAGTGGCCCGATGGTGCGGCAGCGATTGCACAGATTCGTACACTGGTCGGAATTAATATGACGATTGGTTTGCTGGTGATTGCCATTGCCAGCGGCGGTCGATTTTTCGTTTAGCGTTATGCCTTAAGCGCTTTCAGGCTTTCATCTGCCCAGTGTACTGCCTGGGTATAGGCCTGGATAAAGCTTTCCGAATCGATTTCGGCATTAGTCAACTCATCCCAGTTAGAGTGCTCGTAGTCCAGGACATATTGATAAATTTCACCTGCGGGTCCAGCCTTGTCGAGTAAGGCCAGTTTGATCGATGTACTGAGGATTACGGTGTCGAGTAGTTCGATCATTGGCTGATCCATCAGTGCATCGAGCACTGAGAACAGACCAATCACAAACATCTGGTTTTTGACTTCCGGATATTTCTTTTCTGCAAGCAGCTCACACATCTTGCCACGAATCATGGCAGTCACAATAAGCTCGGCGGGTTTGATTTCTGCGATGTTCGACATCATGATCAGGGTGACCCAGTTTTTCAGGTTACGAATACCGAGCAAGATGATGGCGTCCTTGATGGAGTCAATTTCCCTGCGTAATGCAAAGGCCGCACTGTTGATGTATCGAAGAAGTTTATAGGATAGTGCAATATCCTGAATCAGGATGCGCTCCAGATCTTCCGCTTCTATATCCGGGTCCTGAAGCTGTTTGATGAGGTTGAGTATAACCAGCTTGTTGGCGGGCAGCTTTTTACGATGCAGTAACTCAGGTCGGCAGAAGAAGAAGCCCTGGAAATAATCAAAGGGTAATGCTTCACATACTCGATATAGCTGAGGTGTTTCGACTTTTTCGGCAATGAGTTTAACAGCGTAGGGTTTCAGGTGTGCTAGCTGTTGATGTACCTGATCTTCTGTCAGGTTCAGCACATCAATTTTGACGAAATCGGCAAGTTCCAGTAATGGCTTTACCGCTTCAGTAAACACAAAATCATCAAGAGCGATTTTAAAACCCTGGCTTTTGAGTCGTTTCAGCCCTGCGATAACTTCTTCATCAGCGGCGACATCTTCGAGTACTTCGAGTATCGACTGTTCACGAAACATTGGGGTGAGCGCTTCATTAACGAGGAATTCACGGGGCAGGTTAATAAAGGCCAGTGCGCTACCGGCGATACTGTCGATGCCGATGTGCATGAAGGTATTGAGAATAGTTTCACAGGAAGCGGAGTCGCCGTCCTCTATCAGTGCCTCGTTGACCGTGCTATTACGGTAGAGCAGCTCATAGCCCAATACGCCTTTATTTCTGTCGTAGATTGGCTGTCGGGCGATGAAGATATTATCCATGGTAAACCTTTGTCACATCGAGAACTGAATATAGCCCATGTAAGTCATAATATCAGTATAATACAGTTCACCCTGTGTATAACAGTCGCAACTTTTAATATTACTATGCGCTACCAGTTAAGCGACCTGCAAAAGCAGCAGGTTATAGATCGAACCCACGCGTTGATCGAGCATCTGACACAACAGCTCGGTATCAGCCTGTCGCCATTGCCCGTTTATTTCGATCTCAAGGGGCGTACCTGTGGCATGTATGTCAGTACCGCCGCTGCACGTTATATTCGTTATAATGAAATTATATTTTCTGAATATTTCGATGACTCTCTGCATCATACTACCGCCCATGAAGTCGCGCATTATGCGGTGCATATGAGTCATCCTCGTAAACGCTTAAAACCTCATGGTGTCGAGTGGAAAGCGATGATGCATCGTCTGGGTGTGCCTGCTGAGGTGAGTTCAAGGTATGCTCTCGATGATCTGCCATTGCATCGCCAGCAACGTCATGTCTACCACTGCCAGTGTCAGCAGCATGAGATATCAAGTACACGGCACAATCGTGTGCAGTCTGGCCGTGCGGTCTATAACTGCAGGGCTTGCCTGTCGCCTTTACGTTACGGGTCTCTAGATACTGATCAGGAGTCGAATTGAGTCCAGCCGACAGGCGGAATGCTTGATGGATTCACTGAGCGCTTCTCGCTGGTGACTGAAAAAATCGATTTCCTCTTCCCTTACCTGGGGATTTATCTGTTTAAGCTGTTGCAGACGCTGCACCTCATCGTCAAGAATACGCAGGGTGCTGGCATGGTGTTGTGCGAGTAGCGCAGCGGCATCGGCTTCGAGCTGTTGCCTTGCCTGTTGTTGTCGCTGGCGGATAATATCCAGTTTTAAGCTGATAATCTGTTTGGCAATAGTACGCTCGATACCACCCAGCTTTGCACGACTGAGTAAGTCGGGTATTTCTTCACCGGCCTCGTTATAACATATCTCAACGGGCAGGGGCTGCAACTGATGAGCATGGATGTGCTGCTGGAATTGCTGCGGGATATCAATATCAATCACAAACAGGCATTGTATATATAATTGTCCCGCTTGTAGCTCGTGTGATTTGATACTACACACCGAGGTATTACCCATTTCGTTGCCGAGTAACATATCGATGGCATTGAGGGTCATCGGGTGGTCCCAGGTAATAAAGTGCATATCATCATTATGCAGGGCTACGTCACGGCGGTAGGTGATGGTCATGCCATCATCGTCCAGCCCTGGAAACTGCCCGATCATATGCTCGGCTGGTGTCAGAATATAGCTACCCGGCTTGTGCTCTTCGATATTGACACCATAGCTATCGAACAGGCTATTCATAAACGATTCGAGGGCTGACTGGTGTTCAAACTGCTGAATTCGCCTGACCAGTTCATCTGCTATGCCATGCCGGCACGAGCTGTACTCAAGCAGTCTGTCACGGCCATCGTGCAGGGCCTGATTTAATGCGGCATGGCGCTCTCGACTACCTTCTAGCAGTTTTTTGAAGTCATCGTTATCACTGGCGATCAGTGCCGGCTGTAACTGGCCCTGTATTTCGCTGAAGATCTGAGATCCCGCCGGGCAGGGCGTGGTGAAGGCATTGAGGGAAGCGTCATACCATTCAAACAGGCGCTGTTGGGCGCTACCTTCAAAACAGGGCACGTGTATACGAATGCGTTGTGTCTGGCCAATGCGATCGAGGCGACCGATACGCTGTTCCAGAAGATCAGGGTTGAATGGCAGGTCAAACAGCACCAGGTGGTGGCAGAACTGAAAGTTGCGTCCTTCACTGCCAATTTCAGAGCAAATGAGTAGCGGTACACCGGTGTCGTGGTCAGCAAAATCCGCAGCGCGCTTATCACGTTCCACAATGCTCATATCCTCGTGAAATACCGAACAGGCAATGCCATGATAACGCTTGAGTGCCTGCTGGAGCTCTCTGGCGGTTTGTGCATAGTGGGTAATGACCAGCAGCTTTTCATTAACTAACTGACTTAACAGTGCTACCAGCCAGTCGACCCGGCTATCATGTCGGGTCCAGTCTGCTTTATCGTGGATAAAGTGTTCTGGGTGTAAGTGATGCTGAAGCTCTGTCGTCTGCTTGAGGAAATCCTGGTATTCACTGGAGAGGGTTAATGGATGGGCGATCAGTTCACGCTCGGGAAACCCCTGTATAGCATCGCGGGTGTTTCTGAACAGTACCCGGCCTGTGCCGTGGCAATCGAGCATGTGATGGATCAGCTGGTCACGGATAACGTCAGTGAGTGGCAGGTCGCGACAGCTTTCTAGATCTATCGGTGGTGCAAAAGGTTTAAGCTGCTGAATCGTATCGTCACTTACGGCTCCGGGTTCATTCAGACGGTCGATAAGATTAGCGATCACCTGATAATGCTGTTCCTGTTCGAGAAACTGTGCGTAGTCGCTAAAGCGATCGGGATCGAGTAGCTGGAGACGGGCAAAGTGACTGTCTTTACCGAACTGTTCGGGGGTTGCGGTGAGTAGTAAGAGTCCCTGGCTACGACGGGCGAGCTGCTGTGCGATCTGGTACTCGGCGGATGGCGCGTCAGTGTGCCATTCAAGATGATGGGCCTCATCGATAATCAGCAGGTCCCACTCGGCATT
Source organism: Gammaproteobacteria bacterium (assembly GCA_041589175.1). GTDB lineage: Bacteria > Pseudomonadota > Gammaproteobacteria > SZUA-229 > SZUA-229 > SZUA-229. Next base: position 8,614 of record JBFHWF010000022.1, read on the forward strand.
TACCGCCTGTTGCAGTCGAGAATCTGAGTCAGTAAACAATGGCATACTACATAGCACCAGCTGTTCTGCCTGAAATGGATTACTAAGGTCGGTGCTGGACTCAATCGCCTGACAGCGCTCTTCATCGAAGATACTGAAAAACAGGTTAAAGCGACGCAGTAGTTCCACCAGCCATTGATGGATCAGCGCTTCCGGTACGATCACCAGCACGCGACTGGCGCGACCGGTCATGATCTGCTGGTGAAGGATAAGACCCGCTTCGATGGTTTTACCCAGGCCGACTTCGTCCGCCAGCATCACTCGTGGTGCATAACGGCTGGCAACCTCCGACGCTATATATAGCTGGTGTGGAATCAGGCTGGTGCGTGCCCCGGTGAGGCCCGTCATCTGACTCTGGTAATTTTTCAGCTGGCAGGTCCAGGCCTGACTTCTTAACTCAAACCAGCGCATATCATCAACTTGTCCACTGGAGAGGCGATCCATCGGCTGGTTGAGGCGTAGTGTGGTGCTCAGGTCGCGTTCTTCAAGGGTTTCCTTGTCACCATCAGCGGTGCTGACATGATAGGTGAGCAGGCCATTCTGTTCACTTACCTGTTCGATCGTTAAGCTACGCTGGTGGATATCGGTGATATTATCACCGGCATTAAAACGAATGCGGGTGAGTGGGGCACTGTCCTGTGCGTAGGTTCGGGTTTCGCCAGAGGCATGAAAAATCAGGCTGACCGTTCTATGTTCCACACAGAGAACTGTACCCAGGCCTAGAGACAGCTCTGCATCATTGATCCAGCGCTGGCCGGCGACAAACTTACTCACAATTTCACCCTTCACCAAAATCCGGCTATTATACGCGATTTACACTCCAGGCAGTACAGCAGCATGAAAGCAAACGAACTCAAGCGCGGCACCTTTTTCCAGTTTAATGGCCAGAATATCATGGTGCGAAATGTCCATGTGCAGACGGCTTCATCGCGTAGTGGTAACACGCTGTATAAGATCAAGGGGCAGGATATTGTGACCCGCCAGAAGTTCGAAGGTGCTTTTAAGGGAGATGAAAACCTGGACCCGATCGATGTTATCCGTCGCGCGGTACAGCCCTTGTATCGTGAGGGTGATGCCTGGGTGTTTATGGATACGGAAAGTTATGAGCAGCACAGTCTTGCGGATACACTGATCGAAGAAGAAAACCAGTTCCTGCACGAGGGTATGGAGGGTATCAATGCGCTTATCGTTGATGAGCAGATTATGGGTATTGAGCTACCTGCTACGGTGAGCCTGGCGATCGAAGATACCGCACCGGCGATGAAGGCCGCCTCATCATCGGCGCGAACTAAGCCTGCTACATTATCAACCGGGCTGATTGTTCAGGTACCGGAATATCTCAAGCCTGGTGAAATTATTAAGGTCAATACCGAAACACTTGAATTCATTTCACGGGCCTGATCTGGAGGTCTGATAGAGATGGGCTGGTATGTGTATCTGCTGGAGTGTGCTGACGGAACCTACTATACCGGGATCACCACCGATCTTGAGCGGCGCTTACATGAGCATAACAGCGATCCAAAAGGTGCACGCTATACACGTGCCAGGCGACCGGTAACAATGGTTTATTCGGAAAGTTGTGCTAACCGCTCCGACGCAGCTCGTCGAGAGTATGTCGTGCGCAAGCTAAATCGTCAGCAGAAAGCCGCGCTGGTAGCATCTCAGGTAGCTTCTCGGGCAGCTTCTCAGGCGTGATTGCGGAGTCATTCGGCAAGCGTCATTTGATCTCCCTCAAACCTCAAATTAACTTATAGCGACATAAAGAGTTTCGGTTCAAGCTTTTGTTAAAGCTGGTATATGATGACTCGATAACTAGAGTACAGGCGCAAAGCTGACCGGCCCAAACGCCGAGACATACACCAAGAGGGGAAACATAAATGAAACTGATTTTATTAGGCGCACCAGGTGCAGGTAAAGGAACTGTCGCTAAGATTCTGACCAAGATGGATGGCTCAGTGCAAATCTCAACCGGTGATATTCTACGAGCTGCGGTTGCCGCCGGTACCGAACTTGGCAAAAAAGCTGAGGCCGCCATGAAAGCGGGCGATCTGGTATCCGATGACCTGATCATGGGCATCATGGAAGAGCGTCTGAAAGAAGATGACTGTAAAGCGGGTTATCTGCTGGATGGTTTCCCCCGTACCATTCCTCAGGCCGAGGCATTAAAAACACTGCTAAACAAGATGGGTGAAAACCTTGATATGGTGGTGAACATCGATGTGCCCCGTGATGTGATTCTCGATCGTCTGACCACGCGACGCACCTGTGTTGACTGTGGTGAAATCTATAACGTCAAATCAAACCCACCCAAGAAAGAAGGCGTATGCGACAAGTGTGGTGGTGATGTTGTACAGCGCGATGATGAAACCGAAGAAGCCATTGGCAACCGTCTGGATGTTTATAACGAAAAAACGGCCCCACTGGCGGGTTTCTATGAGAAGGAAGGTATGCTGGTAACCGTATCGGCGACGTCAAGTGAAGCGGTTATCGATGCGATTAAGGAACGCCTGGCTGAGGCGGTTGCCTGATATCTCAGTTAGCATAAAGCCAACTGCATAAAAGAGCCCGTTGAAAACTCAGCGGGCTTTTTTGTTTTTAGCATATAAGGTTATACTGATGATCAATTTCTTTGATACCTGGAGGCACGATGCCCGAGATCAGTCTGACCACGCCCGCCTTACTGTTTCCAGCCGTATCTCTGCTGCTGGTAGCCTATACCAATCGTTTTAACGCAATATCTTCGCGGATCCGCGCCATGAGCGCAATCTACAAGAATACCCCCAGCCTGACACTGATGGCGCAGATACGAAGCCTGCGTAAGCGTGTGCATATCATTCGTAATATGCAGGCTTTCGGTGTTGCCAGCCTGTTTCTCTGTGTAGTGTGTATGTTTATCCTGTTTTCTGGCGAGATCGTGCTGGGTAAGGTGTTCTTTGGCCTGAGCCTGGTTAGCATGTTGTTATCACTCGGCTACTCCCTGTGGGAAATTCTCTTGTCGGTTCAGGCGATCAACCTGGAGCTAAATGAGCTGGAAAGTGACCAGCCGGGCACATAGTCGGGCTTGAGGGCGTGCTGCTGATAAGTCTGTTATAATTCGCGCCCTTTATAGTTAGCCTGATGAGAAAACACCATGTTTAGCCTAGGATGCCAGAATCGAGCCTGTTTCCAGAATGAAATCCTTTCCGGACTGACCGTTGCCCTGGCACTGGTACCCGAAGCCGTTGCTTTCGCATTTGTAGCGGGTGTAGAGCCTCTGGTAGGGCTGTATGCGGCATTTATGGTAGGACTGCTGGCATCCATTTTCGGTGGCCGTCCCGGCATGATTTCCGGCGCAACCGGTTCAATGGCGGTGGTGATGATTGCACTGGTTGCACAGCATGGTGTTGAATACCTGTTCGCGGCCGTGGTGTTAACGGGTATTCTGCAAATTCTGGCCGGTATCTTCCGGCTGGGTAAATTTATCCGCATCGTACCGCACCCTGTGATGCTGGGCTTTGTTAATGGTCTCGCGATCGTTATTTTCCTGGCGCAGCTGCAGCACTTCCAGACGGATGTGGATGGGGTCAAGCAGTGGATGATGGGCGAGCCGATGATGATCTTTGCTGGCCTGATTATCCTGACAATGGCCATTATTCACTTCCTGCCGAAGCTCACAACGGCAGTACCCTCATCACTCGCAGCCATTGTTATTGTTTCACTGATGGTGATTGGTCTGAATATTGATACCAATACGGTAGGGGATCTGGCCTCTATTAAGGGTGGCTTACCGCAGTTCCATATTCCTGATGTGGCGTACAACTTTGAAACCCTGCAGATTATTTTCCCCTATGCGCTGGTGCTGGCAGCGATTGGCCTGATCGAATCTCTATTAACCCTGTCATTGATTGATGAGGTAACCAACACTCGAGGCCGTGGTAACCGTGAGTGTGTAGGGCAGGGTATTGCGAACACGGCAACGGGCCTGTTTGGTGGTATGGGCGGATGTGCCATGATCGGCCAGAGTATGATCAATGTAAATTCAGGTGGTCACCAGCGACTATCGGGAATTGCTGCCGCGCTGTTCCTGCTGATGTTTATCCTGTTTGCATCCAGCCTGATTGAGCAGATCCCGATGGCGGCACTGGTGGGTGTTATGTTTATTGTGGTAATGGGCACCTTCGAATGGTCCAGCTTCCGTATTTTTAACAAGATTCCACGTCACGACGCCTTCGTGCTGGTGCTGGTGTCTGGTGTTACTGTCGCTACCGATCTTGCGGTTGCGGTTATCGTAGGTGTGATTGTGTCTGCGCTGGTATTCGCCTGGGAACATGCCAAACACATCCATGCTGTCGATTACATTGATGATAATGGCTCCAAGGTCTATGAGCTGAATGGCCCATTGTTCTTCGGTTCGGTTAAAAATTTCCGTGATCTGTTTACCCCGGAAACGGATCCAAAAGATGTCATTATTGAATTCCAGAACTCTCGCGTTGCGGATCATTCCGCGATCGAAGCGATTGATTCACTCGCTGAACGTTATATCAAGGCGGGTAAACAGCTGCATTTACGCCATCTCTCCGAGGAGTGTAAGCAGTTACTGGATAAGGCTGGCAATATGGTCGAGGTGAACCGGCTTGAAGATCCAACCTATCATGTAGCGGATGATAAACTGTCTTGATGCTGTACTGGTTGTTAACAGGGGAAGTCACTCATTAGGCGCATAGGTAAAGTGGTTGATTTCCAATGAATGAAAAACCCGGCAGTATCGCCGGGTTTTTTTTATGAATCAAAATACATCAGTCAGCTCAGTAATTGGCTGGCATATGTGCCTGAATGTCCTGAATGCTATGACGTACCAGGTTTTTGTCCACTTCTGAAACCACGTGTTTATTGGTTTCACTACCCAGGTTTTTTCTCAGGTCGCCCAGAAAACGAGGGGGTGACATCAGTATGAGTTTGCCAAAATGGCCTTTGTTACGCGCGGTGTTCAGGTGCTGGCTTAACGAACGGGCGAACTCTTCTCGTTCGTGCTCTTTATGGGTATCCATGGATGGGGTTAGTCGTGAATGGCGGCTCTCTTTTTGCTGGCTGCCCTGTAGTTGCTGCTTGTGATTACGACTTATTGTATGGGTAAAACCGTTGATCTCTTTAAGGGTGCGTTTTGATTCGTTTTTTTCGACTTCGAAAATTTTTGCTCGGCTGCTCTCTGCAACCACAACCCAGGTTTTTGACATGTGTTTTGACTCCTTCTGTTGACTAAGGCAGGAAAGACGCTAATAAGATAGACAGGCCTGCCAGTTATCGAATGCGGAAAGGCATCCGCCAAGGAACGACATAATGACCTCACTTTTTACTTTTGATACTTTTTTATAATTGCCTGGTGGTCACATTCATAATCGAAAAAATTTATGTTTATGATTACTGCTATTAATGGATGACCTATATCAAAGCAGGCTTGACGGGTGGAGATTCAAATCTGCACCAAAACAAGGCAATTAAGTCGTTGAAATCCCGAACATTGCGCGATATCAGCGGGTATGAAATTTGTTTGATAGCGATTAGCGAAAATGCGTTAGAGTTGCTATATTAGAAAACTATAATTTAGACGAATGGTAGCATTAGTATTATGACGAGTGGTAACACTGCCCCCGAAGTGGACATCAAGCAAACCAAGACCACATGCCCGTATTGCGGTGTGGGGTGTGGCGTCATAGTGACTGAAGGGCCTGACGGTTTCAGTGTACGGGGCAACCCGGATCATCCATCCAATCAGGGGCGTTTATGTTCGAAAGGCGCAGCACTCGCCGAAACACTCGATAACGAAGGGCGTATGCTCAAGCCCCAGGTGAACGGCCTGGTCACCAGCTGGCAGCAGGCAACCCAGCTTATCGCCAGGCGTCTACAGAAAACCATAGAAGAACACGGAAGAGACTCCGTTGCCATGTATGTATCGGGGCAGCTTCTCACTGAAGATTATTATGTCGCCAATAAGTTCATGAAGGGTTTTATTGGTAATGCCAATATCGATACGAATTCCAGATTGTGTATGTCATCGGTGGTCGCTGCACAGAAGCGAGTGTTTGGTGCTGATGCCGTGCCCTGTAGTTATGAGGACATTGATCGCACCAACCTGATCGTGATTACGGGGTCGAACACGGCATGGTGCCATCCTGTTATTTTTCAGCGTATTCGTGCGGCTAAAAAGGCAAACCCGAACCTGGATGTGGTCGTCATTGATCCACGACGTACGGCTACCTGTGATCTGGCAGATATGCATTTGCCGCTACGTAGCGGCACCGACAGTGTGTTATTTAATGGCTTACTGGTTCACATGAATAATGCAGGAGAGGTTAACCGTCCTTTTCTGGATAACTGTGTTGAAGGCCTGGATGCCACCTTAAATGCAGCCTATGAGTCATCTCCCAATGTGCAGACGGTGGCAGAGTCTACTGGCCTGAGTGAGCAACAGGTGTCCGCATTTTACGCACTGTTTGCCCGTAAGGAAAAAGTTATCACGCTGTTTTCTCAGGGGATAAATCAGAGTACTTCGGGAACTGATAAGGTTAATGCGATTATTAACTGCCACCTGATTTCAGGGCGTATCGGTCGTCCTGGCATGGGGGCATTCTCCCTTACCGGGCAACCGAATGCTATGGGTGGGAGGGAAGTCGGTGGACTTGCTAACCAGCTAACAGCGCATATGGAACTTGAGAATCCTGAGCACAGACGCCTGGTACAGAATCACTGGCAGTCCCCCTGTATTGCAGATAAGTCTGGCCTGAAGGCGGTGGATCTGTTTGAGGCCATTCTGGATGACAGAATTAAGGCATTATGGATTATTGGTACGAACCCGGCGGTGAGCATGCCGAATAATAATCGAGTACGTGATGCGATTGCCCATTGTGATTTTGTTGTGGTGCAGGACTGTATGCAGCAGACAGATACATCGGAACTGGCTCAGGTATTATTGCCAGCCAGCACCTGGGGTGAGAGAGATGGCATGGTGACTAACTCCGAGCGTCGTATATCACGTCAGCGTGCTTTTCGAAAACCACCTGGAGAAGCCAGGCCTGACTGGGAAATTATTTCGATGGTGGCTCGAGAAATGGGATTCTCTGAAGGCTTTAATTATGCGTCTCCCCGGGAAATATTCAGTGAGCTGGCAGCCTTAAGTGGTAAAGATAATAATGGCACACGAGATTATGATATCTCTGCGTTTGCCGGTCTCGACGAAACAGCCTATGAACGCTTTGTGCCGCTACAATGGCCCGTTACATTCAAGAACCCTGTGGGTACACAACGTCTGTTTGAAGATGGAAAGTTTTATACACCATCTGGCAAAGCACAAATGATACCCATAAACCCAAGAGCTGCCGCACATACTACCTCAACAACTTACCCACTGGTTCTGAATACAGGGCGTATACGTGACCACTGGCACACCATGACACGCACGGGAAAATCACCACGCCTCTCTACGCATATTTCCGAAGCGTTTGTACAGGTTCATCCACAAGATGCGGCACAGTATAAAATTCGCGAATCACAGCTGGTACGGGTGAGTAGTGAATGGGGTGAGTGTATTGTCCGGGTGAGTATTACCGATGAAGTGCCACGAAAAATGGTTTTCTGTCCAATGCACTGGAATGATCAGTATGCATCAAATGCAGTTGTCGACAGGCTGGTAAGTTCTGCGGTTGACCCACACTCCGGACAGCCTGAATTTAAACATACACCCGTGATGATCGAGCCACTACAGAAAGCCTGGTATGGGTTTATTCTTTCACGAAGACAACTGGATCTGTCTACCCAGGACTACTGGAATCTGAATAAGGGGCATCACCTGTGGCGCTATGAAATTGCCGGCAATGAAACACCACAAAACTGGGCATCTCATGCCAGGGAATTATTATGTGCCAGTGAACCTGATGTTAAATGGATGGAATATTTTGATTCATCTGTACAACGTTATCGGGCAGCACGTCTCGTTGGTGATTCCCTGGAAAGCTGTATTTTTATAGGTCCTGATCCACACTTGCCAGATCGAGACTGGTTGATGGCACTGTTCGATAAGGCAGCGCTGAACGAAAAGGAAAAAGCCTTTTTGTTATCCGGGCGACCAACAGAGTCCACCCATGATGCGGGGGCCAGTGTATGTGCCTGTTTTGGTGTGGGTAAAAATACTATTGTGCAGGCGATAAGAGAACAGAAACTTGATTCTATAGATGCCATTGGCAAAGCCTTAAAAGCGGGCACCAATTGTGGATCCTGTATACCTGAGCTTAAAGCCCTGCTCGAGCATCCGGAATAAGCTGATGAAGACGCTATTCCTTGCTCGTCATGCTAAGTCCAGCTGGGATCACGCAGGTGTTAGAGATTTTAATCGTCCGCTTAATGATAGAGGTTTGCGTGATGCGCCTATAATGGCACAGCGTCTTATCGGTCACCTGTCGAAACATCCTCTACAGAAAATCATAACCAGTGATGCCAATCGTGCGAGAAGTACCGCATCTGTTTATGCAGATTGTTTACATATACCGATGCAGACAGATGATGAATTATATCTGGCGGATACGCATAGTCTTTTATCATTTATACACCAGCTAGACGATGATGTGCATGCTGTCATGCTTGTGGGGCATAATCCAGGTATGACAGATATGATCAATAGTCTGGCACATATGCAGCTGGATAATTTACCTACCTGTGGAATAGCTGCATTACAATTTCCGTATGCCCACTGGTATAAGATTGTACCGGGTAGTGGACAGTTACTGTTTCTCGATTTCCCTAAGAAATCAACTTGATCCTCTTATCTGATTTTTTCTGTTAGTTCAGCTAGTTCATAACTTTCATGCTATCTATAAAGTGGTAGCGTGAAACTTATGGTGATTCATGTCAATACCCAGCGAGTATCGGTTAATTGCTGAGCATGGTTTTTTACCAGAGCTTGATCCGGCTTGTCATTTTGATCCCACATCTGACTATCATTTACTCGATCAAATTGGCCAGGAGCTTCCGCAGCGTCTGCAAGAATCGACGTTTCGTCAAACGATAAGTGAAATTAGATTCCCGCACTGGAAACTCTCGCCTGATAACAGTCAGTATTTATCATTATTACATTTGTATTATGTTCGTATGGGATTTATTGCCTCCGCCTATATTAATCAGACGGGGCAGCCGGCTGTACATTCTTTGCCTGAAAATATCGCACGACCACTTGCAGACGCCTGTAACCATCTACGGCGTCCACCCATTCTAAGTTATGATGGTTATGCGCTTTATAACTGGCGTAGACTTAACCCGGATATGCCGATTGCACTGGGGAACATTGATACCATTCAGAACTTTGTAAAACTCTATGACGAGCACTGGTTTATTCTGGTGCATGTAGACATAGAGGCACTGGCTGCCCGTCAGTTTTCACAGGTATTACAATTTCCAGGCTGGATACAGGAGCACAACACGGATGCGCTAGAAAATGGTCTGGCGATTATACGTGATACCTTACAACAGCAGACAAACGTTCTGAAACGAATTCCGGAGCACATGGATCCGAATTTATATTTTAAAACCTTTCGACCCTATATTCGGTTTATCGAGAATATTCGTTTTGAAGGAACGGATTTGCCCGAGCAGTCGCAACGAGGTGAAACGGGGGCACAAAGCAGTATTATGCCTGCGTTGGTCAGTTTTATGAAAATTCCCCATAAACAGACAATGTTGACCGAGCATCTACACGATATGCGACGTTATATGCCAGATACTCACAGACAGTTTATTAGCTGGATAGAAACGTCTGTAGATGATTTTCGGGATCTCGTTTCAGCAGATGCATTCAATGGTGTATTACGTGCAATGGCAGAATTTCGGCAAGTTCATTATGGCTGGGCTGATCAGTATATTCATCAGCATACAAGCGACCCACGAGGTACAGGCGGAACGCCTTATATGCAGTGGTTAAAACTGCTTATAGATGAAACGCTGGCATTTCAGAAATAGTGTCAGGATTCTTTATTCTGATATACCGACATGATGGCTTTAAGTTCATGTGTCAGCGTCAGGCGTTCTTTGTCATTCAGGTCTTCCGTGCCCTCTACATGCATGCCAGACTCCAGGGTTTCGATAATGGCATATACTGATGTGCAGCCCATCTGGCAATAGGTTTCGACGAGTTGCGTTATTTTCTGCTGATTCATTTATCTTTGCCTTTTTTCTGGCTACGGTAATGATGTAGCCAGGCCTGGAACGTCGGGAAATTCTCGTATTCTTTTCCAATTACATAACGAAGTACATTATTAAGTCGATATAGCCGGATGACAGATTCAACTCGGATAACTTCATTACCCTGCGCATCAAAGAATAGTAGCGCGGGTGCAAATGTTAATTTTAGGTCTTCTGCCCATTTTGCCGCCGTAGTTTTTACTCCGCTGGGTGTAATAACAGGTGTCTGCGAATAGGTATCGAGCTGAACGATATCCAGTTTATCGAGCTGCTTTATGACTTCAGGCTGACTCAGTGTGTCACCGTGTAATACATCACATGCATGGCAGCGTGGGTGCTCAAACAGTACCAGCATGGGTTTACGAATTTCATTCTTCGATACGGGCATGCGACGATCAAGGATGAAGGGGGGCTTCATCTTGTTTTCGATATCATTCAGCTCTTCTGAGCCAAAACCCAGTGCGGCTTCTGCACGCGAAAGATACTGTCGGAAGGTTTCGACCTGGTAATGTCCATCGGCTACATACTCAAGTGAGGCACGGAACTGATACTTAGGGCGATATCCAGGGAGTTTGAGTGCCAGTTGTCCATTACTGTTAAAGAACAGGAGTGAAGGAGTGAAATTAGTTTTGCGGCGTGTGGAATAGGTCTTTTCGTTCCAGGTTCGGCCATTAAAGTCCGTAACTGTACGGTCGCCGCGAACATCAATGGCGATCACATTGAAATGTTCCTGAGTATATTTGACGATGGCAGGGTCACCCCAGTTACCTTCCAGCTGATATTTACAATAGGGGCAGTCTTTGCGGCCGAAATAGATAATAAGCCCTTTTTTGCCATCATCGATGGCTTCCTGAAGACTGTCATTGAGATCTAGAAAGCTGAGATTGAACCAGTCGGGCAGATCCAGATCATCTTTCAGTGGCAGGTCGTCAAAACTCAGCTCTCCTGCGATGCTATCGCCCTGTTGGGCGTAACTGGCGGGGGAGGTGAGTATGAACAGTGCAAGTAGTGTTAGTCTATACAGTGCTCGCATAGGGCTGATTGCAAACTCTGGCATTTATTACCGGGCCAGTTTCCGTTGTTCCAGAACATAATTGTAACCGCTTTGTATTAGACTGTCTCTTTCCCGCATCATTCAATTGATCTAGCTTAATTAATTCGGTGGGCGCGTTGCAGGTATTCGTGGCTACGCATTTCTTCCAGCCGACTTACTGTGCGTCTGAACTCAAATGCCAGCTGCTTGCCAGTATACAATTCAGCAGGTTGCGCCTGTGCACTCACCAGAAGCTTTACATTGCGGTCATAGACCTCATCGATGAGATTGATAAAGCGGCGCGCTTTATCATTATGACTATCGTCCATCAGCGGAATCTGGCTGATAAATAGCGTATGGTACTCGCGAGCGATTTCAATATAGTCTGCGGCACCTCGTTGGTCGCCGCAAATACAGTTGAAATCAAACCAGACCATATCACTGCTGTGCAAAAATGCCAGCATGCTTCGGTAATTGATGTTCAGGGTGTAGTCTCTCTGTGCCGCGGTGTTAGCCATTTCATTGAAGCGCGTCATCATGCTATCGATATCATTCTGACTGGTGCCATACCAGCAGTCAGCCTTTTCCAGCAGGCGCAGGCGATGGTCATCTTTGCCATCAAGGTGCAGCACCTGTGTATGTGATTTGATGAGCTCAATCGCTGGAAGGAAGCGCTGGCGCTGCAGGCCGTTGCGATATAGCTCATCGGGAGGCTGATTGGACGTCGCCAGTAACACTATTCCGTGCTTGAACAGAGGGTCCAGTAATCCGTACAACAGCATAGCATCGGTTATATCGAGAACATGGAATTCGTCAAGGCAGATCACACGATAATGACTGGCATAAGACTGTGCGATACGCTGCAAGGGGTTCTTCTGTTGTCCAACCAGTCTCAACTGATCGTGAATGGCCTGCATAAAATGATGAAAATGCATACGGATACAGGCATCACCAATACCATACTCCCTGCACAGGGTGTCGTAAAACATATCCATTAGCCATGTTTTTCCACGACCGACATCGCCCCACATATAACAGCCACGGGGCGGAGGGCTGGCCAATCGGAATGTCTGTCTGATTTTTTCAAGAGGGGAGCGTTGAAGACGAATGTGTTGCTGAATATCCAGCTGAAGTTGGGCAAGCACAGAGACCGCTTCAGCCTGAGCGGGGTCGGCATGATAGTCGTGTCTGAGTAGCTGTCGCTGGTATTCGTCGGTTAATGACATAAGTGAAATTTATGATTGAAATATGTTTTAAAACAATAATATAGAGAATATACTTAATTTCATATATTACATGTTTCACGGGGCCTGTGCTGGCTATATAAGTCTTTTATAACTAGATTATGGACGATTAGCAGAAGATTGTAAGCCAGTATTTTGGTATAAAACAGGCTGCCTGGATGCTGATGCCAGAGCAATACAAGTCATTGAGAATCAAATAGTTATTTGCTAATATTCACAGCGATTTCGCTGCACCTCAATTCGACCGATAAGGCCAATAAAAACCTGATGACACGCTATATTTTTATCACCGGTGGTGTAGTTTCTTCCCTGGGCAAGGGAATCGCTGCCGCCTCCCTGGGTGCAATTCTTGAAGCACGCGGGCTCTCTGTCAGAATGCTAAAACTCGACCCTTATATCAATGTTGATCCCGGTACCATGAGTCCGTTTCAGCATGGCGAAGTGTACGTGACAGATGATGGGGCTGAAACTGATCTTGACCTCGGCCACTACGAGCGTTTTGTTAATTCACGTACCAGTCAGGCAAGTAACTTCACGTCCGGTCGAATTTATGAGTCGGTGATTCGCAAGGAGCGACGTGGTGAGTACCTGGGTGGAACCGTGCAGGTCATTCCCCATATCACCGATGAGATCAAGCGCAGCATCAAGAAGGGTGCTGAAGGCGCGGATATCGCGATGGTCGAAATCGGCGGAACCGTGGGTGACATAGAGTCGCTGCCATTTATGGAAGCGATTCGTCAGATGGGTGTTGAACTGGGGCATGACCGTGCCATATTCATTCATCTCACGTTAGTGCCTTATATTGCATCCGCCGGTGAGGTAAAAACCAAGCCAACTCAGCACTCGGTTAAAGAATTACGATCCATTGGTATTCAGCCAGATATTCTGCTGTGCCGTTCAGAGAAGTTCCTGCCACTGGATGAGCGCCGCAAGATCGCTCTGTTTACCAATGTTGAAGAAAAGGCAGTTATTTCTGCGAAAGACCTGGATCATATCTACAAAATCCCACAGTGGTTACACGATCAGGGTCTGGATAAGATCGTCGCTGACAAGCTACGCCTGGATATACCAGCCGCTGACCTGTCAGACTGGCAGGCAGTGGTAGAAGCGTTGGAGCATCCGGATTCAGAAGTGACTATCGGCATGGTGGGTAAGTATGTTGACCTTACCGAGTCTTATAAGTCGCTAAACGAGGCATTGAGCCACGCTGGCATACAGAACCGTGCCAGAGTGCATATCAAATATATCGACTCCGAAGTACTTGAGTCGGGTGATATGAGCCAGCTACAAACCCTCGACGCGATACTGGTACCCGGAGGTTTCGGTAAACGGGGTGTCGAAGGCAAGATCGCAGCGGTTCAGTATGCTCGCGAACACAGCATTCCATATCTTGGTATCTGTCTGGGTATGCAGGTTGCGGTTATTGAATATGCGCGTCATATGGCGGGTATGGCAGATGCTCACAGTACCGAGTTTTCCAGCAAAACGACACACCCTGTCATTGCGCTGATTACGGAGTGGCAAACGAGCAGTGGTGAAACAGAGACCCGTGATGAAAACTCTGATCTGGGTGGTACGATGCGCCTGGGGGCGCAGACCTGTCACCTGGAAGATGGCAGCAATATTCGGCGTATTTATAACGCGTCTGAAATCTCGGAGCGTCATCGTCACCGTTATGAATTTAATAATACCTATCTGGATGCACTTAGCGAGAAAGGGCTGAAGTTTTCTGGCCGTTCCGTAGATGGAAATCTGGTCGAAGTGGTTGAGATAGCCGATCACCCCTGGTTTGTTGCCTGCCAGTTCCATCCTGAGTTTACGTCCACGCCACGTAAAGGACATCCACTGTTTACAGACTTTATCAAGGCAGCCTGTAAGCACCGTGACAACCAGGGTGAAGCCTCGTGAAACTTTGCAACTTTGAAGCGGGTCTTGACCAGCCACTATTTCTGCTTGCCGGCCCCTGTGTCATCGAATCAGAATCAATGGCGTTAAATACGGCCGAGCAATTACGGGAAATTACGTCTAAACTGGGTATTCCCTTTGTTTATAAGTCATCCTTCGACAAAGCTAACCGCTCATCGATCGATAGCTTCCGTGGGTTAGGCTTGGAAGAGGGCCTGCGTATCCTGCAGAAGGTTAAGGATGAGCTCGGCGTGCCGGTTATCACCGATGTACACGAAGACACGCCTATTGACGAGGTGGCAGATGTTGTGGATATCCTGCAGACGCCTGCATTCCTGTGTCGTCAGACGAATTTTATCTTAAAAGTCGCAGCAGCCGGTAAACCGGTGAATATCAAGAAGGGGCAGTTTATGGCGCCCTGGGATATGAAAAATGTTGTCGACAAGGCACGTACCACTGGCAACGAACAGCTTATGGTGTGTGACCGTGGCGTATCCTTTGGATACAACAACCTGGTATCGGATATGCGTGCCCTTGCGGTCATGCGCGAAACCGATTGCCCGGTGGTGTTTGATGCAACCCATTCGGTACAGCTCCCCGGTGGTCAGGGCTCATGCTCTGGTGGGCAGCGTGAACATGTACCTGTACTGGCCAGGGCGGCGGTTGCTGCCGGTGTCTCTGGCCTGTTTATGGAAACCCACCCAGATCCTGCGCAGGCGCTTAGCGATGGTCCGAATGCCTGGCCGCTTGGAAAAATGGAAGCCTTACTGGCGCGTTTGAAAGACATTGACCATCTGGTGAAATCCTCGCCATTCGAGGAAACGCAGTTGTAATACGGTTATTTTAATCTCCCTGTAACAACTGTGCGCTATAGTAAGAAACGAAATTAAAAAGTAATTGTAAATACTTGAAAGTATTGAGGAAAACATGTCAAAAATTAAGCAAATCATTGCTAGAGAAATTCTGGACTCCCGCGGTAACCCAACGGTTGAAGCCGATGTCATTCTGGAAAGCGGCATTCGCGGTCGAGCAGCGGTACCATCAGGCGCATCAACAGGCGCACGAGAAGCGATTGAATTACGTGACGGTGATAAGTCACGTTATCTGGGCAAAGGCGTACAGAAAGCCGTTGCCAATGTAAACGGTGTTATTCAGGACGCCCTGAAGGGTATCGACTGTCGTGAACAGCAGCAGATCGATGAGATTATGATCAAGCTGGACGGTACGGATAACAAGGAAAAGCTGGGTGCGAATGCACTACTGGCGGTTTCCCTGGCATCTGCCCATGCCGCAGCACTGTTTGAAAAGAAAGATCTGTTCGATTATCTGGGTGACGGTAACTTCAAGCTGCCAGTGCCCATGATGAATATCATTAACGGTGGCTCGCACGCTGACAACAGCGTTGATCTGCAGGAATTTATGATTCTTCCTGTGGGCGCACCCTCATTCAAGGAAGCGCTGCGATACGGTACTGAAGTTTTTCATACACTGAAATCTGTGCTGGCAGGCCGTGGTATGAATACCGCGGTTGGTGATGAAGGTGGCTTTGCACCGGACCTGTCATCAAACGAAGAAGCGATTGAAGTTATCCTCGAAGCGATCGAAAAAGCCGGCTTCACACCGGGCAAAGATATTTACCTCGGTCTGGATGTCGCCAGCTCTGAGTTCTACAAAGAGGGTAAGTACTCACTGGCATCCGAAGATCGCGTATTGTCTTCAGAAGACATGATCGATTACCTGGCTGACTGGTGTGAGAAATACCCCATCATTACCATCGAAGATGGCCTGGACGAAGGCGACTGGGATGGCTGGAAAAAACTGACAGAGCGTCTGGGTGATAAGGTGCAACTGGTTGGTGATGATCTCTTCGTGACTAACACTAGCATCTTCAAGGAAGGTATCGACAAGAACATCGCGAACTCGATTCTCATCAAGTTCAACCAGATCGGTACGCTGACTGAAACTCTGAACGCGATTAGCATGGCGCACGACTCAGGCTACACAGCAGTAGTTTCACACCGTTCCGGTGAAACCGAGGACAGCACGATTGCCGATCTATGTGTTGCAACCGCAACCGGTCAGATCAAGACAGGTTCACTGTCACGCTCCGACCGCGTAGCCAAGTACAACCAGCTGCTGCGTATCGAGGAAATTCTTGGTGATAAAGCAGTGTACGCAGGTAAGTCAGCGTTCAAACACCTGGGCTAACTAAAAAGCCCTGCAGTAGCTATTAGCTATTGGATAAGTGAAAAGCCCCTGTGGATCTTTACAGATCATCTTCACAGGGGTTTTTTATTGTGTAGTTACTTATAATGCGTAATATACATCTACGTATTCACCGCTTTTTTTTGCGTTAATTAGCGTTCATTTGCGTTTTCTTTTAAGCTTTTTGCTTCTAATAAATGTAGATGGTTCGTCAGAATAGAGGGCACGCCATTTGAAATGGCTAATATCATTACTTGTCATACTCTTGCTGCTCCTGCAGTACAGGCTGTGGGTGGGTGATGGTGGTGTTCCCGAAGTCTTGCATCTACAGAAGGAAGTCGAGCAGGCGCAACAACACAAGCTGCAGCTCGAAGAGCGAAACGCTTCACTGGCTGCTGAAGTGGAAGACCTTAAAACGGGTCTTGATGCCATAGAAGAACGGGCACGCAGTGAACTTGGCATGGTGCGTAAAAATGAACAGTTTTATCAGATTATCAACTCTGATGAGACAAACTAAGCGATAATGCGATCTATGAGCAAACAAATTCAGTACTGGGCGGTTATTCCCGCTGCTGGTGTCGGTAAGCGAATGAAGGCCGATCGTCCCAAGCAGTATCTCCAGCTTCACGGAAAAACCATTCTGCAACAAACCCTGGACAGGTTATTGTCAGTTCCCGAGGTACAGGGTGCTGTGGTATCCATTAGCGACGGCGATGAATACTGGGCTGATTTGCAATACCGACATAGTAAACCAGTGCATATAGCTGCAGGGGGTAAAGAACGAAGTGACTCGGTCTTAAGCGCCTTAATACAGTTAAACAATGTGATAGATACATCGACGGATAGAGTATTTGCACTGGTACATGACGCGGCACGCCCCTGTGTGCGCGTTGATGATATTCAGAGATTAATCATGCAAGCAAGCGATGAACAGGGCGGACTACTAGCCCTCACCGTACGCGACACCATGAAACGGGGCAACCAGAATCAGTGTGTAGATCACACCGTTGAACGTGATCGTTTATGGCATGCACTGACACCGCAAATGTTTCGGTTGGATTTACTTGTCAATGCACTGCAATCGGCAGCTGCAAAAGAGCAGGTGATTACCGATGATGCTTCTGCAATGGAATTATCTGGCTATCAGCCAAAACTTATCCAGGCTCATGAAGATAATATCAAGATAACCCGTGTATTCGATTTGCAGTTGGCTGATTTGTATCTTCAGCATCAGATACAAGCCACGAATTAATAGATATATATCAGGCGTTTCATGATGGATTTTTTAACATTAATTTGTAGTTGTATATTGTAACGTTACTAGTAAATCTGGTTGATTAGAAGTTGGATATGACGTTGGTATGCGTATAAATTTTATTGCTATTAATGATAAAAAGGTATAAATATAAGTATTGGCCTCTGCTGTCAGGGGTGCCCATCCCGTCATTTTTCGATGTGCTCAAGCATCCCTTGTTTTGCAGGAATATTCAGGTTTGCTAAGACTCAATGAGTCAGGGTAGTACAATGACACAAGCGCTTCATCAAAATACTGATCTGCAAAAGCTAGATCAGGACCTTTATAAACTGGTAAATGGGATCGATATTCTTGAGGCCGTTGCACCCAAGAATTACCGTGAGCAGAAACAGGTATTTTTTAACTCAAACTACTCTGTCAGCCCGGTATTCAAATATGCAGATCACAACATCGACCTGTTCCAGCGCAAACGTGCTTTGTATCAACTGCCAGTTGAATCTCTTCCAGATCAGGATTTAATTGAACTCTACAGTGATGTGATTGAATCGTATGTCGACAAGCTGGACCAATATCGATCCGTTGGTACGCCAGAATTTCTGTATGATTCACTGCGTTACTATGGAGAGCCCTCAGATAAGGATATTCGAAATGCGCAATTTGTTTTACATGTTCCAGATGATCTTGATTATGCTGATAAAAGCCTGATCAATGCGGATGGAATTTTTCAGTATCTTAAGCAGTTTGCTGATCAGTATGGCTATAGCTATGAGATTCGCCTGGACGATAGTATGATCGCCAATGCGCTTGTTTCAGGTAAAACAGTCAAAATCAACACACAGGCTGAAATAAGTGAAACAGAGGTCAAGGCTCTGGCTCATCATGAAATTGGTGTGCATCTGGTTACAACCCTGAATGCCCAGAATCAGCCATTAAAAATACTATCACTTGGAAGTCCCGTTAATACTACTACGCAGGAAGGTATAGCCATACTCTGTGAATATCTAGCTGGTTATCTAACATTACCCAGGTTAAAGGTTCTTGCACTACGTGTTGTTGCCGTGCAATCAATGCTTCAGGATAAAGACTTCAAACGCACATTTCTCCTGCTTAAAGAACAGTACGATGTATCAGATAATATGGCCTTTACAATTACAACTCGAATATATCGGGGAGGAGGGTTTACCAAGGACTATTTATATTTGCAGGGATTTCATCAGATGCTAAATGCTTATGAAACACTTAATGACTTTACTAACCTGTTAACGGGGAAAGCGTCACTTCAGCACCTCCCACTGATTAGCAGGCTGGTCGATAAAGGTTATCTTTTGTCTCCAAAATTTTTAAGCCCTGCGATCATAAACCCTCAGCCATTAGATGATATAAAGCGTTTTCTTGCACATGCAATTAAATAATTCAGCTTGAACACTTGTAAAACAATATTTGTAGATATTTAGGTGTGAGTTCTTGTAATCAAATTATAAGTCTTCTCTAGAATAGCGCTAAATCCCTCTCTTTATTTTATATAAACAAAATTCTGAAATTAGTTACAGACTTTAGTTTGTATCTAATTACCGACTTTTGATGGGTATTCAACGTTGATTGAATCAACGATAATGTCACAAACCGGTCTTTATTTATCTTGTTGTTAGATTTAGTTAAAGAATATATTACAGATTCTATAACAATCAATGAAGCAGTGTTAATTACTCAACAGTCGTTATCGATTCTTAATGTGGTTATGAATGTATATCGAATTGAATAAACCAGTGATATTTAATTCGAATAAGTGATTATTATGATTAGATACCCGAGGAGGCCAGTATTGAAAGCGCCAGGGCAGAACTTTATGACGGTCTTGTATCTCTTTCTGTATTTTAAAGGGCAGGAATGTCGACACACATGGGGTGATGACGGCTTATATTGTTCTGGAAGAGAAGACATCTCCGGTAGACTTTTACGTTCTTGACCCAGTTTAATTTTTATTCGGTGTGGGAGATATTATTGTAGAGAATAAAAGCAGAGATCAGGATGTTGCGATAATCGAATAAATGGCTAGTTTTTATAACTGACGATTAGACGCTAACTCCGTTCAGTCGACTTAGCTATAAAAATAACCCTATGATAATGCTCATAACTCAAATGCAGGAATTATGATATCAGCATATCTTTCTTTAGTAATCACTAACTTAATCGGTTACAGGTCTATGCCTTTAAATGCCCAGCTACTTCCACCTTCAACAGCTGCAGGATGATGTCTGTGGATTCTGTCTTCAATGATTGCGACTTTATCATCAGGGATATCAACCATTAATAACAGCTCGTTATGGCTGAGTGCATTTTTGAATTGATCAAGATGCATGTGAGGGATATGGCTTGCAAAGAAATTACCAATCGCAAAATTTACCATCATCACGGCGACACAACCTAGTGCCAGGAGATAGAAACTATTAAATAATGCGAATAGCATGACTATCATTAAAATAAAAAACATGGCGAGATTTGTGTTCCAGAAAACGTTTTCGAGATGCCTTGCTCGATCCTGTTTCTGATTCTCTGTTGCGGGGCGAAGTGAGCCGGTCGGCATATTATGTTCAGCATGGGTGTGTATCTGGTTACTATTGACTCCCATATCAAGTAACTCTTCGACAACACTCTGTGCCTGTTTTGCATTGGGTAGCAGGAAATGTAATCGTCGGAACATGGCGTGCTCCTTCATGTATGTAAAACGCCTGGCTCCCACTTGGATTGTCACGATAGACCTGGTGTTACTCATGCGTGTTAGCTTGCGGGGGGAGCCTTCTCTTTCTGGTATAGAGGGTCTAAACGCTTTTTACAAGGCTCTGATGATAGCAATATTTAATGATGCAACAGTGTTTATAATCTGATGTTATCAGCTGGTTTTTATGCATAAAAAAGGCCAGTCTTTCGACTGGCCTTTTTGCAGGAAATGATAAAGCTGCGATTACGCTTCTTTACGTTCCTTGGCTTCCTTGATAACGTCTTCAGCCACGCTGTTAGGGCATGGCAGGTAGTGTGAGAACTCCATTGAGAACTGTCCACGACCCGAAGTCATTGTACGAAGATCGCCGATGTAACCGAACATTTCGCTCAGAGGCGCGTCTGCCTTGATGCGAACGCCAGTTGGGCCCGCTTCCTGACCCTGGATCATTGCGCGACGACGGTTCAGGTCACCGATAACATCACCTACGTGATCTTCCGGTGTGAATACATCAACCTTCATGATTGGCTCGATCAGCTGTGGACCAGCTTTTGGAATCGACTGGCGGTATGCGCCTTTCGCTGCGATTTCGAAGGCTACTGCAGAGGAGTCAACCGCGTGGAAGGCACCGTCCATCAGCGTGACTTTAACGTCAAGCAGTGGGTAGCCAGCCAGTACGCCCTGATCGAGCATGCTGATGAAGCCTTTTTCAACGGCAGGCCAGTATTCACGAGGAACGTTACCACCCGTAACCTTGGATTCAAATTCGAAACCTGAACCTGGCTCGCCTGGCTCAACGATGTAGTCGATCTTACCGAACTGACCTGAACCACCGGACTGCTTCTTGTGTGTGTAGCTGTCTTCGACGCGCTGCGTGATGGTTTCACGGTAGGCTACCTGTGGCTTACCAACGGTTACGTCAACGCCGTGGGTACGCTTAAGGATGTCGATCTTGATGTCCAGGTGCAGTTCGCCCATACCTTTCAGGATAGTCTCACCAGACTCTTCGTCGGTTTCCACCTGGAATGATGGATCTTCTGCAACCATCTTGGACAGTGCGATACCCATTTTTTCGGAGCCACCCTTATCATTAGGTGCAATGGCAATAGAGATAACCGGCTCTGGGAATACCATGGGCTCCAGGGTTGCTGGGTTGTCCTTGTCTGCCAGTGTGTGACCGGTCTGAACATTCTTCAGGCCAACGAATGCCACGATGTCGCCAGCACGGCAGGTATCGATTTCTTCACGGTCATTGGCGTGCATCATAACCATACGGCCGATACGCTCGTTTTTACCGGTAAAGGTATTGACCAGGGTGTCACCCTTGTTCACCGTGCCCGAGTAGATACGCACGAAGGTGAGGGCGCCGAAACGGTCGTCCATGATCTTGAATGCCAGTGCGCGTACAGGGCCGTCTGGATCAACGATCGCTTTTTCGCCTGTTTCGTTACCTTCCATATCGACTTCAGGCTGTGGCTCAACTTCAGTTGGGCTTGGCAGGTAGTCAACTACCGCATCCAGTACCAGCTGAACACCCTTGTTCTTGAACGCAGAACCCGTGAAGGTTGGGAAGAAGTCCAGGTTGATGGTGCCTTTACGGATACAACGCTTGATATCGTCGATGGATGGCTCTTCACCTTCCAGATAGGCTTCCATCAGGTCGTCGTCCTGTTCAACAGCAGTTTCGATCAGTTTTTCGCGCCATTCTTCAACGTCATCAACCATGTCCGCTGGAACATCTTCCAGGGTGTAATTCATTGGGTCACCAGACTCGTCCCATACCCAGGCTTTACGAGTCAGCAGGTCAACTACGCCTTTCAGATTGTCTTCCGCACCGATTGGTAGAACCATAACCAGTGGGTTGGCAGCCAGTACGTCTTCGATCTGCTTAACCACGCGGTAGAAGTCGGCACCAATACGGTCCATCTTGTTGATGAAGATGATACGTGCAACTTCTGATTCGTTCGCATAACGCCAGTTCGTTTCTGACTGGGGCTCAACACCGCCAGATGCACAGAAAACACCTACACCACCGTCCAGTACTTTTAGTGAACGGTAAACTTCGATTGTGAAGTCAACGTGGCCCGGTGTGTCGATGATATTGAACTGGTGATCTTTCCAGAAACAGGTGGTCGCAGCTGACTGGATAGTAATACCACGCTCTGCTTCCTGCTCCATGAAGTCAGTCGTAGCTGCACCATCGTGCACCTCACCAATCTTGTGGATCTTACCGGTGAGCTTAAGAATACGCTCTGTGGTGGTGGTCTTACCTGCATCCACGTGGGCGAAA
>JBFHWF010000023.1:0-31486 GCA_041589175.1 Gammaproteobacteria bacterium
CTCTACCCCGTTGCCGGCTACGGCACACGCTTTCTGCCTGCTACCAAGTCAATGCCAAAGGAAATGCTACCCATCGTAGACAAACCCCTGATCCAGTATGCGGCGGAGGAAGCCATGGACGCAGGCATGACGGAAAATGCCTTCGTGACCGGCCGTGGCAAGCATGCCATCCCCAATCACTTTGATATCAGTTACGAGCTGGAAAGCGAAATCTCAGGCACGGGAAAAGAAGAAAAACTTAAGGACATTCGCGAGCTGATTGCCAACTGCACCTTCACCTACACCCGGCAGAACCAGATGAAAGGCCTGGGCCACGCCATTCTGACTGGCGAGCGCATGGTAGGCGACCAGCCTTTTGGGGTTATTCTGGCGGATGACCTGTGCATTGCCGACGAAGGTGGACAGGGCGTTATGGCACAGATGGTTGACCTGTATAAGCAGTTCCGCTGCAGCATTGTGGCTATCGAAGAAGTGCCTATGGAAAACATCAGCGCCTATGGCGTGATCGACGGCGAGCAAATCAACGACCACATCTTCCGCGTTAAAGATATGGTCGAAAAACCCCCCGCCGACAAGGCTCCCAGCAATCTGGCGGTTATCGGTCGTTATATTCTGACACCGGATATTTTCGATATTCTGCGCGAAACACCACCCGGCGCCAATGGCGAGGTCCAGCTGACCGATGCCATTATGACCCAGGCACAAAACGGCTGTGTGATGGCCTATAAATTCAAGGGACGTCGTTTTGACTGTGGTAGCGTTGATGGTTTCGTCGAAGCCACTAACTACTGTTACGAAAATATCTACAAGAAGAAGTCATAAGCGCTCTTCATCCCCTGGTCTGCCGTTATTTAACCACCGG
Organism: Gammaproteobacteria bacterium; assembly: GCA_041589175.1. Taxonomy (GTDB): domain Bacteria; phylum Pseudomonadota; class Gammaproteobacteria; order SZUA-229; family SZUA-229; genus SZUA-229. The sequence continues at coordinate 863 of JBFHWF010000023.1, forward strand.
CAGACCAGGGCAATCACCCCCGATAAACCCTACTCATACTAAGCTTTAAGCTTAGCTATATTACTCACCTCTAATCTTTTTTTTAGCTGCCTTTTCCTGTAAAATGACCGGCCCTTTGTCCGTCGCCCAGGCCAGTATCGTGGCCAGTACGGGGCGAGATTCCGGATAGCAGAATATTGATCAAATGCCCGCTCACCCGGGTGTTAAGAGGCAGTTATGAGCGAAAATAACAACATCTTCAATCAGTACACACGTCCGAACAAGCACGGTCTGTATGACCCTGCCAATGAAACTGAAAACTGTGGTGTCGGTTTTGTCGCTCATATAAAAGGCGAACCCAGCCACCAGATCGTAGAAGACGCCGACCATATCCTGCGCCGCATGGTGCACCGTGGCGCCTGCGGCTGCGAAACCAATACCGGTGACGGCGCGGGTATTATGACCAACCTGCCCTATGAATTCCTCAAGCGTGTTGCGAAAGAAGACCTGGGCACTGATCTGCCAGAAAAAGGCCGTTACGCCGCGGGTAACGTATTCCTGCCAGTCAATGAAACCGAGCGTGCCGAGTGCAAGAAACTGGTTAACCAGTTGATTGAAGCCGCTGGCCAGACCCTTATTGGCTGGCGTGAACTGCCGGTCGATCCGATTAAGGCTGACATCGGCCCGACTGCACGTGCGGCCATGCCGCATATGGAACAGCTGTTTGTCGCAGCAGCAGATGGTGTTGATAGTGATGAGTTCGAGCGTAAGCTGTATGTTTTACGCAAGGACAGCACCAACCAGATTCGCGCCAATGCGTCGATTGAACAACGTGAACTGTTTTATTTCTGTTCACTGTCGACCAAGGTTATTGTCTACAAGGGTATGTTAAACCCGGACCAGATGATGCCCTTCTATGCCGACCTGAATGCAACCGACTTTACTGCACACCTGGCAATGGTGCACTCACGCTTCTCAACCAATACCTTCCCTTCATGGGATCGCGCACAGCCCAAGCGCTTTATGAGTCACAACGGTGAAATCAATACACGCCTGGGTAATGCCAGCTGGATGGCTGCACGTGAAGGTACTGCAGAAAGCGAGCTGTTTGGTGAAGACATCAAGCGCGTTCTGCCTGTTATCGAACCCGATGTTTCCGACTCCGGCAGCTTCGACAACGTGCTTGAATTCCTGCTAATGGGGGGTCGCAGCCTGCAGGAAGCCGTGATGATGATGGTGCCTGAAGCCTGGCAGAACGATAACAGCATGTCGGATGAGAAGCGCGCCTTCTATGAATACCAGTCAGCACTGATGGAACCCTGGGATGGCCCAGCCTCGATCGTATTTACCGATGGTCGCTATATCGGCGCCACCCTCGACCGTAATGGCCTACGCCCAAGTCGTTATTATCTAACTCACGATGACCGCGTCATTATGGCATCGGAAGTTGGCGTGCTGCCGGTCGATTCAGATAACGTAAAACTCAAGGGTCGCCTGCAACCGGGCAAAATGTTCCTGATCGATTTCGACCAGGGTCGTATGATTCCTGACGAAGAACTCAAACACGAATTTGCTTCTCGCCAGCCGTACCACGAGTGGCTGGCTAACCAGCGCATTCTGCTTTCACAACTGGAACCTGGCAAAGAAGCACATGGCTTCAACCAGGAAGACCTGCTACCACGCATGCGCGCATTTGGTTACACCACTGAAACCATGCAGTTCATGTTACTGCCTCTGGTGAAAGAAGGTCGAGACCCCGTTGGTTCTATGGGTAACGACGCCGCACTGGCCTGCATGTCAGATAAGTCACGTATGATCTATGACTACTTCAAGCAGTTATTCGCACAGGTTACCAATCCGGCAATCGACTCGATTCGTGAAGAAGTCGTCATGTCTCTGCAGTGTTACATTGGCCCGGAAAAGAACCTGCTGGAATCCAGCGAAGAGCATGCGCATCGCCTGCAGATTCCTCACCCGATCATTACCAATGAAGAACTGGCCGCACTCAAGCACATTGACTACCGTGGCTGGACATCACAGACCATCGATATCACCTATGATATCTCGGAAGGTGAAACGGGTCTGACAAAAGCCCTCGATCGCATCTGCAATGAAGCCGAGCAGGCCATTAATGACGGCCACAGCCTGGTTATACTGTCTGATCGTTCAATCAGTGCCACACGTGTGCCGGTTAGTGCACTACTGGCAACCGGTGCGGTGCACCAGCATCTGGTGAAAATGCATATGCGTACTCGTATTGGCCTGGTACTGGAATCCGGTGAAGCCCGTGAAGTTCACCATCACTGCCTGCTGACCGGTTTCGGCATTGATGCGATCAACCCGTACCTGGCATTCGAAGCCCTGTGGGACGCACAGCGTAAAGGTCTGCTGCCAGAAAAATATGATACCGACGACAAGATCGTTGCGGGCTACCGCAAGTCTGTTGGCAAGGGCATGTTCAAAGTGTTTGCAAAAATGGGTATCTCGACGCTGCAGTCATACAAGGCGGCGCAAATTTTTGAAGCCGTTGGCCTCGACGAAGATGTTATTGCACGCTGTTTTGAAGGCACCGCGAGCCGTATCAAGGGTGTTAACCTGAGCGTACTGGCGCAGGAGTCATTGCGCCGTCATGCACTGGGCTACTCTGCAAAAGAATCGAAGGTCACAGTACTGCCTAACCAGGGTGATATGCACTGGCGCGCCAGCGGTGACAAACACATGTGGAACCCGCTGAGTATTTCCAGCCTGCAGCAGGCTGCACGCAGTGGTGACAAGAGCGCTTACCAGCACTTCTCGAAGCTTGCTAACGAAGACACGAAGAAATGCACCCTGCGCGGCATGCTCGACTTCAAGACTGGCGTAAAACCTGCGATTGATATCAACGAAGTTGAAGACGCAAAAGAAATTGTTAAGCGCTTTGCAACCGGTGCAATGAGCTTTGGTTCTATTTCACCTGAATCTCACGAATCACTGGCAATCGCGATGAACCGCATGGGCGGAAAATCCAACACAGGTGAAGGCGGTGAAGATGCAGCGCGCTGGACACCGGAAGCCAATGGTGACTCACGCCGTTCTGCGATCAAGCAGGTTGCGTCGGGGCGTTTTGGTGTCACCATCGACTACCTGACTAATGCCGATGAAATACAGATAAAAGTTTCACAGGGCGCCAAGCCCGGTGAAGGCGGTGAACTACCCGGCAAGAAAGTTGACGAGCTGATTGCTCGCCTGCGTCACTCAACACCGGGCGTTGGCCTGATCAGCCCACCACCACACCACGACATTTATTCGATCGAGGATCTCGCGCAGCTGATTCACGACCTGAAGAATGCCAACCGTGAAGCACGTATTTCCGTGAAGCTGGTTGCTGAGAATGGTGTTGGGACCATTGCCTCCGGTGTCACCAAGGCACATGCAGACCACATTGTTATCGCCGGTCACGACGGCGGGACAGGTGCATCTCCAATCACATCTATTAAGCACGCGGGCCTGCCGTGGGAGCTGGGTGTTGCCGAAACTCACCAGACCCTGGTCATGAATGACCTGCGTTCGCGCGTTGTAATCCAGACTGACGGCCAGATGAAGACAGGACGCGATGTTGCGATTGCTGCACTACTGGGCGCAGAAGAATACGGCTTTGCAACCGCACCTTTAATCACACTGGGTTGTGTCATGATGCGCAAGTGTCATCTGAACACCTGCCCGGTCGGTATTGCAACCCAGGACAAGGAACTGCGCAAAAAATTCAAGGGCAAGCCAGAGCACGTCGTTAACTATCTGTTTATGGTTGCCGAAGAAATGCGTGAGATCATGGCCAGCCTTGGTTTCCGCACCGTAAACGAAATGATTGGTCGCGTTGATTGCCTGCAACAGTCTACTGATACCGAACACTGGAAACAGAGTGGTATCGATCTGAGCATGCTGTTAACGCCAGCACAGAAACCCCATCCAAACGTGGAAGTTCACCAGACAATCAAACAGGATCATGGCCTGGAAGATGCGCTGGATAATCAGCTTATCGAACTGGCAAAACCTGCACTGGAAAAAGGCGAGAAGGTCGATATCGAGCTACCGGTTATAAACATTAATCGCGTAGTGGGGACCATGCTATCCAACGAAGTAGCGAAACGTTATGGCGCAGAAATGCTGCCCCATGACACCATCAACATCAGGCTAACAGGTTCTGCCGGTCAGTCACTGGGTGCCTTCCTCGCGAAAGGCATCACTATCGAGGTTGAAGGCGATGCCAATGACTATGTTGGCAAGGGGCTGAGCGGTGGACGCGTTATCGTTGCACCACCAAAGAACAGCACCTTCGTTGCGGAAGAAAATATTATCGTCGGTAATGTCTGTCTGTATGGCGCAACCAGTGGTGAAGCTTACTTCCGTGGTATTGCAGCAGAACGTTTCTGCGTACGTAACTCAGGTGCGTCCGCTGTTGTTGAAGGTATTGGCGACCACGGCTGTGAATACATGACCGGTGGTCGTGCAGTCGTGCTTGGTCCAGTTGGACGCAACTTCGCTGCGGGTATGAGTGGTGGTGTTGCCTATATCTGGGATCATGCAGGTGATCTGTCAACCCGATGCAATATGGGCATGGTGGCACTGGAAAGTGTCAAGGCAGAGGAAGACATCAACGAACTTAAGACGCTGATTGAAAACCATCTGAAGTATACCGGCTCAGCTGTTGCAGAGCGTTTACTGAAAGACTGGGATGGCGCATTAAGCCAGTTTGTTAAAGTCATGCCAACTGACTACAAGCGAGTGCTTGAAGCGCAGAAGAAAAAGGCGAATGCTGCTTAGCAGCATGCCTTCGTTCATTAAAGTTTTTGATTTAAAAAGAAACCGCAAATGAACGCAAATGAACGCAAATAGACGCGATATTGCAGATGAACATTTGAAATATCTGCATGAAGCCAACTATTGATATTGGTTTCGGTGCAGGCAATTAAAATGCATCTGCATTTATAAATCGCGTTCATTAGCGTATTTCGCGTTGTTAGCGTGAATCTTTTAATAAAAGGTTATTTAGACAATGGGTAAAGTAACAGGTTTTAAAGAGTTCGAAAGAAAGACTGCACCGTATCGTGATGCGGAAGAACGCCTGAAAGACTTTAAGGAAATATACACGGAACATAATGACGAGCACCTGTCTACACAGGGCGCACGCTGTATGGACTGCGGTATACCTTTCTGTCAGTCTGAAACTGGCTGCCCTGTCGACAACCTGATTCCTGAGTGGAACGATCTCGTTTATAACGGCCGCTGGGAAGATGCAAATGCACGGCTGCACCATACCAACAACTTCCCGGAATTCACTGGTCGAGTTTGCCCGGCTCCCTGTGAAGGCGCCTGCGTCCTTGGCGTTATCGAGCCTGCTGTTACTATCAAAAACATCGAATGCGCTATTGTAGACCGTGCATTTGATGAAGGCTGGGTCAAGCCACAGCCTCCTGAAAATCGCACAGGTAAGAAAGTTGCAATCGTCGGCTCTGGCCCTGCAGGCCTGGCTGCTGCACAACAGTTAAACAACATGGGTCATAGTGTTACCGTTTATGAACGCGCCGATCGCATCGGAGGACTGCTGATGTATGGCATTCCAAACATGAAACTGGAAAAAGCGATCGTAGACCGTCGTGTCGATATTATGCGCGAAGAAGGCATTGAGTTTGTCACCAATGCAGATGTCGGTAATAACGTCGACGTTAAAGAACTCATGGACAGCACAGATGCACTGCTACTTGCCACCGGCTCAACCACAGGCCGCGACCTGCCAATAGATGGCCGCGAACTGGATGGCATTCATCTGGCGATGGAATTTCTCACCGCAAACACCAAAAGCCTGCTAGATTCAAACCTGGAAGACGGTAACTACATCTCTGCAAAAGACAAGAATGTTATTGTCATTGGCGGCGGCGACACGGGCACTGACTGTATCGGCACTTCACTGCGCCACGGTTGTAAGTCTGTTGTTAACTTCGAATTAATGCCTCGCCCACCACAGGAGCGTGCCGAAAATAATCCATGGCCCGCATGGCCTCACATTTATCGCGTAGACTATGGCCATGAAGAAGCTGAGCGTGTGCAGGGCGAAGACCCTCGCACTTATTGCGTATTATCCAAAGGTTTCAGCGGAGAAAACGGCAAAGTAACCAGCGTTACCACGAAAGAAGTCGAATGGGTTAGCGACGAGGAAACCGGTCAGTGGAAAATGCAGGAAGTTGCTGGTTCAGAAAAAGAATGGCCAGCAGACCTGATTCTGTTAGCCATGGGCTTTACTGGACCTGAGCATTACATCAGTGATGCACTTGGTCTGGACTACGACGAGCGCTCAAACTACAAGGCCGAATATGGCCAGTTTGCAACCAGTATCCCTGGTGTTTATGCTGCTGGCGATTGCCGTCGTGGTCAGTCACTGGTTGTCTGGGGCATTAACGAGGGACGCCTTGCTGCTGACGAGATTGATAGTTACCTGATGAACAGTTAAAAGCTCTTTTTCCGCAAATGAACGCAAATGAACGCAAATATTTTTTATGTGTATGTGTTCCACATACACATCGTGCGTTCAACGAAGGCGACCTCCATCACTCGGCGTCTTTGTCATGAAAATAGTCTCGGGGAGCTACTTAACGAATGCGTCTCTTGTTGAGACGCCTAGCTCTCTACAAATTACCTCACTCAATAACCAGAATCATTATCAATTCTTAGCGTTTATTCACGTTCATTTGCGGACAACCATGCTTTTTAGGGCATAATAGATTTATGGCCGGCCGCATTCCCCAGCAGTTTATCGATGATCTCATCAACCGAGCAGATATCGTTGATGTGGTCGACTCACGTGTTGCATTAAAAAAGCGTGGCAAGGAGTATATCGCCTGCTGCCCGTTTCATAATGAAAAGTCTCCTTCGTTTACCGTCTCCCAGAGCAAGCAGTTTTATCACTGTTTTGGCTGCGGCGCTCACGGTACTGCTCTGGGATTTATCATGGAATATGAACGACTGGATTTCGTTGATGCTGTGGAAACACTGGCAGCAGAATACCAGATGGACGTTCCGCGAGAACAGGGATTCGAACGTCAGCAGGATGACAAACGCCCCCTGTATGATGTTCTACAGCAGGCTTCCACACGCTATGCCAGCGAACTGAAAACATCACAGCGTGCTATCGATTACCTCAAACAACGTGGACTCAGTGGTGAAATTGCTAAAACATTTCAACTGGGTTACGCACCGGACAGCTGGGATTTTATTCTCTCTCAATACGCGAGCAATAACGATCTTAAATCTGCCTGTCTGAAAGCCGGTTTAACCATCGAAAAAAATCCACAGAAGCAGTACGATCGCTTTCGTGATCGCATCATGTTCCCAATACGTGATCGTCGTGGTCGCGTAATCGGTTTCGGTGGCCGTATACTCGACAAGGGCGAACCCAAGTATCTGAACTCCCCAGAAACACCGGTGTTTCACAAAGGCGAAGAACTCTATGGCCTGTATGAGGCACGTCAGGCAGTAAAAGATTTACAACGTATTATTATCGTTGAAGGCTATATGGATGTCGTAGCACTGGCACAACATGGCATACCTTACGCTGTCGCTACTCTGGGTACCGCCACATCAAGGGAACAGGTTAGCAAGCTATTCCGTATCGTGCCCGAAATTATTTTCTGTTTTGATGGTGATGCTGCGGGCAAGAAAGCGGCATGGCGAGCACTTGAAAACTCGCTATCGGTATTACGTGACGGAGTACAGGCTCGCTTTCTATTTTTACCTGAAGGCGAAGATCCAGACACACTGGTGCGCAAGGAAGGTCAGGCCGCGTTTGAGCAACGCCTTGCCCATTCAACACCACTTTCCGACTTTTTACTCAATCATCTGGCTGAACCACTCGACCTTGGCGCCGCCGATGGTCGAGCTCGATTATCTGAACAGGCCAAACCCCTGATATCAAAAATTGCTGATGGCGTTTTTAAGGAACTACTCCTCGACCAGCTATCAAAAATGGTCGGCATTTCCAGCCATGCTTTGCAGCAGCATATCCCTGCTGATGCACCAGCAAGCAGTCCTCAGGCTGGCCACTCATCTCAACCTGTCCTGAAAAAACATCAGGTTACAATGACACCCACGCGCCTGGCCATCGCACTGTTACTTCAGTACCCACAACTGGCTGACTCCTGTGATTTTCCGGAAACCCTCAAGCATAGCCAGCTACCCGGGCTGGAGTTATTACTAAAACTCTACGACACAATTCGCTCAACCCAGACACATTCTCCCTCTGTGCTGATGGAGCGCTGGCGCGGCTCCAGTGATGAAGCGGCAATCAGTAAACTCATGCAATGGGATATCCCCGGTGCCGAAGACAGTCAGCAACAAATTCGCCTGATCCATGACGCCCTCGCCAAACTGGTACAGAATCACAGGGATGCCCGCCTCTCAATACTCATCGAGAAAAGCCGTACAGCCTCACTGAGCGAAGATGAGAAAGCAGAGCTCAGCCAGCTATATCAGCAATAATAACCGCTTATCGCTCTATTGGAGATTTACAGTCGAATAGACTATAATTGACCTCGCACTGAGGGGCGCTGCAGCAGTTTCGAGTACCACTCACTTCTGTCAGGCTCAGTGACTTCAAAGATAAACGGCGCTCATGAATTTAGTCTGTATTCCAGCTAAGCATGAGCGCAGATCATATAACCGGCAGCCTGCCTGTCACCAAGTGGTCTCCTCACGCTTCGCTACGAATACCTGAATGCCAGTTAATCCTGGTGGATTAGCTAACCGTTTTGAGGAAATAGCATGTCTAATAGCCATTTATTTACATCTGAATCTGTTTCGGAAGGTCATCCAGATAAAGTCGCTGACCAGATCTCCGATGCCATACTGGATGCCATATTCGAACAGGATCCTAAAGCCCGTGTTGCCTGCGAAACGCTCGTCAATACCGGCATGGTCGTTCTTTCTGGCGAAATCACCACCGAAGCCTGGGTTGATATGCAGGATATCGTACGTAACACTGTGCGTAATATCGGTTACACCAGCTCTGATATGGGTTTCGACGCCGACTCCTGTGCGGTTATCACTTCAATTGACAAACAGTCGCCCGATATCGCAATGGGTGTAGACGAAAGCAGTGACCATGAACAGGGTGCGGGAGACCAGGGCCTGATGTTTGGCTTTGCCTGTAACGAAACCGATGTCCTGATGCCAGCACCCATCACCTATGCACACCAGTTAGTGAAACGACAGGCAGAAGTTCGTAAAAATGGCACCCTGAGCTGGTTACGCCCGGATGCAAAGAGCCAGGTAACATTCCGCTACGAAGACGGCAAGCCAGTCGCGATCGATGCAGTGGTACTGTCAACTCAACACACACCAGACATAAGCCTTAGCGCACTACGTGAAGCTGTCATGGATGAAATCATCAAACACGTTCTGCCGGAAGATCTGATCAGTAAAGACACCAAGTTCTTTATCAACCCAACCGGTAACTTTGTTATTGGTGGCCCAGTTGGTGACTGTGGCCTGACGGGTCGTAAAATTATTGTTGATACCTATGGCGGCATGGCACGTCACGGCGGCGGTGCATTCTCCGGCAAGGATCCTTCTAAAGTTGACCGTTCGGCAGCTTATGCTGGACGCTATGTAGCGAAAAATATCGTTGCTGCAGGCCTCGCAGACAAATGTGAAATACAGGTGTCTTATGCTATTGGTGTAGCCGAACCTACATCTATATCAGTTGAAACATTTGGCACAGGTAAAGTTTCTGACAGTCGCATCGTTGAGCTGGTTCGTGAACACTTCGACCTCAAGCCAAAAGGCCTGATACAGATGCTCGATCTGCTACGCCCAATTTATGGCAACACGGCCGCCTATGGTCACTTCGGTCGAACCGAGAGTAATTTCACCTGGGAACGTACCGATAAGGCTGATGCCCTGAAAGATGCCGCTGGCATTTAATCGTATATAACAGACACATCAAGGAGCGCTGCAGCAGAATCATACTGTCAGGCTTGATGTGTCTGCCTACTATTTTAAAACTGCGCCAAAAACCCGATTCTGGAGTTTAAACATGAGCGAATTTACCGATTACAAAGTAGCTGATATTTCACTGGCCACATGGGGCCACAAGGAAATCCGTATTGCTGAAACCGAAATGCCTGGCCTGATGGCAATTCGTGAAGAGTATGCATCATCACAACCATTAAAAGGTGCACGCATAACCGGCAGCCTGCATATGACGATTCAGACCGCTGTACTGATTGAAACCCTGGTTGCCCTGGGTGCTGAGGTACGCTGGGCATCATGCAATATTTTTTCAACACAGGACCAGGCGGCAGCTGCAATTGCTGACCAGGGCATTCCTGTATTTGCATGGAAAGGTGAAACCATCGAAGAATACTGGTGGTGTACCGAGCAGGCACTCACATGGCCTGATGGCGGCTTACCTAATATGATTCTCGATGACGGTGGTGATGCAACACTGCTCGTTCATAAAGGTGCTGAATACGAGAAAACCGGTGTTGTGCCCGACGCAAAAGACAGCGACAACGAAGAATGGAAAGCCATCATCGATGTTCTGAAGCGTACTATTTCTGATGGTAGCAGCAAGTGGACAGACATTGCAGAAAGCGTCAAGGGCGTTACCGAAGAGACAACGACAGGGGTGCATCGCCTTTATCAGATGATGGACAAAGGCGAGCTACTGTTCCCGGCCATGAATGTTAATGACTCTGTCACCAAATCAAAATTCGATAATCTGTATGGCTGTCGTGAGTCACTTATCGATGGCATCAAACGCGCCACCGACGTAATGATTTCAGGCAAGATCTGCGTTGTACTGGGCTACGGCGATGTTGGCAAGGGTTGCGCCCAGGCATTCCGTGGCATGGGTGCAACAGTATGGGTTACTGAAATCGACCCTATCTGTGCACTTCAGGCAGCAATGGAAGGCTTCCGTGTCGTTGATATGAACGATGCTTGCAAAGCAGCTGACATTTTTGTCACAACAACAGGCAACTTCAGCGTCATCCAGCATGACCACATGGCTAACATGAAAGACCAGGCTATTGTCTGCAATATCGGTCACTTCGATTCAGAGATCGATATTGCCTCACTCGAAAAATATGAGTGGGAAGAGATCAAGCCACAGGTTGACCATGTTATTTTCCCTGATGGCAAGCGCATTATCATACTTGCCAAAGGCCGACTGGTTAACCTTGGCTGTGCTACAGGCCACCCAAGCTTTGTTATGTCTGCTTCCTTCACCAATCAGGTTATGGCACAGATTGAATTCTTTACCAAGTCAGAAAAATACGAAAACAAAGTTTATATTCTGCCGAAAAAACTGGATGAAAAAGTTGCACGCCTGCATCTCGACAAGATCGGCGCAAAGCTAACAACACTTAGCCAGGAACAGGCAGACTATATTAACGTACCTGTAGAAGGTCCATACAAGCCGGAGCATTATCGCTACTAGTCAGTCTATGCAACACAGTACACGCATGTGTACTGTGTTGTTATTGCACAGGTTAATTTTATGGAAACACAGAAAAAACGCACAAAGCATTTCAGCTGCGAGTTTTTCCCGCCAAAAACTGATCAGGGCATGGAAAAGCTATACAATACGGCTAACCAGCTGATGCAGACAATGAAGCCTGAATTTTTTTCGGTTACATTTGGGGCTGGTGGTTCAACACGTGAAACCACCTTCAACGCAGTAACTCAGCTAAAGCAAAAAAATGGCTGCGATGTTGCACCACACCTGTCTTGCATAGGCTCAACTCGCGAGCAGCTTAAAAACATTCTGGATAGCTATCAGCAACAGAAAATAAAACGCATTGTCGCTCTACGCGGAGATTTACCTTCAGGCACTGCAGGCTATGGCGATTTCAGTCATGCAACTGAACTCGTTCGCTTTATTCGCGAAGAGTTTGGAGACGAGTTTCACCTCGAAGTTGCTGCCTATCCAGAGTTTCATCCGCAGGCTAAAACCGCTGCGACTGATCTTGAACACTTCAGAGAAAAAGTTGAAGCTGGTGCAAACTCAGCCATAACGCAGTATTTCTACAATATCGACAGTTACCTCTATTTTGTCGACAGCTGTGAAAAGATGGGGCTTGATATACCTGTAGTACCCGGCATTATGCCGATTACCAATTACAGTAATCTGTCCCGCTTCTCAAATATCTGCGGTGCAGAAATACCACAATGGATACGACGCCGTCTTGAAGCCTATGCTGATGACATCGACTCTATCAAAGCATTTGGCACCGAGGTAGTGACTGCAATGTGCCAGAGACTTCTCGATGAAGGTGCACCAGGCCTGCATTTTTATACACTCAATCAGGCTGAAGCATCATTAAACATCTGGAATAACCTTGATGTATAGCATTACAAACAGGACATGAAATCTGTTCGTATCTATCAGCCATTTATTGCCAGTCCAGACGAATCGATTCGTCTGGACAAAGCAGCTTCAAACCATCTGCTTCGTGTCCTCAGACTAAAATCAGGTCATCACATACAGCTCTTCAATGGTGATGGCTTTAATTACGACGCAACTCTTAAAATTGATGGCAAAAGCGCCATAGCAACAAATATTAATAGATGCGCCAACCCTGTTGAATCCACCCTCTATATACACCTTTACCAGGGAATTTCAAAAGGCGATCGTATGGATTTTGCCATACAGAAATCAACCGAGCTAGGTGTTCATGAAATCACACCCGTATTCTGTGAGCGCACAGTTGTGAATTTAAAAGGTGAACGACTCGACAAAAAAGTTCAGCACTGGCAAGCCATAGCCATTAGCGCTTGCGAACAGAGTGGCCGCAGTCGAATCCCCAGAATTAACACACCTGCTCGACTTCCAGACATTATCAGTCATCATTTAAGCGATGATAATAAGGATGTACTTCAACTCGTACTTGACCCTCTTTCAAGTAACACATTATCCAGTATCAACTTTAATGGTAAACAGGTGAACATACTGATTGGCCCAGAAGGTGGACTCGCAGATAGTGAAGTGGAATTTTTATTAAATCATTCGTTTACAGGTACACAGCTTGGCCCACGCATTTTGAGGACCGAAACTGCAGCACTGTCAGCAATTACAGGAGTGCAGCTATTGTGGGGTGACCTCGCCAGTCAGACTAACGAGTCATAATCTGTTTTATATTATCTTCAAGGCGATTAAGATCCATAATGCTATAAACATTGTCTCCTAGCATCACGCGTTGCGTAATTGCTGGGTGGCTTATCGCTTCGTTATTATCGACCATGTCGCTCTCACGAACATTTACAACCGATGGTGCATCCTGCATGAGTATTGAAACAAAGGGAAAATCTTTGTCTTCACTAATTGAAAACAGCACAGCGGCTTTAACATTTCCTGATGCAAGACTGGGCATCCTTACACCGCCCAGTGACTCGAATGACACCAGTGGTACAGAGTTTCCCCGCCAGTCAAGATAGCCCAGCATCCAGTCTGGTTTATTTGCTACGTTGATGATATTACGTATAGGCACTATTTCAGCCACGGCTGTATTCGGCAGCAGCAACTCATCTTCATTAATTTTAAGCACAACGCACTTAATCTGCTCGTCTACCATTAGCCTATTAACTCACGAATATTTTCTATCAGGTCATCTTCCTGATATGGCTTACCCAGATACTTGTTGACGCCGATTTCCATAGCTTTATCACGATGTTTTGAACCACTTCTGGATGTGATCATAATTATCGGCAAATCTTTAAGGCGCTCATCATTACGAACATGGCTCGCCACTTCGTATCCATCCATACGCGGCATTTCGATATCAAGCAACATAACATCCGGTTTAATTTCCTGCAGCTGTGACACAGCGTCAAGCCCGTCTTTTGCAGTAACTACCTTCATATTATGTCGAGATAACATACGTTCCGTAACCTTACGAATAGTAATCGAGTCATCAACGACCATGACCACTTTCTCACGTTCGATCTCTTCTTCTGGCAGCGCCACATCAGCAACATGTTCGGCTTCTTCACGCGCAACATGGAACAATGAGTCACCCAGTACCAGGGCATTCATTTCCAGAATAATAACGACACGTCCATCACCAAGTATGGTCGCACCCGAAATACCCCTTACTGTACTGATCTGCGGCCCAACAGGCTTAACAACGATTTCACGCCTGCCTAGAAGCTCATCTACATGCAATGCCACGCTCTGTTCGCCTACACGAGCAAGCAGAACCGGGAATAACTGCCCAGCATGAGAGTAATCAGGCTGCACACCTGTGAGTATATTGCCCAGATGCTTCAACTCATAGTCGCTACCTGCAAAGGAATAATATGATTCACCACTATTATAAAATTGCTGCAGCTCAATACCTGACAGTCGCACAACACCTTCAATACTGTTCAGTGGAACCGCATAAATATCTTCACCCACATTCACCAGCAGCGCATGATTAATTGCAAGCGTTAATGGCAGACGAATTGTGAAACTTGTACCCTTGCCGTGAATGGTATCAATCTCAAGCACGCCACCCAGCTGTTTAATCTCGCTATCAACGACATCCATGCCAACACCACGACCTGAAATCTGCGTTACCTTCTCAGCCGTACTAAAGCCAGGCTCCATAATGTACTGCAGCACATCGTGATCACTAAGCTTGCTGGATGAATCCAGCAGGCCTTTTTCAATAGCCTTCTTACGAATTGCATTAACATCTATACCGCGGCCATCGTCCTGCACCTTAATGACCACATCACCGCCTTCACGGTCAACAGTAATACTAAGGCGACCTGTTTCGCTCTTGCCTGCTGCCTTCCTGTCAGCAGGTGTCTCAACACCATGAGAAACTGCGTTTCTGAGCATATGCTCGAGTGGTGCCACTATTCGATCAAGTACGGTACGGTCAACTTCAGCTGTTTCGCCATTAATCTGCAATTCAACATCTTTAGATAACTCACGAGCAGTTTGTCGCACAATACGTCGCAGGCGTGAGGCCAGGCCACCGAAATGAACCATACGTGTTCGCATCAGGCCTTCCTGCAACTCAGTGCTAACACGAGACTCCTGTAATAGCAGAGTTTCAGCGTCACGCACTTCATCATTCAGGAGGTCTTTAATACTTTCGATATCGCCTACCGTTTCCTGCAGACTTCGCGATATTTGCTGCATGGTTGAAAATCTGTCCATTTCCAGTGGATCGAAATCTTCATCATACTGGTCGGACTCTTTTTCATAGCGAGACAGGATCTGTGCCTCTGTCTCAATTGAAAGCTTGCGCAACTGTTCACGCAAACGAATTACTGTATGCTCCATTTCTGAAAGATTGAAGCTAAAGTTTGAAATCTGCTGACCCATACGCGCGTGATAAACACTCACCTCACCGGCATGATTAACAAGATCATTCAGCAAATCAGAGCGCACGCGCACCTGCTCATTGGCAACACTTTCTTTTGCCATTGCTGGTGCTGCTTCTGCCTGCGGTCTGTCAGCGATAACGCCAACCTGGCTGTCTTCAACCACTGATGCAACTGACGCTTCCTGCACCTTCTTTTCAGGCACAAGCTGTTCTGCCTGTTTGAGTGGAGAGACATTTACTGCACTTTCGGAATCACCCTCATCCGTTAATATTGCAGTTTCCTGCAACTCCACTTCATAGTCTGATTCATCTAGCAATTGCTCTTCGATGCTTTTAGTGGCTTCGCTTTCACTTTGCTCGGGAAAACCTTCTTCAAGATCTTCTATTATAAAATCTTCATCAAGCAAAGACTCTTCAGTCAATTCAAGTGCAAAATCTTCAGGCTCTTCATTAGCGGCTATTGCAGGCTCAGGATCTTCGTCCTCTTCTGATTTAGATGCTGGTGTTGAGCGCTTAGCGCTTTCTTTGCCCTGTCGCAATGCATCTATATGAGATATCAGTGCTTCCGCCGTTGACAGTGGATCACGTGTTTTCACTTTTGCCAGCATATCTGACAGTGTATCTAAAGAGTCATGCAACACATGTGACATATCTTTTGTAAATGAAACCTGCCCATCATTCACTGCGATAATTAAAGACTCCAGGGCATGGGTTAGATCACCCACAGGCTTGAGATCCGCCATCCTCGCACCACCCTTGAGTGTGTGCAGATGACGCTGTAGATCCTGAACACTATCAGCATCTGCATTATCATTATTCCAGCGCTGCAAACTGTTTTCGCAGCTATCAAGTAATTCCTCTGCTTCCTCGAGGAAGATATCAACAAGCTCATCATCCACATCAGAGTAGCTAACGAGACTTTCAACGGGCTCAGCCTTTGCTACAGGCGCCGATTTCGGCACAGCGGCAATCTCTGCATCAGAATTTAATGCGCTCTCCTTCTCTGCATGCAGGCTTTCACTTAATACCTGAATACGTGCAAGCAGCTCTGTATCTGACTGTAATCGCTGGTTCTTATCTTCAAGCTCATTGAGCATCGACTCAACGCGATTCATCACATCATCAATCAACTGAACACCATCATCGTTGATTGTGTGGTCGTCACCCGTCAGATACAGTCGAGCATATTTTTCCAGGCCACCACATAGCTCTGCAATTTCATCAACCTCTGCAGTTCTTGCACTACCAAATAATGTATGCATAGCACGCAAAAGCTCATCGCTAGCGCTAAGACTGATTTCACCACTCTTATGCTTTACTAGCATATCTTTTACAACATTCAGGTGGCTGAGTGACTCTTTCTTGAAAATATCAAATAGAACGGGATCTATATATATCTGTAAGGTTTCTTCTTCGGCCTGGTTAAGTTGCTCGATATCATCAATATCGACTGCATCATCAATATCCAGGGACCCCTCTACATCAAGCTCTATTTCATCTTCATCTATCGAACCTATCTGTAGTGCCTCAAGCTCCTGCGTCAGATCAATATTGACTTCATCATCGCCATCTTCTGTGATTTCCAGCAATTCTTCGGGCGATTGTTCAACTGCTGTATCCGTAAACTCATCAACAACATCCAGCATGAGTTCGTCTTCAGAGATTTCAGCCATCATCTCGTCGTCTGATAAATCTATATCAGCATCAAGATTGATTTCCTCTATAGCAGCGCCTTCATCTGCTTCCAGTTGCAGGCTTTCATCCAGATTGATTTCTATCTCATCTGCACTATCATCGACACTCGTCTCTACAACTTCATCGACAATGGGCGCTGTCTCAATTACTGTCTGAGCCTCGTTTCTATCGCTTCCTGCCTCATCGGGCTTGCGCCACTTTCCCAGCGCATCAGCCTTATCGATGAGTTCATATATATTAGGTATCGGCTCACGGTTGCCTTTTAACTGCTCAATTAGCTGAGGCAGTACAGCCAGAGACTCATCAAGAATATCGAAAATTTCCGATGTTAGCGGTCGCGATTTATCAATAACGCGATTGAGCATATTCTCAAAATTCCAGGCAAACTCACCTATCAATTCTGCACCAATCAAACGCCCACTCCCTTTAAGCGTGTGGAATGATCGGCGAATAGTAATCAAGGCATCTTCATTGCCATGATCTTTTTTCCATAGCGGCAGCTGCTCGTTGAGTGACGCAAGCTCTTCAAGGGCTTCTTCGATAAAGATTTCCAGAATTTCTTCGTCGGCATCATCACCAAGGATAATATAACGTTCTTCAGTGACAGCATGAGCACCCTCAGCGTCTGCCACTGGCAGTTCTTCACTTACTTCCAGATCCAGTGTTTCGCCTGCTGCTTCATCGGCAATATCAATTTCAACTTCAAGCTCCTGCTCGGGTATTACACCCGCATCAACTTCTTCAGTTAATTTTTCAGCAACTTGTTCTGCAACGTCTTTACTCTGTACACCACTTCTTGCAGTAATTTCGCTCAGACGATCTGCCGCAGCATCACCTGAGCCAATTGAAAATTCCAGGTCAGGTCGGCCTTCGACTAAGGCTTCCAGATAATATTCAACACTGGTTACGACATCAGCAAGATCATTCTGCGCTTCCAGCTCTGGCATAACGCCAGCATTCAGCATAACCTGTGAAACGTAGTCTCTAACTGAGTCAATCTGATGCTTGAGTTTCTGTACGGGCAACATAAACATTGCCCCATTAACTTCATCGAGTTTGCTAACAACCAGCTCTAGCAGACTCTTGTCTTCACTGTTATCCAGATAGCCAAGAATTGCCTGACGCGCGTCACTGAAGTCCTGTAATGCTTCACGCACAACTGCTGAAAGAACCTCATTGTATTCAGACTCAGGCATTTCACCCAGGTCACCCAGGGTACGTGATTTTTTCTCGCCTTCACCCATGGAGCGATTCGCGATAAAGCTGTTAAGCTGCGACTCAACCGACAACAGCTCACCCGCCACATCCATAATCAAACCATCGGATGACTCCTGCGTACCACTGATTATATTTTTGATGATTTCCTGCTGACGTATCACCTGCTCACGTGGCGCGCCCAGTCCGAGCATAGACAGTGTATCTGCAATTTTTGAAAGTAGTTCTGGCAGACTTTGCAGACGCTTAACATCATGCGCTTCACTATGTACAAATATTTCAAGTGAATCTTTAACCTCTAGAAGGTCTTCACGTATGCCAGATGACACAGTAGACAACAATTCGGCATTAAGACCACCCATTCCAGAACGAACTTCTTCGAGCTCAGCATCTGCTGGCAGTAACTCTTCCAGACGATAAGTCGCCTTGACACTATTCACACGTGGCGTGTCTGTTTTGATACGGGCTACATAGTAAAGCAGGTTTTTTAATAGATCCCCAGGCACCTGCTCTGCAAAGCTGACTTCGTCGGAATCAATTAACGATTTGATATTGCGATCAACCTGCCCTAACAGCATTTTCACACTGACATTACTATCAATGCCGTCATGTATCAGACCTTCAACGAGTGCCGCTGTAATGGACCAGATTCTCTGTATAGGTGGTTGAGCTGTTTTCTTTTCCAGCTCACCCAGCACAGCCAGAATACGCTTCAGACTGGCACCAACCTTTTCGCCTTTGAACCAGCCCAGGAGGCCTATCTGGAAATGTGGACGTAATTTCTTTGCAGCCGGTACAAGCTGCCCTGTTTCCGCCTGCACTTCCTCCTGTGATACTGCATCCATGTCAGGAAAGAACAGAACATTTTCCGAAAGCAGGCTGGCGTTACGTGTTGCCCGTAAATCATTTAGCAGCGGCAGCAGCACCATGGGCACGTCTTTGCTTCCAGACTGCAGGCTTTCCAGATAATCTGGCAGCTGCAACATAGATCGCATCAGCACGTCATAGGCGTCGTCAACTTTTTCGATTTTACCGCGAAGTAGTGCATCGGAAACTTTTTCCATTTCCTCTGCAAGCTGCGCCGCACCGTATAGTTCGACCATCTGCAGAGTGCCCTGCACCATATGCAAATGTTCTACCGCCTCACGCAGCCGGTCCTCATCCTGTGAATCTTCAATGTACGCCGACAACGATGCCTGCGCTTCCTGAAGAATCAGGTCGAGTTCTTTCTTTACCCAGCGTAAAGAATTGTATTCAACAGTATCCTCTGCTTTCATCTGTTCCGCCAAACGTTAGGATTAACCATTCAGTATTACTGTTTCAACCTGCTCGTCGCTGTCTGGCAGCTTAAAGCCGGCTACGGATTTACGCAGTTCATTTGCAAGTTCACTCAGGTTACCGATCGATGCAGATGTTTCTTCTGTACCTTCAGATGTCTGCAGTGTAATTTCCTGGATAACATTCATCGTATTCGATACATCCATCGCCACCGATGCCTGCTTGTTAGCAGAGTCGGAGATACCGCGAATCAGCTCAGCCAGTTCATCCGATACGTTTTCGATCTCGATCAGTGCGCCACCCGCATCCTCGGCCATCTTCGCACCGCTTACTACGTTGGTGGTCGATGCTTCCATCGAGCTTACGGCTTCGTTGGTATCCGACTGGATCGTCTTAACCAGTGCCTCGATCTGTTTGGTTGCATTACCGGCACGTTCCGCGAGTCGCTGTACTTCGTCCGCAACCACCGCGAAGCCACGGCCGGCCTCACCGGCGGTCGATGCCTGGATCGCCGCGTTCAATGCAAGTATGTTCGTCTGGTCCGCGATTTCCGTGATCAGACCAACGATGTCACCGATCTCCTGGGATGATTCACCCAGACGTTTGATTCGTTTCGATGTTTCCTGAATCTGTTCACGAATCGTGTCCATACCAGAAATACTTCGACGTACGATACCCGCACCTTTCTGTGCGATTTCGAGTGATTTGTGTGCAACTTCCACCGAGCCTTCCGCTTCCTTCGATACCGCTTTCATCGAGTCCGCCATGTCGGTGATCGCCGCGGATGCCGAGGCAATTTCACGCGCCTGGTGCGCCGATGCATCGGTGAGTCGTGTCGCAGTTGCCTGCGTCTTTTCTGCCGCAGAGGATACTTCCACCGCCGTCGTGTTAATGGTGGTTACCAGTGAGCGAAGCGCGTCAATCGCGTAGTTAACAGAGTCCGCGATCGCACCCGTAATTTCCTCGGTTACAGTTGCGTGCACTGTCAGGTCACCTTCCGCGAGGTTCGCCATTTCATCAAGTAGTCGCAGGATAGCGCGCTGGTTTCTTCGGTTCTGTTCGAGAGCAGCATCCTCACGTTCGGCGGAGTCACGAATCAGTAACACACCCGCGATAATGATGATAATTACCGCGAGACCACCAGCAGCGAAACCAACCCACTGCACGATATCGAGTAGCTTGCCGTGCTGGATAATTGATTTTTCAAGGATCTCAGTTTCGTCCAGCAACTGTACACCCATGGCCTCAACTTCACCGGCAGAGTTTTTAACATCGAACAAATCAGGAGATAATTCGAGAATGGCTTCTACGTGATCCGAAACTGAACTGAACAGCATCGCAACTTCACGTAACTTACTGCGTACAATTTCGTCATTAATCTGTTCGATGCGTAATGCTTTAGAACCTTTAAGCATCGCTTCGAGTACGGCACCGAATCGCGCCGCGTCACGACCGAATCTGTCTGCAGCGGCCGCCGCTCCTTCACCACCGGAAAGAACCCGGTTCATGTTATTTTCTATACGCTGTGTCAGCATCAACTGACGTGATGCCATAAATATCTGGTGTGGCGGGGCTTTACGTTCTACCAGAAGATCAACAACCTCTTCCGAAAATGAAAGTAGCTGAGGAATAAATTCCTGAATTACCAGTACAAATTCACCCACCTCTGAGATAGCAAGCTTACCGTCGACAATACGGCCAATGTTACTACGGTAGCTGTTAGGATCTGATTCAGATGAGCCTAGCCATACCTGTAATACACTTTCAAATGACTGGCGAGTTGATTTGGGTAGTGCTGGCAAGCCTGTTGTCTTGTTGCCTGCTTCAAGATAACCCAGTGTCTCATCATAACGATCACGTAATTGCTCTAACTGCCCGAATGCGGCCTCTTTACCCGCAGCAGATTCCAGTGACAAGGTTGCGAGACGCTGAGACAGCAGTTTCTGTTCAGATACTATTTCCAGATACTGCTGCTGGTATGCCTGCTGTGTCGCTGCATACCATAAGCTACCACCCATAACCAGGATGGATATAATCAGTAGCACACCCAGGAACAAAATCGGTTTACTGATCGCACCTAAGGAAAACGGATTTCGCTTTGCTGCACTCATATTCTTCTTCTCTCCAAGCCAACTCCGATAGAGGAATTAATTTATGTTTTTTTGTAAAAACGCTTCTTACAGTGACGCGTGAAGAAATCGCTCGTCTTCAACCAGTGCATGCACATTAAACACGGGCCAGAAGCTGTTATCTTTTTTAAATGCCTGCTTGATATAAGGCTTCATTGCCTCAACCATTTCAGGCATTTCATACGCTTGATCATTTAACGAAAAGTGTCGTATACCGAGCACTTCTTCAACCAGCAGTCCCGTGGTCACACCGTTGTGATTCACAACCATGACACGACCCGCCTTACGGTTCTTCAGTGACTCACCAGTAATAAAGCCTTTTAAGTCCATTAGCGGCAACAGGCTGCCCCGCACATTTGCGATACCGATGACCCAGGGCTTAACACCTGGCACATGAGTAAACGCAGGCAGGTCCATGATTTCAGCAACATCGCCCATCTTCGACAAGAGATCCATGCCGGCTACCTTGAAACCAATTCCCAGCCATTCATCCGTTGCACCATCAGCTGATGGCATCTGCTCGGCGTTTTCCAGGCACCTCTGTTCTATTTGTTTTAACTGCTGGAATGCTGAGCTCATTACAGTAATACCCGGTTTTTATTTACCCGAAAGCGCCGAATTAACCCGCGCCATCAAATCGTTTTCCTTCACCGGCTTAACGATATAGTCTTTCGCTCCCTGGCGAATACCCCACACTTTGTCTGTTTCCTGATCCTTAGTGGTTACAATAATGACAGGTATATCTTTGGTTGAATCATTCGTGGCTAACTGGCGTGTTGCCTGAAAACCATTCATACCTGGCATTACGATATCCATTAACACTAGATCAGGGATAATTTCTTTTGCTTTTTCTATTCCGGCTTCACCTGTTTCAGCGACATGCACTGTATGACCATTCTTTTCCAGCATGGTCTTGAACACATGCACTTCTGTTGGTGAATCGTCAATTATCAGAATATTTGCCATTCATGTTACTCCGGCTGCGGCCATCGACCTGACAGCTGTAATTCTTTATTCAATCGGTTAGGTGTGTTCTTTTATTGCACCAAGCAGATCATCCTTGGTAAAGGGTTTGGTCAGGTACTGCTCTGAACCAACGATACGTCCACGTGCACGGTCAAATATACTGTCCTTACTGGACAACATGATCACAGGCGTGGATTTGAACATTCGATTGTGCTTAATCAATGCGCAGGTCTGGTAACCATCCAGGCGCGGCATCATGATATCGACAAAAATAATATCAGGCTTGTGCTCCGCTATTTTAGACAGCGCTTCAAAGCCATCGACAGCGGTAACAACATCACAGCCTTCTTTTTTTAATAGGTTTTCTGCGGTTCGACGAATCGTTTTACTGTCGTCGATCACCATCACTTTCAGGCTATCAATACCTGCGGAATCTTCTGCCATAGCTGTCCCGTTTATCCCCAAAAAGGTCTATTTAG
Source organism: Gammaproteobacteria bacterium (assembly GCA_041589175.1). Taxonomy (GTDB): domain Bacteria; phylum Pseudomonadota; class Gammaproteobacteria; order SZUA-229; family SZUA-229; genus SZUA-229. The sequence continues at coordinate 23,954 of JBFHWF010000023.1, forward strand.
TGCACTCAAGTACACGTGAAGATAGCTCATGTGTAGTCGTTGTGCAAATAAAAACAACCATTAAATAAACTAGTTACACCCAAAATATTAAGTAGGATCTTAAGGAGACAATACTAAACTTATGATAAATAAGCAAATATTGTTAAAATCATGTACAATATCAGGATAACTACGCTGATCAGATCACAGAGGTGGACACCCTATGACCCTCAAAATCGGGTTTGTCATGGACCCTGTCGAATCCATTCGACCTTATAAGGATAGCACCCTGGCAATGATGCTGGCGGCTCAAGATAAAGAATGGTCGCTTCACTATATTTTGCAGGACGGCCTGTACTTACAGGACGGCCAGGTCATGGTGGACTATCAACCCATACGCGTGTTTGATAATAATGATCACTGGTTTGAATGTGAGCCCGTAAAAACCTGCCCTGGCAACGATCTTGATGTGATAATGATGCGCGTAGATCCCCCCTTTAACATGGAATACATCTACACGACCTACCTGCTGGAAAACCTTGAACGCGCTGGTTGCCTCATCGTCAATCGCCCCTCGAGCCTGCGAGACGCCAACGAAAAACTCTTCACCACCCAGTTCCCCCAGTGCTGTACCGACATGCTGGTCAGCCGCAAACCTGAGCAATTGCGGCAGTTTATAAAGCAACATGGCGATGTTATTCTCAAGCCCCTGGATGGCATGGGCGGTCAGTCAATCTTTCGCGTAACACCCAATGATGCCAACCTGTCAGTCATACTGGAAACCATGCTCGATTTTGGGCGCCACACAGTGATGGCCCAGAAATTTATTCCGGAAATTACACTGGGTGACAAACGTATTCTTATGGTCGATGGTGAAGCGATTCCCTATACCCTGGCGCGCATCCCCGCAAAAGGCGAAACCCGAGGCAATATCGCCGCTGGTGGACAGGGCGTTGCTATGCCGATTACGGAACGCGAACAATGGATCGCCGATCAGGTTGGACCCCGCCTCAGGGAAATGGGGATTCTGTTTGCCGGGCTGGATGTTATCGGCGATTACCTGACAGAAATTAATATCACCAGCCCGACCTGCATCCGTGAGATTGATGCACAATACAATACCCGTATCGCACAACAACTGATGAACCGAATAGAACAGATACGATGCTAAAACACGGGCTTTACCTGTTAATAACACTAACCACCGTACTGCTAGGCGGCTGCGCGCCCGAACCACAGAGCCACCAGCACAGCACGCTGCAGTTTGGCACCCTGATTGATATTACGCTGTATGGCGCCACTGACGAACAGGCCCAGCAGGCCTTCGAGAAACTGGATCAGGATCTGGCCTATCTGCATATTGCCTGGTCACCCTGGGAAACAGGCTCATTACGCCGAACCAATGGCCTGATCGCAACCGGCAAATCTTTTTCTGCCGGACCTTCAGTATTGCCCCTTATCGAAAAATCCCAGCAACTGGCGGAACAGACTGACCACCTCTTTAACCCGGCAATTGGTCAACTCATTAATCTCTGGCAGTTTCATCGCCACGATGAGGACGACATTCAACCACCAGACGCCTCAGCTATCCAGACGTTAATAGACGCCAACCCTCGTATGAGCGACCTCAAACAGGATGGCATACGGATGCGTAGTAACAACCCGTCCGTATTACTCAACTTCGGCGCATTCGCCAAGGGCCATGCCATCGACCTGGAAATGCAGCAACTCAAACGACTGGGCATCGAAAACGCCATCATCAATACTGGCGGCGACCTTAAAGTCATTGGCAAACCGGGCAACCGCCCCTGGCATATTGCAATACAACACCCTCGAAAGGACACCTGGCTGGCGACCATTCAGGCGTCAGCTGAAGAAAGCATATTTACATCGGGTGATTATGAGCGTTATTACATGTATGAAGGCAAACGCTATCACCATATCCTCGACCCCCGTACTGGCTACCCGGCCATGGGCAGCCAGTCGGTTACGGTCATACATCAGGACGCAGGGCTCGCCGATGCAGCTGCAACGGCTCTGTTTATCGCTGGTCCGCAACAGTGGCTATCCATGGCGAAGCGTCTGGAAATTACCCAGGCAATGCTGGTTGATGCCGAGGGAAATATTCATATCACGCCCGAGTTACGCAAGCGTATTCGCTTTAACCCGAAAATTCAGGCTACAATTATTGTAACGCCAGCCCTATAATCAGGCCTATGACGCAATTGACAACAGCAACACCTCAGGTCACAGCCAATGATCGCATGGGCATGACGATGTTTTTTGCTATTCTTTTCCACGGTGTTGTTATTCTTGGCATTACCTTTGTCTCTACACCTTCTGCCAAACAGAAAATCCCACCATCACTGGATGTCATTCTGGTAAATACCAGTAATGCCGAAACACCCGATGAAGCCGACTACCTGGCACAAACAACGCAGGATGGTGGCGGCAACAGCGAAGAGAAGGTAAGACGCACCGATCTTTTTTCAGCACCCACCCTGTCAGCGACACCAGGCATTGCGCAGCAGGAATCCATCGAACAGAAACAGCCCGTTAAACGGCAGGATGCACAACAGGCATTCATTACATCGGTAAAATCAGATCACAAGATTCATACCCAGAAAAAAGAACAGAAGCAGGAAATTGTTGAGCAGCAGATTCAACCACAACTGAAAAACGAACGCGCCGCACGCATGGCAGAAGAGCTTAGCCTGACATTCCAGGAATATGCACAGAAACCCAAAGAAAAGTATCTGACCTCGCGAACCCGTGAATATGTGGCTGCCAGTTATATGCGCAAATGGATCGATAAGGTCGAACGCCTTGGCAATGCTGATTATCCCGATGCCGCCATTCGCAACCGACTCAGTGGCACACTGATACTTGAAGTTGTCATTAAGTCTGATGGCAGCCTGAAAGAAATTAACCTGCGACGCTCATCCGGCCACCAGGTGTTAGATGACGCTGCAAAACGCATCGTACAGATGTCATCTCCATTTGAACCTTTTCCAGCTAAGCTTCAGAAGCAGGCCGACATCATACATATCACACGTAGCTGGCAGTTTGAGAGTGACCAGCTAAGCAGTTTTTAAAGGAGGCACGCACCATGGTCGAGGAAACCAACCTGACAAATCACTTCATTATCGCGATGCCTAACCTTGAAGATGGAAACTTTAGCCAGTCGGTTACGTATATCTGTGAGCACGATGAAAATGGGGCACTGGGCATAACCATTAATCGACCCTCTGAAATCAGCCTTTCCGAAATTTTTTCCCAGCTGCATATTCAACCCGAGGATGACACGGTACTCGAACAACCGATACTCAGTGGCGGCCCCGTGCAAATTGATCGTGGCTTTATCCTGCACAGCCCTACCGGCGACTGGGAGTCAAGCCTCAAGGTAACCGACAATATTGCAGTCACTACGTCACAGGATATTATGCGAGCTATTGCGGAAGGTCGTGGACCAGGTCGTTCAATTATTGCTCTCGGTTATGCCGGCTGGGGGCCCGGCCAGCTGGAATACGAACTCTCCGAAAATGCCTGGCTCAGTTGCCCCGCCAATGAACAGATACTGTTTGACACACCCATGGAAAAGCGCTGGCAGGCTGCCGCCGCACTACTGGGTATCGACCTTCAATTACTCAGCAACCAGACCGGGCATGCATGACTCGATGACTATTCAACAGGTGCTTGGCTTCGATTTTGGCGAACACCGTATTGGTGTCGCAACAGGCCAGACAGTCACCGGCAACGCCAGTCCGCTCACCACGCTTAATGCCGTCAACCACAAACCCGACTGGGAAGGTATAAAAAAACTCATCGAGCAATGGAAACCCGATGCACTTATCGTCGGCCTGCCCTACTACCTGGATGGAACCAAAAGTGAAATGACGAAACGCGCAGAAAAATTCTGCCGCCAGCTAGAGGGGCGATTCAAGCTCCCTGTATACACACACAACGAAGCGCTCAGCTCCTTCGAAGCCGAACAGTTTTTGCAGGATAAAAAAGTTCAGCATGAGAAACAGGACATTGATAAAATAGCCGCAGCAATCATCGTGCAAAGCTGGCTGGAGCAACAGACATGACACATGCGGCGAAACCGGATCAGTTACTGGAAAAGCTGGCCACCGATCTGGAAAACCTGCTAGAGCAACGCAATATCACCAACCCCCTCATGGTGGGTATTCACACCGGTGGCGTATGGCTCGCAGAAAAACTACATCGCCGCCTGTCGATCCAGGACCCACTAGCCACCCTGGACATCAGTTTTTATCGCGATGATTTTTCACGCATTGGCATGAACCCGCAGGTGAAAACCTCCAGCCTTCCACACCATCTTGAAGATCGACACATCATCCTGGTCGATGATGTATTACAGACGGGTCGCACCATCCGTGCCGCGATGAATGAAATTTTCGACTATGGACGACCTGCGTCTATTACCCTCGCCTGCCTGGTCGAACGTAGCGGCAGAGAACTTCCTATACAGGCAGATGCGGTTGGACAGGTGCTTGAGCTGGATAAGCATGAACAGATCAAGCTCACCGGGCCCGAACCACTGGCCTGGGAACTCAAGGCTGACGAGGCATAACCATTAACAACAGGAACCGGGACATAAGGTTTTTATGGTAAATAAAGCGACACGACCAACAGACAACCTGATCGGCCAGGACCTGTGGAATATTCAGCTGGATGAAAACGGCAAGCTTAAACATTTTCTGACGATTGAAGGTCTGGGCAGCCAGATACTGACACAGATACTGGATACGGCCGAAAGCTTTGCCGGCGTGAATGAATCGGTTAAAAAGGTCCCCCTGCTGCGCGGTAAAACTATCGTCAACCTGTTCTTCGAAGCCAGCACGCGAACACGCACCACCTTCGAGCTAGCCGCCAAGCGATTATCGGCTGACGTACTGAATATGAATATCAGTGTATCCGCCACCAGCAAGGGTGAATCACTGCTCGATACCCTGCGCAATCTCGAAGCCATGCAGGCCGATATGTTTATCGTGCGCCACGCTGACTCCGGCACGGCACACTTTATCGCCAACCATGTCGCTCCGCATATTCGCGTGCTTAATGCGGGGGATGGTCGTCACGCTCACCCCACCCAGGCCATGCTGGATATGTTTACCATTCGCCGCTATAAGGGCGCCGATTTTAGCGGACTACGTGTTGCCATCGTCGGTGACATTCTGCATTCACGTGTTGCTCGCTCACAGATTCACGCACTTAACACCCTGAACACCGGAGAGATTCGCGTGGTCGGTCCAAAAACCCTGATTCCAAAAGACATGGAATCAATGGGCGTAAAAGTCTATTACAACCTGGATGATGGTATCCGTGATGCCGATGTTGTTATTATGTTGCGCCTGCAGAAGGAACGCATGCAGGGCGCATTGCTGCCCAGCGAACAGGAATATTTCAACCTGTATGGCCTCACCGAAGAGCGCCTGCAGATAGCCCACCCGGATGCCATCGTCATGCACCCCGGCCCCATAAACCGGGGCGTTGAGATTGCATCCGATGTTGCCGACGGGCCTCGCTCAGTTATTCTCAACCAGGTCACCTTTGGTATTGCGGTTCGCATGGCCGTCATGTCGATGACGCTTGGCGGTAATGTCTCCAGCCAGAAAGCACCTCAGGAGACAGAAGCATGAGCACAACACTAATAAAAAATGCACGCCTGATTGACCCCGCCAACCAGTGCGATGAAGTCACCAGCCTGTTAATCAAGGATGGTCGTATTGCACATATAGGTGATTGTTCTGAAAGTGCCGAAGACATCATTGATGCAAGTGGGCACTGGTTAATACCGGGGCTGGTCGACCTGTGCGCTCGATTACGTGAACCGGGGCTGGAACAGGTTGCTACGATTGCATCTGAAAGCCTTGCCGCTGCATCCGCCGGCATTACAACCTTATGCGTCCCTCCTGATACCGATCCGGTAATTGATGAACCGGCCGTTGTCGAACTCATCGAGCGACAGGCAAAGCGCGCTGCACATTGTCATGTATATACCCTGGGCGCACTCACCTCGAAACTGAAAGGCGAACACCTCAGCGAAATGGCGGCACTGAAACAGGCCGGCTGCCTCGGTGTTTCCAATGGTCGAGCACCCATACGCAATAGCCTGGTATTACGTCGCGCCTTTGAGTATGCATCGACCCATGACATCACCGTTTTTATTCAGGCCAATGATCCCGGCCTGTCTGCCGGTGGCTGCGCCCACGAAGGTGCAATTGCAAACCGACTTGGTCTCAGCACCATTCCCTATGCAGCAGAAACAGCGCCAATTGCACAGATCCTTGAACTCATTCAGGATACGGATGTTCGCGTCCACTTTGGCCGCATCTCCTGCAGCCGCAGCATTGAACTGATTCGCGAAGCCCGGCAACGCGACCTGAAAATTAGCGCTGATGTCGCCGCGCATCAGCTGCACCTGACAGACATGGATATCAGCAGTTTTAACAGCCAGTACCATGTGATTCCACCGTTACGGTCACAACGCGACCGAGACGCGCTGATTCAGGGCGTGGCAGACGGCACCATTAGCAGCATCTGCTCCGATCATCAGCCCCATGAACTGGATGCAAAGCTGGCCCCGTTTCCTGCTACCGAGCCGGGCATTTCCAGTCTGGAAACATTGCTCCCCCTCACCCTGAAGCTAGTGGAACAGGGTGCACTGGACATCAGCACAGCGATTGCCAGCCTGACGATTAACCCGGCCCGCACTCTAGGGCTAGACGTTGGCCAACTATCACAGGGCGCCCGGGCAAATCTGTGCCTGATCAACCCCGATGCAGACTGGGTGCTGGACAGCAATAATCTCCTAAGTCAGGGCAAAAATACGCCTTTTCATGGCTGGGGGTTTAACGGCAAGGTTGTGATGACCCTGCTGGATGGCAAGCGCGTGAGTCAGCAGGACTGACACGCCAGACTGTCGTATTTATTATCAACCGGCCTGTGCATAGGTAACTGATTGTATGGGAATTTTTCCCATACGCGCCTGTATTCAAGAAGCTGTCAGGCCTGACTTACACTTCACTGCTTTAAGCTATCTTGCTGATTTATATAGATTAAATCAAAATTTCATCAAAAACGTATCTACTACATGTTCAGCTTTATTACACTCGATGTGCAAATTGCACTGATCTGACACAGAAACCTTGCCTCTATGCCATGAGCAAACTTTTAAAATATTATAAGCAATTGTTTTTATTAACTAATCAATATCATGGTCCAGGTTTTGCATTATGTAATATACGCTATTCTATATCTAGCTTGCATAACCTGAACACGACTCATATCCGGGCTTTATATGATTCAGAACAACCGCCAGGTTTATGCGTGAACCGTATACTTTAATGCTACAGCTGTATCACATTGCTTCAAGGGATACGGAATTTTCAACAGAACCACTTTGCTTCAACACCTAAAACAGAGAAGCAATGTACACAGGGAAATTGGTAAAATGAAAAACTTTAAGCAAAAAGCACTTGCGGCTGCAACTTTACTGGCGCTCTCTGCTGGTAGTGCGCAGGCTGC
>JBFHWF010000024.1:0-31065 GCA_041589175.1 Gammaproteobacteria bacterium
CCCAGACTTGTTGCCAGCCATAGTCACGACATCCCCCGACAACTTCGAGAAAAACTCAAATTACTTTGCCGCGATTCGGACCTTGCCAGCATCGACATGTTAGGCGAAGCAGACTGTGAAATGGGAGAGCTGTTAGCCGATGCAGCAAATACACTACTTTCATCTGCAAATATCTCACACGAGTCTGTAGTTGCCATTGGCAGCCACGGACAGACGATTCGCCATCGCCCAGACCTGCCGCACCCTTTCAGCATGCAGATTGGCGATGGCAACCGCATCAGTTACCTGACTGGCATTACCACCGTTTGTGACTTTCGCCGAAAAGACATGGCGGCGGGTGGCGAAGGCGCTCCACTGGCACCCGCCTTTCATCAGCAGGTATTCCACTCCCCCGAAGAAAATCGCGCCATTCTTAATATTGGTGGCATTGCCAACCTGACCTCGCTACCTGCCAGCACAGATAAAGCCTGCTTTGGCTTTGACACCGGCCCCGGCAACGGATTGATGGACGCCTGGATACATACACACAAACAACTGGATTACGACAGAAATGGCGCCTGGGCAGCGAGCGCAACTGCCGATCACAGGCTAGTAAAGCAGCTCATGTCCGACGCATTTATTCAACAGGCACCACCTAAAAGTACCGGCAAGGAACACTACAATCTCGACTGGCTCGCTAAACAGTTGACGGATTTTAGCCACCTGTCTCCACAACAGGTACAGGCCAGCCTGTGTGAATTCACCAGTCAGAGCATCGCCACTGGCGTAAGTCAGCATATGCCAGACAGCCAGCGCTTAATCGTCTGTGGCGGGGGTGCCCACAACTACCACCTGATGGACAGCCTGAGTAAACAACTACCTGAAATGACAATCAGCAGTTCAGAGGAATACGGCATTCATCCAGACTGGGTAGAGGCAATGGCATTTGCCTGGCTGGCTCGCCAGACACTACAGGCCAAGCCCGGCAACCTGCCTGCCGTGACCGGGGCCAGTCGGCCACTGGTTCTGGGCGCCATCTATCCAGCCTGAGCCGCCAGTTTAATTCCGCCCAAACAAAAACCCCCGACAATGTGCCGGGGGTTTTTATAAGCACTCGCTGAAGACGTATCAAGCAGGCGAGAATGATGAACCACAGCCACAGGTTGTCTGGGCATTCGGGTTGCGAATAATAAACTGCGCACCCTGCAGGTCTTCCTTATAGTCAATCTCGGCACCGACCAGATACTGAAAACTCATAGGATCGATAAGCAGTGTAACACCACCATTTTCAACCTCAGTATCACCATCCTTGATTTCTTCATCAAAGGTAAAACCATACTGGAAGCCAGAACAGCCACCACCTGAGATAAATACACGTAGCTTCAGGTTCGGGTTATTTTCTTCCTCGATCAACGTCTTCACCTTTGCCGCAGCGGCATCAGTAAAATCCAGCGGTGCTGGCATGGCGTTATCAGCTGTTTCAGCAGTCATTCGTTGCTCTCCAAAATTCGGTTAATAGCTGCAATTGCTGCAAGTGTCTATTACCTGAGTAAATTAGTCAAGTTTTACGCTTACCCGCCATTAACTAGCTGAGGCTGTTGGCTCCGCGTCACTTGCTGGCTCACTCGTAGCATCTGATTGATATTCAAGGAGTTTTTTCTCATCCTTGCAATGCACCAGGTTGCCATTCACTTCAGCACCCATCGCCATTTCAAGCAGATTGTAATATACATTCCCCTCAACCTGCCCATGACTTGACAGCTCGACACGCTCACTCGCGTACACATCTCCGATTACCTGGCCGTTTAGCACCACATACGGCACCCTTACCTCACCTTCAATCTGTCCCTGATCACTGAGGATCAGCATGGAATGGGAATCATCCTCGGCAATGACATTGCCGATAATTTTACCATCCACATGTAAACCGCCGGAGAAGATCAAATCACCCTGTATTTCCATCGCAGTTCCGATGAGGGTTTCGATTTTAGTTGACTTTTTCCTGCCCCACATTGGCTTCGTTACCTCCAGCTATTAATGTCCCCCAGGCGTATGACTCATTTACCCTGGGTACTTTTGAATTCTTGGGATCCGCTATCACTTGCATAGAGATTGGCGTAAATCCGTCTGGAAATCTGATACCGCCTTCAAAGTTCTGGAAATATTTAAATCCGAACCGCTGACGCGTAGAGGCCTTACTGGTTGACACCTTCGGCAGATCAAGCGTTACCTGCTCACCATTTGCATTCCGTCCTTCAAAGGATAGCTCAACAAATCCCCTTTGGACATAATCATGTCGACCAACCTGTATCAAAACCACTTTATAATTGTAGGTTCCATCCCGTACAGGCGTTATAACGACCTTGTTAACCTGTATTTCACGTTCGGATTTACGAGGCGCGACCAGATTCTGATAAAAGGTCAGTTCTTCTTTGACCTTAAGCATCTCATCTTCACAGGCCGCCAGCGAATCATTAATTTTACTACTCGCATCTTTCTGAATATCACTACCCCGTGACAAACGCGCATTTTCTCGGAGCGCAGCTTCTTTTTCGGCGGTCTGCCGATCTAATGCCTGGCGCAGGATTTCGATTTCTTCATCATAGACTGCCTGATCAAAACCGGCCTCCTGTTGGCCATATTCAAAGACACTCCACATCGCTGCCAGTAAGGCCAGCAATAGAAGCAAGGCTGACAAGCCCCACAGATGTGGTTGATGTATGGAGATTAAGTATTGACTCTTTACCGGCTTCATTTACTGATTCACCTGTCAGGGCAACAGTGCAACCTGATTTATTCCCAGTGTTTCATCAAGCCCAAACATCAGGTTCATATTTTGTACAGCCTGGCCCGCAGCACCCTTGACCAGGTTATCAATCACCGATGATACCACTACGGTGTCTCCACCCTGTGGACGAAATACGGATATGCGGCACATGTTCGAGCCTTTGACACTTCGCGTTTCCGGCATGCTTCCCAGCGGCATAACATCAACAAATGGCTCACTTCCATAGCGCTGTTCATACAACGCATGCAGCTCGGAGGCATCGGTTTTAAGCACTCCATAAAGACTCGCCTCAATACCCCGAATCATGGGCATCAGATGCGGCACAAAGGTCAGGCCAACTTCATGGCCCGCCACGCCACTCAGTACCTGGCGAATTTCCGGTAAATGTCGATGCCCATCGACACCATAGGGCTTAACGCTTTCGGTCGCCTCACAGAGCAAGGTCGCCACACTGGCACCTCGGCCCGCACCACTCACCCCGGACTTGGCATCCGCAACCAGATGCTGATCATCGATCAGGGCATGTTCAATCAGTGGGATAAATCCCAGGCTCACCGCCGTTGGATAACAGCCCGGATTCGCCACTATTCGCGCCGATCGAATCGACTCACGATTCAGTTCTGGCAGGCCGTAAACCGCTTCCTCTAGAACATCGACACAGGCATGGTCCATGCCATACCACTGTTTCCACACTGCTGGATCTTTAAGGCGGAAATCAGCGGCAAGATCGATGACTTTCACACCCGAACCCAGCAACTGCGGGACCATTTTCATGGCCGTACCATTCGGTGTCGCAAAGAAAACGATGTCACATGCAGAGAGCGACTCGACATCAGGCTCTGAAAACGCGATATCCACGTGACCACGAAGATTAGGATAGAGACTTGATACTGCCTGACCTGCTTCGGAGCGCGACGTAATCACCGAAAGCTCAACCTCCGGATGCGCGACCAGAATACGCAGTAACTCAACACCGGTATACCCCGTACCACCAACAATACCGGCCTTAATCATGCAAGCAACCTCATAATGATTTCATTTGTTCAGTTTAAGCGTCAAAAATTACGGCACGCGAGAACGATGCGTAAGTATAGACATAATTATGCCGCCATCATAGCAGAAGATAGACATGTGTGAATCGTGTAACACATAATTTTGCGCAATGTTTTCATTAACTTAAACTCGCAGTCTGGAGATCGCTGATGGTTCGGGCTAAGATGTGCTGACTCAAATAACCTGTCTGGGAAAACTCAATGCTCTGGGTAAAAGCATTTCATGTAATTTTTATGGTGACCTGGTTTGCTGGCCTGTTTTATTTGCCACGGCTGTTTGTCTACCACGCTCAATCCTCAGATGAAATCAGTAATGAGCGTTTCAAGATCATGGAACGAAAATTATTTTACGGCATCACTACACCCGGCGGCATTATCACACTGATACTGGGCATGTGGATGTTACTGGATTATGCCTGGACGGCTTATGAAGGCATGCTATGGCTACATGTAAAGCTACTGCTGGTTGCCATACTTATCGCATACCACGGCTGGTGCTGGAAACTGGTTAAGGACTTTAAACACGACAGAAACCGCCACAGTCATGTATGGTATCGCTGGTTTAATGAGTTTCCGGTATTGATACTGGTCGTGGTGATTATTCTGGTTATCGTTAAACCCTTCTAGCTGGACGGGTTAGCACCCCGTGCTCAGGCATTAATTCGCCGTAGCAATAGCGGCTCAAGTTCGGTGAGTGCCTTTTTATACACCTTGCGCTTAAAGAACACGACTTCATCCATGGGCTTCCAGTAATCAACCCAGGCCCAGTTATCAAATTCGGGTTTGTCCATGGTGCTCAGGTTGAAATCATTTTCCGTACCAACCAGCTTAAGGACAAACCAGATCTGCTTCTGGCCAATGCACACAGGCTTGGAATTGCGTCGCACCATCCACTTGGGCAAACGATAACGCAACCACTTACTGGTCTTGCCCACCAGCTCGACATGCTCAGGACTTAACCCGGTTTCTTCAAACAGTTCACGGTACATCGCCTGATCTGGTGTTTCATTCCCACGTATTCCCCCCTGAGGGAACTGCCAGGCATTCTGACCCGAGCGACGCGCCCAGAAGACCTTGCCTTCCGGGTTGCTCAGTATTATGCCAACATTTGGCCTAAATCCGTCAGAATCAATCACTTAGCTTCACCGCTTTACATCAATGGGAATAGATTTTTTCAAAAATCACGGCACCGTGCAATGTTTTCGTTACAATACACAACCGGCTCTTTAACTATAGATCAAATCTATCACACCTAGAGCCGGATACATCTGGTTTATCGGCAATCATGTGGAATTTTTATGGCACTTGCACTCTTCGACCTTGATAACACCCTGCTGGCCGGGGACAGTGATTACCTGTGGGGAGAGTATCTCACCGAGCAGGGCATCGTAGATCGTGAGGTTTACGAGCGTGAAAACCAGCGTTTTTATGATGACTATAAAAAAGGCACGCTCGATATCCATGCCTTCCAGGCGTTTTCTCAACGCCCACTGGTGGAAAATGAGATAGACCGCATGCTGGCGCTTCGCGGTGATTTTGTCGAGCAGAAGATTCGCCCGATTATGAGCCCGGCCTCATTCGAGCTGGTCGAGAAACACCGCCAGCAGGGCGACACACTGGTTGTGATTACCGCCACCAATAGTTTTGTGACCAGACCCATCGTCGATGCTTTTGGCATCGAGCATCTACTGGCGACAGAGCCCGAGGTTATCGACGGCAAATATACCGGGCGTATAGCGGGGATTCCATGCTTTCAGCAGGGCAAGGTTGAACGCTTGCACCAGTGGCTGCTACAGCAGGAGATGGATATGCAGGGCAGCTGGTTCTATAGCGATTCACACAATGACCTGCCACTGCTCAAAGAGGTCGATAACCCGGTGGTGGTAGATGCAGACGAGCAGTTAAGCCACTATGCCAGCCAGCAGGGATGGCCCAGTATCAGCTTACGATAATTCTGCGTCAGGCTTCTTCCAGTAGAATATCCCTGGAACCCTCAAACTGCTGTCGGGCTTTTTCGAGAATCGTCGGCAGCAGTGCAGGGTCCAGATCCAGCGCCTGCCAGAGTTCAGCTGGCACTTCGCCACCGGCCTCACCTTCTGCGGCATCCATATGTACCTCAGCTATTGTTCGGGCCAGTTTTAGTAATGCGGCGGCCTCACGACTCGCTTCAGGTGCTTTTTGCGGTTTTAGCTGATATGCCACCGCCTGACAAATCAGAGGTGGCAGATTCCATTTCTTCAACAGCGCACCACCGACCTCGGCATAGTCATATCCCAGTCGCTGTTTTTGCGTCGCCGCAAGGTCTGCACCTTCCATTTGCTGCACCAGCACATCGCGCATCTCATCTGGTAGCTGCAAATAAAGCAGCAGGGAACCGATATCATGCAGCAGGCCGGCAATAAAATAACGCTCGATCTCCTTTTCGCGCCTGAAAGCTGCTATCACACGTGCCGCCACTGCGGTTTGTAATGAACGACGCCAGAAGTCTGGCATGGATACCAGCTCAGAGGGAATACCGTTGAATACCTTAATGGCAGATGCCGCAACAACAACACTGCGCAGCTCTTTATGGCCAATCAAGGCAACGGCACGGTATACCGTATCAACCTTGGACGCGAAACCATAGAAGGGACTATTCACCAGCTTGAGTAAACGTGCGGTAAGCGCGGGATCATCATTGATCACCTTGCCCACCTGGGTGGCAGTGGAATTGGGGTCATCCATCACTGCGAAAACACGGTGCACGATAGCCGGCAGGCTACCGAGCTTACTGCTGCGTTCGATGAGTTTTTCCAGTGAAAGCAAGGCTCTACCTCATTGCATTTAATAACAATGCGCCAAGTGTACCTTAAGTTTTTGGCAGGGTAACCCCGGTCTGCCCCATGTATTTACCGGCGCGATCACCATAGGACGTTTCACAGACTTCATCCGACTCGAAGAACAGCATCTGCGCCACGCCCTCGTTGGCATAGATTTTCGCAGGCAGCGGCGTGGTGTTGGAGAATTCCAGTGTGACATGACCTTCCCATTCTGGCTCCAGCGGCGTGACATTCACGATGATACCGCAACGGGCATAGGTCGACTTACCCAGGCAAACGGTTAGCACACTACGCGGGATACGAAAGTACTCAACCGTGCGCGCCAGCGCGAAAGAGTTAGGCGGGATAATACAGACATCGGATTCCACGTCGACGAAGCTGTTATCGTCGAAGTCTTTCGGGTCCACAATGGCCGAGTTGATATTGGTGAATATCTTAAACTCGTTGGCACAGCGCACATCGTAACCGTAGCTCGAAGTACCATAGGAAATCAGGCGATGCCCATCGGCAGCATTACGCACCTGGCCAGCCTCGAATGGCTCGATCATGCCCTCGTTTTCCGCCATGCGGCGGATCCATTTATCTGACTTAATACTCATGACTGTTTCTTAATCCCCAAACACAAAAATGCCGCCACTTGAGCGAGTGGCGGCATTCTAACACGACTTAACAGCACGTGGCTGCTTCGCGACTAGTTGTTCTCGATAACGATGTTCGGGAACTTGCTGCTGTAGTCCTTGGCCTGTGATGCCAGCTTGGCAGCCGTGCGACGCGCGATCTCGCGGTAGATATTGCCCACGGTGCCGTCTGGATCTGCGGCAACCGACGGTGTGCCATCGTCACCGTTGGTACGAATCGACATATCCAGTGGCAATGCGCCGAGGAAATCTACGTCGTAATCTTCCGACATACGTTCACCACCACCCTGGCCGAAGATCGGCTCAGCATGACCACACTGCGAGCAGATGTGAACACTCATGTTCTCGACGATACCCAGTACCGGCACCTCAACTTTTTCGAACATCTTCAGGCCCTTACGCGCGTCCAGCAGGGCGATATCCTGTGGCGTGGTGACGATAACCGCACCGCTAACAGGTACTTTCTGTGCCAGGGTTAGCTGTACGTCACCGGTGCCGGGTGGCAGGTCGATGACCAGGTAGTCCAGGTCTTTCCACTGGGTGTCTACCAGCAGCTGTTCCAGCGCCTGGGTCACCATAGGGCCACGCCAGATCATGGGTGTTTCGTCGTCGATCATGAAACCGATCGACATGGCCTGCAGGCCGTGACCCATCATCGGGTCCAGTGTCTTGCCGTCCTGTGATTCAGGGCGATCCGTAATACCCAGCATACGAGGAATACTTGGGCCGTAGATATCCGCATCCAGGATACCCACCTTTGCACCTTCCTTGCTCAGCGCCAGCGCCAGGTTAGCCGCGGTTGTGGATTTACCCACACCACCCTTACCAGAAGCAACGGCGATAATATTCTTGATGCCTTCAAGCGGCTTCAGGCTGGACTGCACCGAGTGCGCGACCACATCGTGGCTGACATCAACTTTTACGGAATCCACGCCATCCAGCGCACTTACCTGTTTAGTCAGCTCTTCGGTGATCTTGTCGTAGTGGCCTTTTGCCGGGAATCCGAGTACCACCTTGATCGCGACTTCGCCACCATTGATGTCGATGCCCTTGATGGCATTCGCTTTCTTCAGATCCTTCTCGAGGTAAGGATCGACATATTTTGCAATTGCTTCTTCAACCTGTTGCTGTGAAACGCTCATGGCATTGACTCCAAAAACCTGATTTGTAAGCCCGACTGGGGCTTTTGTTTAGTGTTGCGCATTCTACACCAGCTGCAGCAGGAATTAACCCTACCCTTTGTTGGTATAGGCCGCTCTGTCGGATGTTCAGCAGAGCAGGCTCGCATCGTAATTCTGACTGAACAGCTCACATCGGGGCGTTTTTCACCATTTCAAGGTGCAAATTATCAATTATCCCGCAGAATACGGTTTGCCCGCTGGCGCACGACCGCATTCATTAGCGCCTGTTCAGGATAGAGCCCTTCAGGCGCATGGGCCAGGTCATTGAGCACGGCATGATATGCGGTTAACTGGCCTTGTTGATGCAACAGGTACTGCGCCTTCAGAAATCCCACCAGTAACAACCTGCCCTGGTTAGCCTCATCCGCCTCACGAAACAGAGACTCGGCCTTGTCGACACCGCCTCCCAGATAAGTGGCGCGCATACTATGGTATATCGCAAAAAAAAGACGTGGGCCAGATAACTGAAAATCAGGATCTCGCATCATCACCTGCTGCATTAACAGGGCTGCCCTTGGCAACTGGGTTAGCATCAACACATCGGGCTGACGTAACTCAATCAGGCGTGCCCAGCTCAGTGCTGTCCAGTAAAGCGCAGCGAGCGCATCATCGGGCAGCTTATCCAGACGTTGAGCCAGAAGTGATACATCCCCTAGCATTATTTCATCAACCAGACCCCATTGCGCCAGTGCACGACGCCCCCAGACATGCGCCTTGAAATAGTACTGAAGAGCCAGTTCCGGGCTTTTGTCTTCACAGAAAGCAAACGCATAACTATAACTGGCCTGAGCCGCATAGCTGAGTAAACGCACATCACGGCTGCCTTCTCCGAGACTGGCTGCCAGCCGCGTCAGGCTCTGTTGCAAGGTTCGCTCAGCCCGCTGCAAGTTGGTCTCCCGTTGCAGGCTCTGCATCCTTTGCTCCACCAGGTAAACGGCGAAGTCGTCACTCATCCGCTGAAACGAGCAGGCCTGAATTTGAAGCGTAGAAACCAGTAACACAAGCACGGAAATAGGAGCGAAACGCATATGCATGTACCGACCAGTTCAGGGAGGCACACTATGGTACAGACCACCGGATTGTGTCTGTGATCTGCACAACGTATTTGCAG
This sequence comes from Gammaproteobacteria bacterium, assembly GCA_041589175.1. GTDB lineage: Bacteria > Pseudomonadota > Gammaproteobacteria > SZUA-229 > SZUA-229 > SZUA-229. The sequence goes on from JBFHWF010000024.1 coordinate 9,569, forward strand.
TTTGATTACATCTGGTGGGCGTGCCGTTTAAGGCGTTTCTCTATCAACTGCTGACGCACCTCGTCATCAAGTAACTGTAATGCCTCTATCGAGAATGCGACTGCACAGGGTATACGCGTAACATCCTCAAGGTACTCACTCATTTTGCTGGTATGCAGACACAGGAGTTTTGCACCCTGCGCTGCATTTAACTGCCAGGCGTTTAACGCCTGCTTTAATTCTTCGCCGGTCATAGAAATAACACCTCTAAGCCGTATGGGACATTTCCCCATACGTGTTCATGTATGCTTCTTATAAACGTGACGGATTACTGGTACTCGATTCCAGACATCAATTCTACTGGGACAGCCCTTAAAAATAGCTGTATTATTGATCATTAGCGGCTAAAATCGCAGAAAACATTATAAAACCGATTGCAGGACGACAAGTATAAAAGGCCATGAGTTCAGATTCTGACACGCCCGATTTTGCCAATAAGCGTATTGACCTGAGTGATACCGAAAAAGTATCCAGGGCAATCAAAAGTTTTATTAATGGTGAAAGTGAAGACTCAGCTGCAAGTACAGCTCAAACCAATGCTGGCAAGCAGTTCCATGACCGTCGCGATATCATCAAGGCGCTCACCACGCTACAAACCTCCTATACACCTCGCTATGTTCCTGGTGAAAACCAGATTCAGACTGACGATTTTAAACATGCGCTATTAAATGGCATGGCCAAAATGGGCACCACCAGCATGTCGAAATCGTTGAACGCAATAGACGGGCGTACGATCGATTTCGTTGAAATGCTGTTTTCTGCCTTTCTGCGTGACGACAACATCTCGGTTGCCGTTAAGTCATTACTACTACAGCTGCAGATACCTCTCATCAAGGTCGCTATGCTGGACAACCAGTTTTTCCAGAACAGCAAGCACCCTGCACGTAATGTACTGGATACTATCGCCCACCTGGGTATCGGCATCGAGGACAGGGAGAACACCCTGTATAAAACCATCCAGCTAATCATCGAGCAACTGCAGAATACCTTCGAGCAGAATCTCACCAGCTTTAACACAGCACTCACCGCATTAAACCGGCTGGTGGGTATTGAGAAAGACAAAACCGGAAAGCAGGAAGAAGAAACTCAGAAAGCTATTTTCAAGGAGCATGCTCGCCAGGTAGTACTGAATGAGTTACAGCGCCACACTTATAAAAAAGTGATACAGAAAGAACTTAAGCCCCTGATACTCAAGCAGCTGTCATCACTGATGTTCCAGCGCTTCGTTCGCTATGGCAAAGACAGCAGCCAGTGGAACGAAATCGTCACCCTGCTCAAGCACCTGGTATACAGCGTGCAACCCATTAAGAACTCTGAACAATGGGTGCTGTTAAATAACGACTCCGATGTACTCATCAATGATATCGATGCTCAACTCCGCACAACAAAGCTAAGCCCGGGGAGCATTGATGCATCTATTACTGCATTACGTGAAATTCATTCCAGCCTGATCGAAAACTCGGAATTTTTCCAGGAGTCTCCGGACTTTAGCCTGGCAGAGCGCAGCATTGATGAAATTCTGGAAGCCGAAGAAGAGGAAATGCCCGAGGACGAGCAGGAACCACCTCATGTTCAGATTGCGCGCTTACCGGGCGATGTAAAACAGGGTGTCTGGTTCGAGATTTATAACGGTGAGGGTCACGCCCTGCGCCGAGTAAAGCTATCGGTCATTCTGTTCGATGAAGCCAAGCTGGTATTTGTCGATCGCCACGGCAACAAGGTTATCGAAAAGTATGCCAATGAATTCATTGAGGAACTCAACGAAGGCAAATCCCGCATCATCGCCGATCACTCTATCTTCAATCATGCACTGGGGCAGGTGATCCACTCGATCATTCGCTAACTCAGCACTTACGCCGGATCGGGTGGGTAAATATCCCATTCAACCAGATAATCCGGGTTGCTGACAACGGCGTCAGACTCGACCAGTTTGTAATCACCGGGCTCTGCTGGCTGGTAATGATCCAGATCCGGCGGCAAGCTGAATTCTTCACCATTATCATCCCGTTTCACCACCAGCCCATCTTCATTATTAATCCGCACAATCACGCCACTGAACTGCTCAAAGGCATCAAGATCACCGAAGTTATTCATGCAGGTGAGGCTGGCCAGTACGGTTTTGCCAATCATGCTCTCTGCCTGTTTGGGATCAAACACACAGCCGGCAAATACTTTTTCTGTCATAACGGATATCCACGAATTCTGCTGAGGCGCTATTATACGTGGCCGCCACATGGATATCAGCTGTAATTTTCAGCGATGTCATGCACAATAAAGCCATGAGTAAAAACAAGACAATCCGACACCAGGGGGGAGATAACACGGCCCCCTACCCGGTCAGCCGCCTGTCACCCGGAATCAGCCTGGTGGATATGGCACGTGAAATCGAGCAGGCGGAAAAGCAGATCCATAACACCAGCCATGCCAAGCTGAAGGTTATCGCCGAACAGATTCTGCAACTCAAGCAGCAGGCACGTGCAGTACTCGAACAGGCCCAGCATGACCAGACGCTTCACCATGCCGAGTGCAGTTTCAGGAAAATTCCGGGAAAGACCTATCACCTCTATGCCAGATCGAATGGCCAGCTGTACTTCTCCATGCTCAGCCCCGCCGACTGGAATTACCAATCGAGTAATGAGTATCGAGGTTCTTATACCCTGCTCGCTGACATGAGCTGGAAAGCGGCAGAGAAAACTGCCGAAGAGAACGAGGATATACAGGGCTTACTCGACTCACTATGATAACTTATGTACGCAAAGGCTTGATTTGTTTCAAGTTACGGGCTGCACTGTTTTAAGAGCAGATGCTAGAATCAAAACTTTAGAACACAAAAACGACAATATATATGGATCCACTCTGGCTTTTATTCGCCCTGATCTTTAGCTTCCTTGCCAAGGCAATCAATATGCCGCCCCTGGTCGGCTTCCTGGTGGCCGGTTTCGTCCTTCACGCAATGGGGGTCCAGGGTGGTGACCTCATTGATGGACTGGCCGAGCTGGGTGTTCTGCTACTGCTATTCACCATTGGCCTGAAACTGCGCCTGCGCAACCTGATGGCCCCTGAAGTGTGGGGCGGTGCCAGTCTGCATATGTTAATTGTTGTGGGGCTGTTTACCGTGATGCTGGTTACCCCGGCCCTGATGGGCGTTAGCTGGTACATGGAACTCACCTGGTCATCGGCTGCCGTCATCGCCTTCGCGCTAAGTTTCAGCAGCACCATTTTCGCCGTAAAAGTACTGGAAGACCGTAACGAAATTAAAACCCGTCATGGCCAGCTTGCCATCGGTATTCTTATTATGCAGGACATCATCGCCGTGCTGTTCCTGACGATCGCCACCGATAAAACCCCGACACTGTTTGCACTGGGCCTGCTTGCGCTACCCCTGCTGCGCCCAGTGATCGGCAAAATGCTGTCCCACAGCGGTCACGGTGAAATCCTGATTCTATTCGGCCTGTTTGCCGCCATTGCGGGGGCCGAACTATTCAGTGCCGTCGGCATGAAGGGCGATCTTGGCGCACTGGTTTTCGGCATCCTGCTGAGCTCACACCATAAATCCACCGAGCTGGCGCGCTCCTTAATGGACTTCAAGGATATCTTCCTGATCGGTTTCTTCCTGTCGATCGGCATTAGCGCATCACCCGACTGGCTCGACTTTATTGTTGCGCTTGCTCTGGTCGTTGTCATGGTACCCATCAAGGCGGTTCTGTTTTATCTCATCCTGGTGCAGTTCAAGCTACGCGCACGAACCTCGTTCCTGTCGGCGCTCAGCCTGTCAAACTACAGCGAGTTTGGTCTGATCGTCGCCTTTGTCGGCAGCACTTCCGGGCTAATCGAACACCGCTGGCTGGTGATAACGGCCATCGCCCTGTCGATCAGTTTTGTTATCTCGTCGATCCTCAACCGTAACGCCCACTCCTACTATGATCGTTATGATGAACAGCTCGGCATCTATGAAAAACCCGAGCGATTGCCCGGTGATGAAATCCCCAACCTGGGTGACGCAGAAATTCTCATACTCGGCATGGGTCGTGTCGGCAGTGGCGCCTATATGGCCATGCGCGAAACCCATGGCGATAAAGTCATCGGTATTGACGCGGATATTCGCCAGGTCGAAGCCCACCAGGAAGCCGGGGACAATGTGATTCTCGGCGACGCCGAAGACGTCGACTTCTGGGACGGTGTCGATATCAAGAAGATCGACCTGATTATGCTGGCTATGCCTAACCACGAAGACATGCTGCACACCGTAAAGCGTCTGAAAGACATGAATTACCAGGGGGTCATCTCTGCCGTTGCCAAGCATGAAGACGACCGCCTGGAGCTCAAGGAAGCTGGCGTAAATGCCGCCTTTAACTTTTACGCAGAAGCCGGCACGGGTTTCGCCGAGCATGTGCGTCAGAAACTCGAAGCCCAGGAGGCCGCTACACAACAGGCACAGAAGGCTTAATTCGAAGCCGCCTCAAGCACCGCGATGGCGGCTTCCAGTGCCTTCTTCAGTTCTTTAGCCTGCGGCAGGGTCAGTGCGTAATAACGACTCATCTCGGCATCTTCCGCTGTTTCACCCGGCTTACTGATAAAGTGTGGCCGAAACACAACCACCTGATGTTGCTCGATTGGACCCAGATCCCAGTTGGCAATCGGGTAAACATTTTCATTTTCCTGATTCGACATAACACTCTCACCTAACGATACAAAAGCCCTATTGTAACGGTTTATTCATCTGCCGACAGGCATGCTAAACTGCAGGCCCTGTTAACAGTGAGAACACGATGAAATACAGTGGCAATATCCAGAAAATGAAAACAACGCTGGCGGACACGGTGCAGTACCAGCTACCCATAGGTGAGAATCTGGTCGACATGAATGCACTGATTGGGCAGCAGATCAAACTAAGTTATGCTGGTGAAATCAATTGCATGGCCTGCGGCCGAAAAACCAAAAAAAGTTTTAGCCAGGGTTTCTGCTACCCATGCTTTCAGTCGCTAGCGCAGTGCGATAGCTGTATCGTAAAACCCGAAAAGTGCCACTATGCCGAAGGCACCTGCCGCGAGCCTGAGTGGGGCGAACAACATTGCTTCATCGATCATTACGTATACCTCGCCAACTCGTCCGGTATTAAAGTCGGTATTACTCGCGGCACACAAATACCAACACGCTGGATGGACCAGGGCGCAACCCAGGCACTGCCTATTTTCAGAGTAAAAGATCGTCTCACCTCTGGCCAGGTGGAAGTGATTTTTAAAAATCACGTTGCCGACAAAACCAGCTGGCAGAAAATGCTCAAGGGGGCCGCCGATGTTCAGGACATGGCTTCACGTCGTGACGAACTGTTTGAACTATGCCACGCAGAGATTTCTGCGCTACAGAACAATATCGGCGAAGACGCACTGAGTTACCTTGAAAACGAAACCGTTGTTGATATTCATTACCCGGTGAACACTTATCCAGAAAAAGTTAAGTCGTTTAATTTTGATAAGACACCGGAAGTTTCGGGTGTACTTAATGGCATTAAGGGGCAGTATCTGATACTGGATAGTGGTGTTTTAAATATTCGTAAATTTGGTGGCTATAACATTGCCATCGAAGCATGAGCCAGCATGCTCTGTCTTCATCACCCAAAGACAGAGCATACTCAGTCACATGAGGCATTCAAATAGACTTACCTCGTCTCGCAATACCCACTAGCCCCATCAGACCAGCACCCATCAACCAGGCCGATGCTGGCAAGGGAATTACAATCGGCGAGTCAGAATCATAGAATGTCAGATGAGACAACCCTGTTCCTGCTGGTGGCGAAAAGCCCCCCATATCAACAACCAAAGCTTCATTTAAACAGGCAATGGTAAAATAGTTAGCAGAATCATCACAGGCACCTCCCGCTAGCAATTGCAGTTCGTCCACTTCCCAGAAAAGGTTGAAACCATTACCACCTTTGGCAGCCCAGTAACGTACACCTGGATCATCAACACCAGGATTATAATCCCAGCTCTCAGTCACCGTATTGAGTGCAAACTCATCACCATCGACAGATGGAAACACCAACCCATTAGTTTCGACAGAAACCACTACACCATCATTATCGACTTCATACTTTGCTATTACTGGAGACAGTTGAATAGCATCACCATTAACATCAATAAAAATTGCGCAAGAACCAAAGTTATCGCCGAAATATCCCGCACAATCATTACCTGAAAAAGAGGCCGAGACCGTCGCCGAAATGGCTTGAGACGAAAAGACATACATCGTCACTAAGAGCGACGAAGACAAGAACGTTTTCTTCATTTTCTACTCCTTCAGAGGTACTCACATACCTACCTATTACTCTTTGACTTCCTGTCAGACCAGCAAACATCCACACTGTAACCTTTAAAGTCACAAGTTAAAAAAGACAGAATGGCTTCTTTAATTTATAACCTGTTACACGATGATTATGATGAACAAAGAGCATCAACACGCACATACGAAACCCTTTCATAGGTAGCAGGGCGCTAATCAGTTAAAGAAGTATGGTGTAGTGCAGAAATTTTACATCACACATACAGGTGATACATGGCCTCATTTGTCGGTCACATTCGTGATTTAAGACAAGCGGTGCTGCGCCTTATTGAGAGAAGTTATGAAGTGACAGAGAACTCAAATACTTTTTATTGGCTTTTGCTATTATTTGAGAAAAACCGATCATCCCCGGTTGGGACAATCGCTCAAGCGCTATCAGCCGTAGGCAGAAAAAACTTCACCTGACTCACGCACACCCATTTCATAACCATGATGATAAGCCTTGTGCCACTCCATGACTCGTTCTTTTTCGTGGATTCCGGATGGATCCAGAGAAATATTCGGCAACTGCTGATCATGGCCCTGCTCACGAAAAAATGCCACCACGCCGTTAGCATAACCCCGGTTATACCAGAGCTGGGCATCAGAGGGATTATCGATATAGCCTTCGGTTTCATCGTAAAGTCGAATAATTAAATCGGAGAGCTTTTGCAGAATACTCATACCTTATATACCCAGCAGATCATTTAAATCTGAGCCTTCAGCAGCCTCACCCATTTCCACTACCAGAGTCTGTTCCAGCGGCAGGTTATCGGACTGGATATGCGGCAACAGCTGTTCGGTGATCTCGATAATCGTCATCACGCCTCGCTGGGAATTAACATCCTTCAGCTCATGGGCCTGCCTCACCAGTGATTCGAGGTAAACGCGCAGTGACTCCAGCCTCTGGTTGACTGACAGTGCTCGAAACTCGTCAGTAAAGTCGATATGAAGCTCTCTCAGCTCAGGAGACGGGTCCTGTACCGAAATCGTAAATGGGGTAGTAGTATCCATAGCACCGCCAAATTTGCAGATAAAAACGCTATTATATCCAATGCACCGCCGCCATGTACGCGTGAATACTGTGGATTTAGCCACTGGGAGGATGAAAAAATTCGGTGAAAATGCTACTTTACGCGCCTTGAAGCGATTATAGACCGAGACACCATGAGCACTGATACACCCCGCAAAATCCTCATTACCAGCGCCCTGCCCTATGCCAACGGCCCTATTCACCTGGGACACCTGGTGGAATATATCCAGACTGATATCTGGGCGCGCTTTCAGAAAATGCGTGGCCACGAGTGCTACTACGTGTGTGCCGATGATGCCCATGGCACCCCCATCATGCTACGTGCCCGTCAGGACGGCATCACGCCAGAGGAACTGATCGCCTCTGTCAGTGAAGACCACCAGGCGGATTTTCGTGATTTTCTCATCGGCTTCGACCATTATCACAGCACCCACTCAGACGAGAATCGCGAGCTGTCACAGGGCATCTACCTGCGTCTGCGTGACGACGGGCATATCACCACGCGCACCATTTCCCAGGCCTATGACCCGGAAGCCAATATGTTCCTGCCGGATCGTTTCATCAAGGGCACCTGCCCAAAGTGTGGTGCCGAGGATCAGTACGGCGACAGCTGCGAATCCTGTGGTGCTACCTACGACACAACCGACCTGAAAGATCCTTATTCTGTGGTATCCGGTGCCACCCCGATCAAGAAAGATACCGAGCATTATTTCTTCAAGCTGGGTAACTTCGAAGATATGCTGCGTAAGTGGACCACCGCGGGCCATGTGCAATCGGAAATCGCCAACAAACTGGATGAATGGTTTGAGTCCGGTCTGAAAGACTGGGATATCTCCCGAGATGCGCCTTACTGGGGCTTCGAAATTCCCGATACCACCGACAAGTATTTCTATGTATGGCTGGATGCGCCGATTGGCTACATGGCCAGCTTCAAACACCTGTGCAAGGAAAAAGCTATTGATTTCGACAGTTACTGGCGATCAGAGAAAGACACTGAGCTTTACCACTTTATCGGCAAAGACATCGCCTACTTCCATACCCTGTTCTGGCCCGCGGTACTGAGCGGCTCGGGCTACCGCACACCGACAAAAGTTTTCTGCCACGGTTTTCTCACAGTTGATGGTTCGAAGATGTCCAAGTCACGCGGCACCTTTATCAAAGCACGCACCTACCTGGATCATTTAAAGCCTGAATACCTGCGCTACTACTACGCTGCCAAACTATCCTCCGGCGTTGATGATATCGATCTTAACCTGGAAGATTTTCAGCAGCGGGTCAACACCGACCTGGTCGGAAAATTCGTTAACATCGCCTCCCGTGTCGCAGGTTTTATCAAGAAGAATAACGACGGCATGCTGGCAGATAGCTTACCCGCACCGCAACTACACCAGGAACTGATAGACGCTGGCGCCAGCATTGCACAACATTTTGAAGATCGTAAATACAGCCAGGCGGTACGCGAAATCATGGCACTGGCCGACCGTGCCAATGAATATATTGCCGTGCAAGAACCCTGGGCGAAAAACAAGCAGGAAGGTATGGAAGCAGAGGTACATGCTATCTGTACCCAGGGCATTAACCTGTTCCGTATTTTATGCATCTATCTCAAGCCGATGCTACCCGACGTGATTGCCCAGGCAGAAACTTTTCTGAACTGTGGTGAGCTTAGCTGGAACGACATCGACAAGCCATTACTCAGTCATAAGATCAACAAGTTCAAGCCACTGATGCAACGAGTTGAAAAAGATGCTATCGACAAGATAGTCGACGCTTCAAAAGAAGACATCAAGGCGACACAAAAGCCGACAAAGCCTGCTCAGGAAACCTCTGGCATCGAGCCGATAGCAGATGAGATCGAATTTGATGACTTTGCTAAGATCGATCTGCGCATTGCACGTATCGTTAAAGCCGAGCATGTCGAAAAAGCAGACAAACTGCTTCAGCTCACGCTGGATATCGGCGATGGCACACGCAATGTATTCGCAGGCATCAAGTCGGCCTATGCACCGGAAGACCTGGAAGGCAAACTGACTGTTATGGTTGCCAACCTGAAGCCACGCAAGATGCGCTTCGGCATGTCGGAAGGCATGGTGCTCGCAGCCGGTCCTGGTGGCAAGGAGCTGTGGATTCTCAACCCGGATGATGGCGCACAACCCGGAATGCGCGTTAAATAATACAAAGCACAGGCCATGCCAGTGCATTACGAAAACACGTCGACTAAGCCAAGCAATTAACGGCTATACTTTAAGGTCACGTGCAAATATTCAAGTGAATAAGTAAGGGGGGACTACCTGGCATGAGCCTTCATCCACGCCAGTATCGTGTTGTCGTTGTGGTATTCTTCTGCAGCCTTTTTCTGGGAAATATCCAGGCAGATGAACTAGGAAGCTTTGGTGATCGTATTTTTCAGTTCCAGAAAAAGCTGGCACTACGCGGCAACACCCTTGCCCAGTATAAACTGGGTACTCTCTACGAATTTGGCATTTCTGTACCACCCAATGTGGAAGAGGCCAGCAAATGGTATCGTAAAGCGGCAGCCGAACAATATGGCCCCGCTATTAATCGCCTGACTTATCTGCAAATAAAATCTTCTGGATTCAAGCCAGAGACACATGGCGAATGGCTTGAAGAACTCGAAGAGCTCGCCGATTCATCTGATGCCCATGCACTCATTCTCCTCGGACAGATGCACCATCAGGGCATACATGTTGAACAGAACCTGAAAACCGCTCTGGACATGCTGGAGCGTGCAAGTTCTCTTGGGCACACCGAAGTAGACTCTGAAATAGAACAGATACAACACAAGCTTACACCACTCGCCAAGCCCAAAAAGACCACTCAGGCTGTAAAAGCAAAAACACCAGTTAAACCAGACGCAATCGTTAAAAGCGCCCCACCAAAAGTCGACAGGGAGGCCATTGCTCGTGAAAGAAAACTGCAACAGGAAGAAAAACGCAAACGCTATCATGAACAGATGCAGAAGCTTCAGGAAGAAACTCGTCTGCTACAGGAACAGCAACAGTGGGCTGAAGAGAATTAGGCTTCTCTTCACGAGTGATACAATGCCCGTATCGACATGAGAACATAACGGCCAGCCAACATGAATCGTCGTCACTTCCTGCAATCTTCATGCGCACTATTCATCCCTTTTGTATTACCCACAACGGTCAGTTGCAGCCAGCAAAAACCCGTCAGCCTGATACCTGATATAGGCCCATTAAAACCGGCTGACGTCAATGGCGTCATGCTGGCCGAAGGTTTCAGTTCTCGAATTATTGCTCATTCAAATCAGGCTGTGGTCGATAACTCAGACTATCTCTGGCATGGTGCACCAGACGGCGGCGCCTGTTTTCCCACTGATGATAATGGCTGGATCTATGTTTCGAATAGCGAACTGAACGCCCAACAGGGTGGCGTCGGTGCTATTGAATTTTCAAACCGTGGAAAAATATTACGCGCATACCCGATACTGGAAGGCACTAGCCGAAACTGTGCTGGAGGTGCCACGCCCTGGAATAGCTGGCTCTCCTGTGAAGAGGTCGACCGTGGACGTGTCTGGGAATGTGACCCCTACGGACGCAGGCAGGCTCGCCCACTCGATGCACTCGGGCGCTTCGCACACGAAGCCGCCTGTGTCGATACACAGCGTTTGCACATTTATCTTACGGAAGATATCAGTGATGGCGGCTTCTACCGTTTTATTCCCAGCAAGCCATTCGATAACTATCCACCCGACCTTAGCCAGGGCACATTACAGATAGCGCATGTGGACCCAGCCAGCCAGCAGGTACAGTGGCTCAAGGTACCTGACCCATCAGCCAGCTCGACCGCAACGCGCTATCAGCTCGCAGACAGCAGTGCCTTCAAGGGTGGCGAAGGCATCGTATACTTAAATGGTATCGTCAGCTTTGCAACCAAGGGCGATAATCGTATTTGGGCCTATAACACGCATACCAACACATTACATGTGATTTACGATGCCGCAACACACCCGACACCCATTCTCAAAGGAGTCGATAACATCACTCTCTCACCAGCCGGTGAACTGATTATTGCGGAAGATGGTGATGACCTGCAAATTATTGCAATAACACAGGACAATCGCCTTGTCCCGATTGCCCAACTGGTCGGACATAATAGTTCCGAAGTGACTGGACCTGCTTTTTCACCCGACGGGAAACGGCTGTACTTCAGTTCACAGCGAGGCACCACTGGTAATTCACATGACGGTGTCACCTTTGAAATTAGCGGACCATTTATTGCCTGATCTCACCGTGTGTCGTCGCGACGATATTGCAATGCATGCCATAACGTTCGCACATCAACATGTTCATGTTTGAGAATCAGACTAATCACAACTTCTTCTATGGCTGCATAAACGCATATAAAAGCAGCAAGACGAAACGGCCATTCCAGCCAGCCAGAAAAAAGCAGAATATAACTGATAACGGTAACCGCAACAGCCAGTTTCACGCTCCAGGTATGGTAACTGGTTAAACTGCCAAACTTTATCAGGCCGATCAAAACCGGTACGGTAAAGCTTGCAATGATCACTGCAAAATAGACTATTTCACGCATCACGATTTCTGGCCATAGTAACCAGGCCGACAGGGCCATAACTGAATAAACAAAGAAATCACCCCAGCTATCCAGGTGTGAACCCAGCGCTGTTATCTGATTTAATGCGCGCGCGAGAAACCCATCCAGCACATCGGTAAAAATAGTAAAAACGAGCACGATCAGAAACCAGCTCGCCTGCGCGTTTATCGCAAGCACCAGCATCAGCGGCGCCAGCACAATACGCAACAGGCTAATCAGGTTTGGTATTTTATAAATATCTTTATTCATAGCCTGTATAGCTATATCTAATATGGACGGCGGCGTATACCAAGCCGAAACAATAATCTCGACAGCATCAGTTCGAGCACGATAAAAACACCAACAACAAAAATAAGCTGTTCTATTTGCAGCTGATAATATTGCACCAGCACCAGCGATGGAAACAGCGACTCTGGTATCTGATCCAGCAAGGGCGCCATACTACTTGACGGCATTTTCATACGCCGTTTAATAAAACTGGAGAACAGATCACCCAACATCGCGGCCAGCCCTATCATTAAACCAAGCACAAAATCATCACGAAGCAGCCATGCAAGCAAACCACATAACAACATAGAAGAAATAATTCCACGCCAGGTTTTGGATACACCGAACATGGGTTGGCCATCGGGCAAGCAATAACCACCATCAACTGGATAGTTAAAACGATCAGAGAGCAGTTTACGTACCAGCACTGGCGAACCATTGGCAACCAGGAGGAAGAATAAAATCTGCAGAATTTCTATCAGCATAACGCTAAATGTGATCGTTATTTTCTTTAAGTTTAGTTCAGATAACTGGCATATTTAAACAATATATAACCAAAAGAGAACGCAAATAACAGTTCATCTGAATCTATCCAGCTTGTTGAATTAGTGCATCCATGCGCTTCAACGCGAATAAACGCAAATATTTTTATCTGGAATAAAATAAAAAAGCCCCGCTCCTGGTTAAGGAGCGGGGCTTTTTTGCAGGCTTCAAAGCAGCTTAATGAAAAGCGCCTAACCTTTTTTCATCAGATCGAAGAACTCGTCATTGGTCTTGGTACGTTGTAAACGCTCAAGCATAAACTCGATCGCGCCAAGTTCATCCATAGGATGTATTACCTTACGCAGTACCCACATCATCTGTAGCTCTTCAGGATCGGTTAACAGTTCTTCACGACGTGTACCGGAACGGTTGATATTGATCGCAGGGTAGATACGCTTTTCGGTAATACGACGATCCAGATGGATTTCCATATTACCGGTACCCTTGAATTCTTCGTAGATAACTTCGTCCATCTTCGAGCCTGTATCGACCAATGCAGTGGCCAGGATAGTAATGCTGCCACCTTCCTCGATATTACGCGCTGCACCAAAGAAACGCTTGGGGCGATGCAGGGCATGGGCATCCACACCACCGGTCAGTACTTTACCCGATGACGGAATAACCGTGTTGTAAGCACGTGCCAGACGTGTGATCGAATCCAGCAGGATTACCACGTCTTTCTTGTGTTCTGCCAGGCGTTTGGCTTTTTCGATAACCATCTCAGCGACCTGTACATGACGGCTCGCCGGCTCATCGAAGGTTGATGAGACAACTTCACCGCGTACCATGCGCTGCATCTCGGTCACCTCTTCCGGACGTTCATCGATCAGCAGGACAATGAGATAGCATTCGGGATGATTCGCCGCGATAGACTGAGCCAGATTACTCAGCATCATGGTTTTACCGGCTTTTGGTGGCGACACGATAAGACCACGCTGGCCTTTACCAAATGGCGCTACCAGGTCGAGCAGGCGTGCCGTAATATCTTCCGAACTACCATTGCCTCGCTCCAGTTTCATACGATCCTGTGGATGCAGTGGCGTCAGGTTTTCGAACGCAACCTTGTTTTTCGCATTTTCAGGAGCATCAAAGTTGATGGTATCCACTTTGAGCATCGCAAAGTAGCGTTCGTTATCCTTTGGAGGACGAATCTTACCCGCCAGGGTATCGCCGGTGCGTAAACCGAAGCGTCGAATCTGGCTGGGTGACACATAGATATCATCTGGCCCTGCCAGGTATGAACCTTCTGCTGATCTCAGGAAGCCAAAGCCATCCTGTAGAATTTCCAGCACACCATCACCAAATATATCCTCACCGCTTTTGGCGTGGGCCTTGAGGATGGCAAAAATTATGTCCTGTTTTTTAGCTCTCGCAAGGTTTTCCAGCTTCATAGACTGGGCAATTTCAACGAGTTCTGAGGGTGCTTTTTTCTTTAGTTCAGTTAGATTCATAACAATTAGGAAAATGTAAGGATTGGAATTAGACGAATCGGTTTAAAAAGTAGTTATTGTTAACGGATTTTTGAGTGGATCCGACCCTGGAATTGGGGGGTCTATTTATCGATCGCAGTTATGGTCGGCTGGGAAGGTGCCGCCTGCGATTAATTATTGTGTGGACTGTAGCACACATCAGGGAAACCGTCCAGCATATCGTATTGTTCGCTGACTGGACGGCATCCAGATTGATTACAGGTTACTGTCCAGAAATGCCGTTAACTGCGACTTGGACAGGGCACCTACTTTCGTTGCCTCAACTTCACCGTTCTTGAACAACATCAGTGTTGGAATACCACGAATACCAAACTTGGGGGGTGTACCTGGGTTTTCATCAATATTCAGCTTGGTGACCTTCACCTTGCCATCATAAGTCGATGCAATTTCATCCAGTATGGGTGCAATCATCTTGCAGGGGCCACACCAGTCTGCCCAGTAGTCTACCAGCACAGGTACATCTGAATTTAAAACATCACTTTCAAAACTGTCATCAGATACATGAACGATCTCACTCACAGTATATAACCTCCGGTTTGGAATCATTTAGACCAATACTAACCCCGTTACTCACCACGAAACAATCCTGGTAATCATGCAGAAAAGCAGTCAGAGATGGGGGATATAATAACTGGCCAGGCAATAGAAACCATATTAGCTAATTTCACGCAATTGTACAGTCCTACAGAGTGCTTTATGCTATGCACCATGAGCACACATCTGACTGATCAACGATTCGATCAATATAAATTACCTGATTCACTGCTGCAAGGTCTGAATCAGGCCGGATTTCAACAATGCACACCGATACAGGCACAGAGCCTGCCACTATCGCTGGAAGGATACGACGTCGCGGGGGAGGCACAGACGGGCACGGGGAAAACCATCGCATTTCTGGTCGCCGTCTACAATCGGCTGTTAACGAAACCTGCCCCTGAACAACGCAAGCCCAACCAGCCACGGGCCCTGATTCTGGCTCCGACACGCGAACTGGCCATACAGATTCATAAAGATGCCGAACTCATTGGCAGCCATACCGGGCTAAAGCACGTGCTGGTGTACGGTGGCACTGGCTATGAACAACAACAACGGGAAATCAGCGAAGGGGTTGATGTCCTCATTGGCACACCTGGTCGCCTGATTGACTATTTCAAGCAGCATGTATTCAACCTGAAAATGGTCGATGCTCTGGTACTGGATGAAGCCGATCGCATGTTTGATCTGGGCTTTATCAAGGATATCCGCTACCTGATGCGCCGCTGCCCCGAGCCGCCGGAGCGCCTGAGCATGCTGTACTCGGCCACTCTCTCCTATCGAGTACAGGAGCTGGCCTATGAACACATGAACAATCCCCAGCATGTAAAGATTGAGTCCGAACATCGTACCGCCGACAAGATAGAAGAAAAGGTCTATTACCCGGCAAATAATGAAAAAATCCCGTTACTGATTGGCCTGCTACAGAAAGAACAGCCCTTCCGCAGCATTATTTTCGTCAATACCAAGCGGGTAGCCGACGACATCAATGCATGGCTCACGGGTAACGACTTCCCCCCAGCAATCCTCTCCGGTGATATCCCTCAGAAAAAGCGCCAGAGCCTGCTAAAGCAGTTTCAGAATGGTGAATTCAATATCCTGGTGGCCACCGACGTCGCTGCCCGAGGACTGCATATCCCCGAGGTGAGTCACGTATTTAATTTCGATCTGCCACAGCAGGCAGAGGATTATGTGCATCGCATCGGCCGTACCGCCCGAGCCGGGGCTTCCGGACATGCCATCAGCTTTGCCTGTGAAGACTACGCCCATTACCTGCCAGAAATCGAGGAATACATTGGTCATGCGATTCCCTCTGATGCCGTGAGCGCCGACCTGCTGGCTAAACCAAAACCGAAAGCCCGTGTTGAGCGATATGGCGGAGGTAATCGTGGCGGCAATCGGGGAAATAACCGGGGACGCAATAACGATAACAATAACGCTGGCAACCGCCCTCGCCGCCGCCCCCAGAAACACCATGAGAAGCGCCACGAAAAACCTCACGGAAAACCCTCGTCTAAAGCCAGTTCTGACGCCTGAGCCAGATGATACTGGAGCTAGGCCTTTACCTGTTGCTAGGTGCCCTTGTCGGTATTCTTGCCGGGTTACTGGGGGTTGGCGGAGGGCTAATTATTGTTCCCGTTCTGGCCGGGCTGTTTACCGTGATGTCCATGCCAGGCGATATCATCATGCACCTTGCCCTGGGCACCTCACTGGCCACCATTCTGGCTACCTCCATTGCCTCTGTATACAGCCACCATCGCAAGGGGGCGGTGAGCTGGTCACAGGCTTTCAGGCTCACTCCGGGCATTCTGCTCGGCGCCTGGTGCGGCGGCTGGCTGGCCAGCATCATCAGTAGTGATAACCTGAAACCCCTGTTTGCCCTGTTCGAGCTGGCCGTTGCTGCGCATATGATCTGGGGAAGCAAACCGGATGCCCACAAAAGCCAGCCCGGCGCACTGGCCTGTTTCTCCGGTGGCGGTGTAATCGGAACATTGTCTTCCTTGCTGGGTATTGGCGGCGGCACCCTGACCGTTCCCTGGTTAATGTGGTATGGCAGCAGTATTCATCGGGCAATTGCCACCGCCGCTGCCGTTGGCTTTCCCATCGCCCTCGCTGGCACCCTGAGCTACCTGATCGCCGGCTGGCAACATGCATTACTGCCAGACTATGCACTGGGATTTATTTATCTACCGGCCTTACTGGGCATCATTATCAGTAGTACCCTGTTTGCACCACTGGGCGCTCACTGGGCACATCAACTGAATACTACTCGACTGAAACACATCTTCGCTGGCCTGCTGGTGGTACTGGCAGTTGCCCTGTTACTTGCCTGAAGTCGCCGCTTTACTCACATCTTTCAGTTTAGGTGGGTTCGGTGGGTTCTTGAGGCTGGACTGATAGCGCCCCGGATATAACACCTCGGTCAGCTTGAGCGTGGCATTGATAAATAGCTCATTGGGGTACTGTCGACAGTGCCGCATTAACCACTGCTGAGCTTCCGGAAAACTGGTTTCTCCGAGCACATTATAAGTAGCCGGCATAATCACGTTAAATGCCGATAAATAGCCTACCGTCCAGTCAATAAAGTAATCCAGTTCCTTGCCACTTCTATTCATGGCCTGCAGATAGTTACTACAGGGCTCGGCACCCGCGCCATACACTGCATAGTTATCCTCAAAGTCTCTCGCCTGTAATGGGGTAGCCGTTAATGCTACCAGCACCAGTGCCAGGTTTATCTTTCGTATTCGTTTCATGGTCTACGTCCGCCGCGGGCCTCGATTGATTTACATTAAAAATAAGACTATTGTCTGAGTGACGACGCAAACAGACAAATATGCATGAAGAAGCCCGAGTTAAAAATTTCCATACTCAGTGATTATATATGCCCTTTTTGCTTCTTCGGCAACCTGCGACTCGATACCCTGCGTGAACACTACGACCTTAAGATCAACTGGTGTTTTATAGAAATTCACCCGGAAACCCCGTCGACCGGGCAGTCTGTCAAGTTACTCAACTATGACGATGCAGAGTGGGATGGCATGATGCAAAGCCTGCAACAGCTCGCCATTGCCGAGCAGGTTAAACTTAACCCTCAGACCATGACGACCAATTCGCGCAAGGCACTATTGCTGGCTGAGGCCTGCAAGCCCCTGGGGGCGGATGTGTTTTATCCACTGCACAACCGGATTTTTCATGCCTACTTTGTCGAAGGACAGAATATAGGCGACGAAGGGGTACTCCGGGATATTGCCCGACAACACACGATTCCGGAAAATATTGTAAATGAAGCCTGGAGCGATCCCCATGCCAGCGGCCCAGCGGATAGCGTCCCCGATAGACTGCTTCCCTACCTGCAATATGCCGGCTACCTGAATGCCAGCAGTGTCCCCACACTGGTCATTGGCGAAAAAACATACAACGGCGTTCTCAGTCGTAAACGGTTGTTAGAACTTGCACAAGAAGTCACACAAAAAAGCTGAATGGCAATGCAGGCTGTGCATTTCTGAACTAGTCTCTAGATAAACGCAACACCAACCTTATTATATTTTGTATGGACTTTCCCAATAGCGATTTCTGGAATTACTCAAGCCAGCTCTGGACACTACCCAATGTAGAAAACCAGTGTCTGTTATTACAGAACCAGCATGAGCTGAATGTTAATCTGATACTGTTCTGCTGCTGGACGGGCGATCAGGGCTATAGCCTGAACCGGGACGATATTGAAACACTCCTGGGCACCGCCTCTTCCTGGGAAAATGTCATTAAACCATTGCGTGATACACGCAGGATGATGAAGCAGAACCTGCTCGCGATGCCGGCCGAAATTGCCGATCAGACGCTGGAAAATATTTCAGAAATGGAACTCAACACAGAGCGTATGGAGCAACTGGCGCTGGAAAAAGCAATCCCCCTGACGCAGCTTTCACACAGCGACAGTAGCCATGTCGAATGTGCACTCCTCAATATCCGCTGTTACCTGGCGTCACTCCCCGATGGCCCCGACAGTGAACAACTGAATGGCGAACTCAATCAGCTGCTGACTGATATTTTTCAGGATGCCGAAGCCGTGCAAATCGCCATGATGTCATCCATGGCGTAGAGTTTATCAGCACAGGCAGTGGCAACTATTCTTCCACAATACCTAGCATGGCGTCCTTGAGTTCATCTGTCACGGGCTCATCCCCCAACCAGACCGATAACAACGCGCGATTAAAATCTGCACCTTCTATCAAGCCCCTGTCTTCACCCCGAATAGTCACACGCGTTCCCTGACCAGGCATATAATCCAGCAACACGACATCCCCTGCGTGAAGGTCACTAAACATATTATTAAACGTGTTCAACCGTGATTTAAGTGACGCCAGGCGATCAGCAGGAACATTACCACTAAAGCCTTCATTCCAGGCTGCTGTTAATTTTTCAAGTGGCACTTCATCATACACAATGTGCATCAGAACCCGAGCAGGCTGATCCGTAGATAACACCTGCTCTGCTGAGCGCATTTTCACCGGCAAATACAGCGCCCCGACATATACCTTGAAGAAAAACTTATAACGAATACCGGCCCCATTAAGCTGCAATATCGTTTCAGCACCAGGCAATTCAACCTGCTCTTGCAGCTGCACCCCGGCAAGTTCTCGTGCAGTCAGGGAAAATGGCAACACCAGTGCCAGCACAACACTCATCACACTCACAACGAAACGCTGTCGATATCCCATAGGATTTTCTCCTGTGAAGGGTAATTTACTGACTATACTTCCTCATACAACCATAAAACAATAACCCCATGCAAAAAACTCCAGCAAATCAACGGCTCTGCTGTTATCTTGAATATATAGCATTTTCAGTCGGCATCTTCGGTGTGCTCACTGTATTCCATTCATGGCTCACCTATGATCAGGTCAAGCTGGTGAATTTTATCGTGCCCATGTTTGCCGCATTGATTGTCGGCTACCTGATGGCACATAACAAGGTACTGCAAAATCAGCTGACACAACTCGCCAACACCGACAAGCTCACCTCAGCCTATAATCGGCAGTTTTTCGATCAACGTCTGGAAGAAGAACTGGACCGAGCTCAGCGCTACGATTTGAAGCTGTCGATTATTTACCTCGACCTGGATCACTTCAAGCAGGTCAACGACCAGCATGGGCATAAAATTGGTGACTCGGTGTTGATTGATTTTTCGCGGGTCGTACGCAAGACGATTCGTGAATCAGACATCTTTGCACGCTTTGGCGGAGAAGAATTTATCGTACTGGCACAAATGGCCAGCAGCGATTCAGCCCATGCACTTTATCTCAGAATTAAAGACGCTATCGACAGTCATACGTTCGAAGTGATAAACAACATGACGTTTAGTGCTGGCATTGCACAACTGCAGAAGGATGAGACGGCTGTACAAATCCTCGACCGTGCCGACAAGGCACTTTACCGGGCAAAAGAAAATGGTCGCAATATGGCCATTATTGCTGACTAGACAGAACACCGCCCCGCATGCACGGGGCAGTTATTTGCAGAACTACGCGTTCGATTCCGTCGACCATGCAAGATCAAGCTGCTTGGCCGCGCGCACTTCATCGAGGCGATTGACCGGCATGGTAAACGGTGCATTGTGCAGTTTCTCTGCGTCGGTTTCCGCTTCCTGCTGAATCTGTACCATCGCCTCGACAAAACCATCGAGCATCTCCTTGGCTTCCGATTCCGTCGGCTCGATCAGCAAGCATTCCGGCACCAGTAACGGGAAGTAGGTGGTTGGCGCATGGTAACCGAGGTCGAGTAAACGCTTGGCAAAATCCATGGCACTCACCTTGAGTTCCTTCGCCTGTTTTTTCAGCGTAATAATAAACTCGTGCGAGGCATACCGATCCGGGATCGCCGCTTCGAAACCACGGGCTTTTAATTGAGCCATCATGTAGTTCGCATTGAGCGTGGCAAACTCGGATACCCGTTGCATGCCTTCCTTACCCAGTAAACGCATGTAAACATAGGCACGTAACAACACACCCGCGTTACCCATAAACGCCGACATGCGACCGATACTTTGCGGGCAGTCTTTTTCCGTTAACCAGCGATACTGGTCACCGTCTTTTGTTACCACCGGTAATGGCATAAACGGTTTTAAACGTTCCGCCACACCAATAGCACCAGAGCCGGGGCCACCACCACCGTGAGGTGTGGAAAAGGTTTTATGCAGGTTGGAGTGAATCACGTCGAAGCCCATATCACCGGGACGAATCTTACCGAGGATCGCGTTCAGGTTGGCGCCATCGTAGTACAGCAGGCCACCGGCTTCGTGAACCACCCTGGCAATCTCCTCGATCTTGCGTTCGAACACGCCCAGTGTCGAGGGATTGGTTAGCATCAGGCCCGCCGTCTGCGGACCGACCGCAGCTTTCAGTGCATCCACGTCGACGTCACCGTCTGCACGGGTTGGAATTTCTTTCACCGTAAATCCACACATGGTCGCGGTTGCCGGGTTGGTGCCGTGCGCCGCATCCGGTACCAGGATTTCCTTACGTTCGTGGTCGCCACGGGAATCATGGTAGGCACGGATCATCGCCACACCGGCAAACTCACCCTGCGCACCCGCCATTGGCGTTAACGAGAAACCGGCCATGCCGGTTATATCACACAGCATTTCCTGTAACTCGTACATGCAGGCCATGAAACCC